>NZ_JBEGDG010000003.1:0-323330 GCF_040183165.1 Lysinibacillus zambalensis
ACGTCTGCCGTTTCCAGCTCCGCTTTGGTCACAAGGCTTTAGGAGTTAAAAGCAATTAACGTGGAGTTCGCACCAATCGCTTGATACGAAGGGTATTCTGTTATAAATTTATGTTTCTATACAGATTTGTATAGTTTTGTCTAAATTCGTTGTAACAGTTTAGTTACCCAACTGACAAGTTCACATAATAATGCGCGTAGTTTTTCAGGTGTATTCCAAAGATAATTAGTCATAATCATTCTCCTTCATTTTCTCAAAATCGAAGCATTTCGTTTCAATGTAAATCAAACGATTCCTCATATTGGTGTTCACCAAAAGTTGTGGATGACATTTATTAAGACATAGCAGGATCATCGTACGCCCTAGGAAGGTTTGCTCTGTGCAAAAGCGTAGCGACAGCAACAACAAATGCTTTAACTGTGCGAAAGCGTAGCGACAGCAACAACAAATGTTTTAACTGTGCAAAAGCGTAGCGACAGCAACAACAAATGTTTTAACTGTGCGAAAGCGTAGCGACAGCAACAACAAATGTTTTAACTGTGCGAAAGCGTAGCGACAGCAACAACAAATGTTTTAACTGTGCGAAAGCGTAGCGACAGCAACAAAACGCTCAGGCGGAAACGGACATCAGCCACACATCATGGTGACGAGCTAATCTCAGAAGAAACTGTATTTGATTTACTCAATTTCAATTTATAGAAAATCATGCAAGCAATAAAGAACCCAACTCCATATAATAAACCAGCTCTTTGTGTTGGATCGAATGCTAAAAAGACAAGAATTAGCATACAAAAAATAATACAGAACACCGGGATCAATGGATAAAATGGCGTTTTAAATTTTAAATTAGCCACATCCCCTCCTGCTTTCACATAACGATACCGGAACATCAATTGAGATGCGCAAATTCCCATCCATGAAATTGTTACAGAAATTCCTGCAATAGACATGAGTAAAACAAATACTGCATCTGCTTCCATCACACTCGTTAATAAAGAAAGCAGCGAGAAAAGCATCGTAAAAACGAGTGCATTAAATGGCACTTTATTTTTCGTTAGTCGTCCAAATAGTTTAGGCGCCATTCCCTCTTTTGACATCGACCATAATAAACGTGTGGACGCATAAAGACACGAGTTACCTACTGATAATATCGCCGTTAAAATAACAAAGTTCATGATGCCAGCTGCATATGGAACACCAGCTAAATTCATCAATGTGACAAATGGACTTTCCAATAGTCCAAGCTCCGTTGAAGGGAATATCGCAGATAAAACAATAATAGAAGCAATATAGAAAACAATAATCCTAAAAAGAATTGTCTTTATTGCCCGAGGAATATTTTTTTCCGGACTTTCAGTTTCTCCTGCAGCAATACCAACAAGTTCAGAACCTTGATAAGAAAAGATAACATTCATCATTGTGACAAATATGATTGAAATACCTGCCGGAAATAAACCAGATGGTGCTAAATTCGTAAATTGTGGTGTCGGACGATCAGCTAACGGAATCATTCCAAAGATTGCTGCAACTCCTATAACGATAAATGCAATCACCGCAATAACTTTAATACTTGCAAACCAAAATTCCGCTTCCGCAAAGCCTCTTGTTGTTAATGCATTTAGAGTAAATAACAGGACCATAAATACGGCACACCAAATCCAAATAGGAACATGCGGGAACCAATGCTGCATCAAAATTCCTGCTGCTGTAAATTCCACCCCCGCTGTGGCGGCTGATCCGACAAAATACATCCATCCTAAAGAAAATCCTGCTGAAGGACTAATAAAACGTGTTGCATAGGTTTGGAAAGAACCAGTTACAGGCATATACACCGCTAATTCTCCAAGACAATTCATAACCATGTACAATATTAAGCCACCAAATAAATAACCAATTAATGCCCCTCCAGGACCTGCCTGATTAATTGTAAAGCCAACATTTAAAAATAGCCCCGTTCCAATAACTCCTCCGAGCGATAGCATTAATAAATGACGACTCTTCATTGAACGGTTTAATTGATGATCTTGCCGTTGTTCCCCTTTACTCAACATCCATCCCCACTCTCTAGTTGTAATCAATATATTGAATATTCTGATATCAATTCTACTAAAGTACCCAATCAATTTATCCACATTTGACTTCTTTCAGCGGGTGTCATGGAATTATGCCGAGACATAGTTGATATTGATTGGGTATTTTTTTATTGAACTAAAAACGTAATGACAAACAACTTAGCCCACCATCATGTTTTCTAAATTCCGACATTTCAAGCTCAATTGTTTGGTAGCCTAAATCGTTTAATTTACGATTTGTTTCTGGATAGCCTGCTGGAATAATGACATAATCATTTACTTGAATACAGTTTGCTGAATACTCATCTTCTTTTGGAATAATAATTTTTTCATAGGATTCGAATGCAGGATGATCGATAAACTCCCCCGCTACTACCATACGATTTTCTCCAACATACGCGATGCCCGTCTTTAAATGGAAAAATTCTTTTAGCGGAACAATCGTTGCCTCATAGCCTTCTTTTTCTACGATTTCTTTAAATTGTCGAGCCCCTTCTTCATTTGTACGATCTGAGATGCCGACATAAAAATTTTTTTCTGCCTGCAATACATCTCCGCCATCAAGTGTTCCAGGGCCATCGATATAATATAATTTTTCATAGAACTTTTTAACTGCTGGTACGATCTCCTCAATCTCACGATTACGAGCTTCGGCCCCTGGATTTGAGATAATGGCAAATTCAGATGTTAAAACAGCCGTATCCTCTACGAATGTTGAATCTGGAAAGGCTTCATTCGCTTGAAGCTGTGTAACCTCCACGCCACATCTTTTTAAGGCTTCAACATATTTTTCATGCTGCTCAAATAATTTTTCTAAAATCGGTTTTCCTAAGTCGCTAGTCGTTAAACCATTTACATAACTATTTCCTGGGTCTTTTACAATAACATTTTTAAACATTTTACTTCATCTCCTTTTTTTCTCTTACTACTGGGCAGGTTAAACATGTTGGTCCACCTGTTCCTTTTATCGAAATTTCATTTCCTTTATATTCATAAACTGTTACACCTGCATGAAGTAATTGTTGCTTGGTCATTGGATTTCCAATTGGAACAATACATACTCTAGGCGCAAGTGCTAGAACGTTACAACCTAGCGCATCATACTCATCTTTCGGCACCTCAACTAATTGAATACCTCGGTCGATTAGAAGCTGACGGAAGAAAACTGGCATTAATCGTGAATGTACAACCGCTAAATCCTTATCTACCATACTAATGAAAGACATTAAGTGTAAACATTCTGCTTCACCTAAATCATGCGGTAGCTGCACAACAATGAATTCATCGACCACATCCTTCGTCATGTCTTTTAGCTGACGAATAGCTTCATCATTCGTTCGATACCCTCGACCTACAACAAATGTACGATCATCAAGCCAAACAATATCGCCACCATCTGATACCGCCTCTCCAGTCAATTCTCTAATAACCGGAATACCCTTTTCCTGTAAAAACTCTTTATAAACAGCTGCTTCTGGCTGTCTTGATTTTTTACCGGATTTTAAGATAATAGCACCATTTGGTGTGAATTTTACTGGATCATGCGCATACAGCGAATCGAGCCCTACTTCATCTGATTCTGGTAAAAAATCAATTTTTTCAACATACTTTTCTAGAATGCTCATAAATTGTGCATATTCTTTAAGAGCCTCATTATAGCTAGGTTCCGATAAGTAGTTAAATGTTTTCCATTCATCGCTAAGATGTTCTTGGTTTCGGAAAGCATCTTTTGGATGTTTTACTATTACGTGTCTCAAAGGTGCATACATTGATGAACAATAATGCATTCCTTTCACCCCTTTTCCGAGTAGTGGAAAACGTTTCCGTTAAGAGGAAAGTTTATATGAAAAATATATGTGCTTTAAGATATAATGTCAATATATTTAGAAAAATTTATATATTCATTCTCTTTAAGGATAACAAAACAAATATCCACGATTATGTATCTAGACGTAGACAATGAATAAAAATAAAATAAATGAAAGAGAGGTGGGTTATAAATGCAATTATTAGAACGAGCTATGACAATCGCTAAAGTTTTGGCTTCTGAAGCAAATGAAAACAGTTTGTCCATTTCAGAGCTTTCGGCAAGATGCAATTTACCACTTAGTACACTACATAGAATTTTAAAAGCGATGATTAAAGAGGGAATGATTGAACAAGACGATCAAACTAAACAATATCGTCTCGGTACAATATGGATGGAACTTGGCCTACAAGTGTATGATACGATGGACTACATTAGTAAAATTAGGCCAGAACTAGAGTGTTTAGCAAGAGAAGTCGAGGAAAGCGTCTATTTAAGTAAGCCCGCTGGTTTAGATACAATTATCATTGAAAGAATTGACAGTACAACTAACCCGATTCGAATTTACGATCAGTTAGGCATTCGTATTCCGATGAATATCGGGGCTGCAAATAAAGCAATTTTAGCCACAATGCCTATTTCTCAAGCAAGGGAAATTATTGAACAGCTTATTCCTCATGAAGAAATCTCTGAATTAGAGTCACAGCTCGATCAAATTAGGCTACAAGGGTTTGCCATTAGTCATGGGGAAAGAACGGCTGGAACATCCTCGATCGCAGTATCCATTGTAAATGGTTTCAATGAAATAGTCGGTGCAATAAGTATAGGTTTTGTTAGCTTTAACGCTTCAGCAGAACATACTAATACTCTTACAGAGCGTTTAGTGAAAACTGGTAAACGTGTTTCCATGAAGCTTGGCTACCGAGGAAAATAAAACGTTATGGAAGTGAGTTTTCTTTATCCCCTACTGATTATGAGCCTTCTCCAATCGGGCGGAATAAAATTGAAAACTTCCAATTATTTCTCCTAATAATTGTTTCATCTAGGAATTATCACCCATTATTTAACAAGTGTTTTTAGTCTGTAAAGGTTTTTTTCTTGAAAGGTTATGTGAAAACTATTGCACTGAACGTCATCGTATGTTAAATTATTATGGTATGTGAAATACCGAACTGAAATAATAATCTTTCAGCATTGACAGTAAGGAGGGAATACAACATGCCAAAACAATGTGTAATCACTGGGCGTAAAGCTCGTACTGGTAACAACCGTTCCCACGCTATGAACGCTAGCAAACGTTCTTGGGGTGCTAACCTTCAAAAAGTTCGTATCTTAGTAGACGGTAAACCAAAACGTGTATGGGTTTCTGCTCGTGCATTAAAATCAGGTAAAATCGAGCGCGTTTAATCGCCGCTTCCAAAAAATCGATTTCGCATTTGGCGCAAATCGATTTTTTTCTTTCTCAATAACTAGGCAAGCTATCAACCGCCTTTATGAGTATTTATTTACATGAATAAGTCGTATTTAATCATCCTACTAGTGGATTTACTATAAATACAATAAAATGACTAAGCCGCAAGCAATGACAAAGAAACGTAATTGCTAGCGGCTTTCTTTACATATAGCTGTCCAACTCAACAAAGCGCTTATAAATCTATAGGAATGGCAGTTGCGATATAATATAAAGTATAGTTCTTCTGCAAAGGGAGGGGGCGAAAGCGAAGCGGCAGCGACAAAGCGAGTAGCCTGGAACGGAAATTACCCACCACAATATTCACAAAGAATTCCTTGACCATTTTTTCAACACCACAAAAAAATCCGACTAGTGTTAGTCGGATTTTTTTACTTTCTTATCTTTTTTGAAAATGTTGATACACGTACGCGTAATACTGCTTACAAATTTCGGCAGCTGGAATGTATATACTTTCAGGACTCTCTCCCCCTTACGCTAATCTATGCTTCTTATCATTAAACATATGCCTTGTGAGAAAGATATAGACCCTGAATTGCCTATTATTTCATTACTTGTAAAGCGGGATGTACCAAGAGAGATTTCTTCATTTGTTGTTTCATATTTTACTTGCCTTAATGTAACATCTTTAATCGGCTCTTCATGTGCAAAGAAAGATAAATAACGATATTGCTTATCTGCTTCTATGATGTGCTTGCCTGGCATTAAAAATTGCAACATATTTGCATGATTAATAATCTTCAATACTACGTGTGGATACTCTTTTTGTAAACGATAAATCGAACGAACTGCCGCCTCATAATGATCTAAACGTCCACCCGTAACACCTGTAAGAACAATTTCTAGTGGTGTATAGGTCAAGGCTTTTAATAGCGCTAAGTCCGTATCTGTTTCATCTTTTTCTTCTTGGAATCGTTGTCTATCATTTGTATGTGCCATCACCAGTTCGTATTCCTCTTTTGATAAAGAGTCAAAATCTCCTACTATGGCATGTGGTGTGATGTCTTGCTCGATTAAATATAGCGCTCCTCGATCAGCTCCGATAAATAATACATCACTTTGCTCTTTAAACGGACTAAATGAACAGAGTTCCTCTTTTGGTCCACCTGCACAAACAACGACTTTAGTCATCCTTGAATCGCTGCCTCACCAGCAGCTAAGATTTCTTGAAGTGCCGCTGTACGATCTTCTTTACTATAAATTGCTGAACCAGCTACAAAAATAGTTGCTCCTGCTTTTGCACAAGGAACAATAGTCTCTGCATTAATTCCACCATCGATCTCTATAGCAATATCAAGATTACGTTCTTTAATAATAGCTGCTAATGCTTCAATTTTTGGCACTACAGAATGAATGAATTTTTGCCCGCCAAACCCTGGATTCACAGTCATGAACAACACCATATCAATATCCTCTAATATGTGTTGAATGGATTCTATTGGTGTATGTGGATTTAATACAACACCCGGTTTGACTCCAAATGAACGAATTAATTGGATTGTACGGTGTAAATGGCGACAAGCTTCTACATGCACCGTAATATAGTCTGCCCCTGCTTTGGCGAATTGTTCAATATACTGATCAGGATTTTCGATCATTAAATGTACATCTAATGGTAAATCCGTTAAAGGACGAATGGCGTCTAATACGATAGAGCCAAATGAAATATTTGGCACAAAATGACCATCCATAACATCGATATGAATAAGCTGTGCACCTGCTTTTTCTACTTCCTTAACTTCTTCTCCTAATTTAGCAAAGTTGGCTGCTAAAATTGATGGTGCTATTTGTATCATCATTAATACCTCGGCTTTCGATCCATAATTTCTTGTAAAAATTGTTCGTAATGTTTATAGCGGTAGTCACGAATTTCCCCCGTCTCCACCGCTGCTTTTACTGCACATTTCGGCTCCTTCAAGTGTAAACAGCCTCTAAATTTACAATCATCTGCCATACGGGCCATTTCGGGGAAACATGCGCCTAATTCTTCTTTTTCGATTTCATCAAAATCAAATGAACTAAATCCTGGAGTATCTGCTAATAAACCGTCACATACTTCGATTAGTTCGACATGGCGAGTTGTATGTTTACCACGCCCTAAGCTTTGTGAAATAATGCCTGTTTTTAAATTCAAATCTGGAATCAATGTATTTAGTAGTGTAGATTTTCCAACTCCAGATTGCCCTGCTAATACGGAGGTTTTCTCCTTTAAAATAGGTTGTAGTCGTTCAACTAATTCTTCCTCACCCTTATAGGTTTGTAGCACGGTATAACCCATACGCTCATAATCTGCTATATAGCCTTGCAATTCCTCACGTTCATGATCTTCTAGCAGATCCATCTTTGTTAAACAAATAATCGGATGAACATAAAATGACTCTAAAACAACTAAGAAACGATCGAGTAAAATTGTATTAAAATTAGGTTCTTTTACAGAAAACACAAGAATGCCTTGATCAATATTGGCTATAGGGGGACGTACTAATTCATTTTGGCGTTCCATAATTTTTTGAATAGTGCCGTCCGAGCCTTTTGTTTCCAGAGTATATTCTACGATGTCGCCAACGAGTGGGGATTCCCCTCGATTGCGAAATACCCCACGTCCTCGACATTGAATTAGTTCTTCTCCATCATATACATAGTAATAACCGCTTAATGCTTTACGAATTTGGCCTTGCGCCATCCAATTCCCCCTTATTTGACATCATCGTAGTTGATTGTTTTTTCATCTATAATTTCTGAATCACGAATAATTTTATAGGCTGCATCCTGACCATCTCCAATAACAAGCTGTATTCGGTGCTCTTGATCAGCCGTAATAGTAAATGTTTCAACTGTTGTTAACATTTTATGGTTTTTATCTTGAATATCAATTCGAATAGTTTGCTCTAAACCTTCTTCATTTGGCTTATATTCAATTTTCACAGGTATCACCAAAGTTTTATCAGGTCTTGCTGCAGGTCCTTTACTTAAAATAACAGCGATTGCGGTGCCCGCTTCAACCTGCGTTCCTGCTCTTGTCAATTGTGATTTAACACTTCCAGCTGGTATTGTATCATCATTTTCTTCACGAACAACACGCCATGTCAAGCCTTCTCTTCTTACATACTCATCCATTTGAGCTTTAGTGTACTTCACAACATCATCTACGGTAATCATTTTTACACCTGCGCTTACCGTAAATTTCATTATTGTATTCTTAGCGACTACCTCTTCTTGTGGTGCTGGCTCTTGTTCAATAATTTGTCCTTCAGGATCTTTTGAATTTACATAGCTAACTTCAGAATCTAAAAATTTATCCTTTAGCATTGATTGAACTTGGCTGATTTGCTGGCCTCTATAATCTTCCACTTTCGTCATTTCTACCCCAAGACTCACGATTAAGTCTACTTCTGTGCCTTTTACACGCTCCGTACCCTCTGTAGGGTCAGTTTCTATAACCTTATCCTTTTCGACGTCCTCGTCATAACGCTCCTGTGGCGACTGACCCACCGTAAAGCCTTCAGCCTCTAATTTCTTAGTAGCCTCTTCAACTGTCATATTAGCCACACTAGGTACAGGTACCTTTTTTGGATTAAATAGATCTGTTCCAAAGAAAACGAATAGGAAAATGGCGATCGCTGCTATTACTAACCCAGCAACAACTATTGGCCATTTTTTCTTTTTCTTTTTCTTTACAGGTACTGTCTTTTCAATAGGCTTCTTCGCTTCGGGTTTCGGCGTTGATTGTGTAATTGGTTCGATTACTCTTGTCTTCGTTAAATCTTCGTCTTTATGTGCAGTTGGTTCTTTTATAATCGGAATAGCCTTCGTCACATCATTATCTACCGGTATGACAAACTTCGGTTCATTCATACGATTCGGCGATAAAACTGTTTCTAAATCTGCTTGCATTTCATCTACAGTTGAATAACGATGAGAAGCATCTTTTGCTGTAGCTTTTAGCACAACATTTTCCACACTTTGTGGAATTGTAGCATCGAAGGCACGAACTGATGGCGTCTCCGCTTGTAAATGTTTAAGTGCGATAGAAATAGCTGACTCGCCTGAAAATGGCAATTCCCCAGTTAATAATTCATATAAAACAATGCCAAGTGCATAAATATCAGATTTGTTTGTTGCTGTACCACCACGAGCCTGCTCAGGCGATAAATAATGCACCGTTCCAAGCACGGAGTTCGTTTGTGTAAATGATGTAGCACTCAGCGTCATCGCTATACCAAAATCAGTTATTTTCACATTACCTTCTGCATCCATTAAAATATTTTGAGGTTTAATGTCACGGTGGATAATATGATTTTCATGAGCATTGGCAATTGCTGACGTTAACTGCTTCATAATATGCACACATCTGGCAGGAGAAATTGGTGCAAATTCCTGTATGTACTGCTTTAATGTTTTCCCTTGGACATATTCCATCACAATATAATGTAGGTCACCATCATCACCGACATCATAAACACTAACGATATTCGGATGTGTAAGGCTTGTAGCAGAAAGTGCTTCACGTTGGAAACGGCGATACAATTCATCCTCATTGGCAAAATCATAACGCAATATTTTGATCGCTACATCACGGTTTAAAATCATGTCATGCGCTAAATAAACATTGGACATACCACCGCCACCTATAAGCCCTATAATTTTATAGCGGTCACTAATTCGTTTACCTACAAGCATACTTACACCTCCTCATCTTGCCTTGTGAGCAGCACGAGGGAGATGTTGTCTTCTCCCCCGCTTGCATTTGCTAATTCTACAAGTTTTCGTCCTTTTTCTTCTACTGAATCTGGATACGTAATAATTGATGCCATTTCATACACTGTAAGTTTATTGCTTAAACCGTCAGAGCAAATGAGTAAATACGATTCTGATGCTAAATCAACTTCATAAAAGTCTGGCTCAATCGTTTCTTCTGTACCAACTGCCTTTAAAATGAAATTTTTCTTCGGATGCGTCAACGCTTCCTCTTCACTAATTTCACCATTTTCAACCAGAACATTTACATAAGAGTGATCTCTTGTTATTTGTTGTGCACCATCGTCAAAGAAATAATACACACGACTATCACCAACATGTGCGATAAAGCAATGATTTTTTTCAATTAACACTGCAATAAACGTCGTGCCCATTCCTTTACAGTCTTCATGTGATAAAGAATAGTCATATATACTTTTATTCAATTGCTTGACTGCTTGTAATAACCACTCTTTTTTTGATGTTGTTGACGCAAAATGATGTGCCTCTGCCTGTAAAAAAACGGTTTCCATCTGTTTCATCGCCATATCACTCGCTACATCGCCAGCATTATGACCACCCATGCCGTCAGCTACAAGTGCTAGTGCAAACCCGTCTTGGCGATTAAAAAATCCCGCACGGTCTTCATTAATTGCCCGTTTTAACCCAATATCACTTTCGACTGTGTATTCCAACACTGGTCACCTCGTCTCTTCAGATCTCTCTTGCGCACGTAATTGACCACACGCTGCTGCAATATCAGCACCTTGCTCTCGGCGGATCGTTACGTTAATACCATTCTTCTTTAATGTTTTTTCAAAGGCAAAAATCTGACTTCGAGATGTACGAACATAATCACGTTCTGGTACATAGTTTACAGGAATTAAGTTCACGTGGCATTTAATTCCTTTTATTAAAGCAGATAATTCTTCTGCAATTTCAACTGAATCATTTTCACCAGACATTAAACCATACTCAAAAGTAACACGTCTGCCCGTTTTTTTAGTATAGTATTGAACGGCTTCCATTAATTCATCTAACTTATAAGCACGTGCAATTGGCATAAGTTTTTGACGATCTTCTTGGTTTGGTGCGTGTAAGGAAACTGCAAAGTTGATTTGTAGCTGTTCATCAGCAAATTGATAAATTTTAGGAACTATTCCTGATGTTGATACAGTGATGTGACGAGCACCAATGTTTAACCCTTTTTCATGATTGATGACTTTTAAGAAGTTCATCATCGCATCATAATTATCGAAAGGTTCTCCAATACCCATAATGACGATATGTGATACACGTTCGCCCACTTCATCTAAAGTCTGCTGTACTTTTACAACTTGCTCCACGATTTCCCCTGCTAATAAGTGTCGCTTTAAACCACCTAAAGTTGAGGCACAAAACGTACAGCCAATTCGGCAGCCTACTTGTGTCGTCACACAAACAGAGTTGCCATATTCATGACGCATTAATACAGTTTCAATAGAATAGCCGTCTTGTAATTGGAATAAAAACTTGATCGTACCATCTTTAGATTCCTGTTTAATAATTGTTGATAATGTCGTTAATGAAAAACTTGCTTCAAGCTTTTCACGTAATCCCTTTGAAAGGTTAGACATATCTTCAAATGTTTTTACTCGTTTATTATAAAGCCAATCAAAAATTTGCGCCGCACGGAACGGCTTTTCACCATTTTCCTTTAACCATTCTTCTAGTTGTTTCGGCTGTAATGAGTATACCGATTCCTTTAAATTTGGTTTTTCTTTTTTTGCGCGTCGAACAGGCTTGTCTTCCGCTTCGTCAACTAAGTCGTTTATACGCTCATTAAATTTCTCTTGATCCACCATTAGTTGGATTCTCCTTTTTTACGAAAGGCGGCAACGAAGAAACCGTCACTGCCGAAGTCTTGTGGAAAGACTTGAAGCATGCCATTTGCTTGCTTTTCCGCTAATTTTGTTGGTAAAGATTCTAGTTGTATAGCTTCCATTTCTGGATGCGTTGATAAAAAGGCATCGACAGTACCTTCATTCTCTCTTTTATCTACTGTACATGTACTGTACACAAGCTTGCCATCTATTTTCAATACTTTTGTTGCAGCATCTAATAGCGCTAATTGTATTTTTTGAAGGTTTTCTAAATCTTCTTCACGTTTTGTATATTTAATATCTGGCTTGCGGCGCATAACACCTAAACCACTACAAGGGGCATCGACTAAAATAGCGTCGTATGATTCTAGTTGTAGAAAATCCGGTGCCTTACGTCCGTCAATAGGAGCAGTCTCTACTATATCAATCCCTAGACGATCCGTATTATGGTCGATTAAATCTAATTTATGAGGGTGAAGGTCGGTCGCTAAAATCGACCCTTCATTCTTCATAATCTCAGCTATATGTGTAGTTTTTCCACCTGGTGCTGCACACATATCTAAAACGCGCATGCCAGGAGATGGATTTAACACATTTGCTGGAATCATGGAGCTTTCATCCTGAATAGTAATAAGCCCTTCTTGGAAAGCCTTTGTTCTAGCTGGCTGACCATTTGTTACATGTAAGCATTCAGGCATTAGATCGCTTTTTTTCGCTGTTAAACCTTCTGCTTCTATACTGGCAATCGCTTGATCGACGCTTGCTTTCGTCGTATTTACACGTACAGTTTGTACTGGAGGTATATTATTTTCATGTAACATTTGAGCCGCTACATCAATACCATAGTTATCGACAAAGCGTTGTACTAACCACTCCGGATGACTCGTTTCAATAGCAAGGCGCTCAATCGGGTCTTTAATGTCATCAGTAGAAGCTACACCTTGACGTAAAATAGATCGTAAAATACCATTGACCATTGAAGCTATCCCTTGGTGACCTCGACGCTTAGCTATTTCTACAGCCTCATTCACCGCAGCATGAGGTGGTATACGTGTTAAATAATGCATTTGATATAAAGATAAACGTAAAAGCCAGCGCACCCAATGATCTACTGAACCACGAATAAATGGCTCTAAATAGTAATCAAGTGTCATTTTATATTGGAGAGTGCCATACGTAATTTCTGTTAAAAGAGCACGATCCTTCGCTTCAATTTTATGTCGCTTAATCGTTTCATTTAAAAGCAAATTACTATAGGCTTGATTTTTATCTACTGCTAACAGAATAGAAAGTGCGGCGTCACGCACATTTCCATCCCAAATTACTACACTTTTTTTACTCATTTAAATTGGTCCCCAATCTGTAATTTAGAACCTGTACCACGTAAATAATCCTCTGCTGTCATGCGTTTTTTACCAGCTGGTTGTACATCATACAGGGCAAGTGTTGTACCATTTCCTGAAGCAACTTCAAAATGATCCTTTGAAATCGCAACGACTGTCCCAGGAACAGTTTCATGCTTAGAGTTACCAACCTGTGCCCACCAAATTTTAAAGTTGCCATCTTCAAATGTTGTATAGGCAACTGGCCACGGATGAAGACCACGCACTTGATTGTATAAAGTAGTAGCATCCTTTGTCCAATCGATACGTTCTTGTTCACGTGAAATATTGCTTGCAAAGGTTACTTGTGCTTCATCCTGAACGGAACGATTATTTGTTCCATTTATAATAGAAGGAAGTGTCTCTTTTAATAAATCGCTGCCCACAGCACTCAGCTTATCAAATAGTCTACCCGTATAATCATCCTTTTCAATTAGGATAGCCTTTTGGGAAATGATATCACCAGCATCTAGCTTTTGCGCCATATACATAATCGTTACACCTGTTTCTTTTTCACCATCAATAACCGCTTGGTGAATAGGTGCTCCACCACGATACTTCGGTAAAAGTGACGCATGGACATTAATACATCCAAGCGATGGTGCATCTAGCAATTCTTTTGGCAAAATTTGTCCAAAAGCAGCTGTTACGACTAGGTCAGGCTGTAAATCAATAATTTGCTGTAATTCTTCAGAACCACGTAGTTTTTCAGGCTGAATAACAGGTAAACCTAACTCCATCGCTGCTACCTTAACAGGTTGTGGTGTTAGCACACGCTTACGCCCAACTGGACGATCTGGTTGTGTAACTACAGCTTTAATATCATAACCTTCATGATGTAGCATACGCAAAATTGGCACGGAGAAATCCGGTGTTCCCATAAAAATTATTGAAGTCATATTATTCCTCCTCTTCAGCGTACATTGCTTCAAGCTCTTCTTCAGTTAAAATGCGTTTGATTTTCGAATCAAATAGCACGCCATCTAAATGGTCGATTTCATGTAAAATTGCTCGTGCATCAAAACCTCCCGCTTCTAGCTCATATACACGCCCTTCACGGTCACATGCTTCAATCTTCACATAATCAGGACGTTCAACCTCACCGTATAATCCTGGGAAGCTTAAGCATCCTTCAATATCTACTTCAGCTCCATCCGTATTAATAACAGTTGGATTAATCATTTCTAAAACATCTCGTTCTTCGCCAAGCTCGACAATTGCAACACGTAATCCTACATTTATTTGAGGCGCTGCAATACCAACGCCATCGTATTCAACCATCGTGTCATATAAATCATCTAGTAATGTAATAATTTCTTCATTGATTTCTGTTACTTCCGCGCATGGTGTTGATAATACCTTTGCTGGATGTTCTACAACTTTTTTAATTGCCATGTTATGTTCCTCTTTTCTATATTTAAGGTCAAGTCTGTTGATTAGCTATTTTTATCCATTTTAGTTATTTTAAAGGCTTTGATTTCCGCTACGGGCTACTCGCTTTCCTGTGGGAGTCGAGTACCCCTCCGCTTCAATCAGTAAAAAATGGGGATATATTAGCAAGATAGCAACAAAAAAATTCTTCTATCAGCTAACAACAAACCTATATTTACCAATCAATATGCCTAATTTAAAGTTATACCTTATATAATTGGACTCCATATCACTAGCTACGACTCTTTAAGCATTTAATAAGTTCAGCATCATAACTCGTAGCTGATTTTCGTTCTGGCTGGGCGCTTTCCAGCAAATGTTTTATATGTGCCAAAGGGAAGTACAACAGCACCCAAGTTGGTCACGAAGGCGTTTCCACAGGATGTCATGCTTTTAGCCTTCGTTCACTGACTGCTGATCCCTGAGGAGTCGCCCAGCCCACACTACAATCAACCTGTCCGCATGACATACGTTTCAACAAAATGTCATGTCCGATCTGGTGATGAATCATTTTATATAGTTGACGGATCTAAATCTACCGTCATTAAAATACCCTGTTTAATCCATTCCGCGCGATACATAGCAAGAAGCCGCTGTAATACTGGAATGAGATTTGGTTCAATTTTATATTTTATCAAACATTGATAGCGATATCTATTTTGGAGACGGCTGATACTAGCAGTTGTTGGACCTATAATGGCAACTCGTTCTGATAAATTTCCCTTTAGCCAATCTGCCGCACGTCCAGCATACTCTGCAGCCATCATGACATCTTCATGAGATATTTGAACAAGTGCTACATAATAATACGGTGGATAGCTAGAGCGACGGCGTAAAAACATTTCACGTTCGTAAAATGGTTCGTAATCTTGAATTTTTGCCAACTCAATTGCATAATGCTCTGGTGTATACGATTGAATAATAACCTCACCATGCTTATCATGACGTCCCGCTCTACCACTAACCTGCGTTAATAGCTGGAATGTACGCTCCGCTGCACGGTAATCGGGTAGATGCAGAGATGTATCAGCACTAAGTACACCAACAAGCGTAATATTAGGAAAATCAAGACCTTTAGCAATCATTTGCGTACCTAGCAAAATATCTGCCTGTCCTTCCCCAAATGCCTGCAAAATTTCTTCATGAGCACCTTTTTGCTTCGTTGTATCAACATCCATTCGGAGAACCCTCGCCTCAGGAAACAGCTTATAAATTTCTTCCTCGACTTTTTGCGTTCCCGTACCAAAATAACGGATATGCTCACTCTGGCATTGTGGACATATTTGAGGAACACGTTCGTCATAACCGCAATAATGACATTTTAATTTCTCTGTTGTCCGATGATATGTTAACGAGATGTCACAGTTTGGGCATTGTACAACCGTTCCACAATCACGACAAAGCACAAAGGAAGAATAGCCACGACGATTTAAAAACATGACCATCTGTTCATTTTTCTCTAGTCTTACACGTATTGCATCAACAAGCTGCTCGGAAAACATGGAACGATTTCCTTTTTGAAGCTCCTCTCGCATATCCGCAATAAAAACTGTCGGTAATGCTTGATGCAAAGCACGTTGTTTTAATGATAGCAAACCATACACGCCCTTCTTTGCTCTCGCAAATGATTCCAGCGCAGGCGTTGCACTGCCTAATATAACAGGACATTTGTAAAATTCACTTCGCCATATTGCCACATCTCTAGCGTGATAACGTGGTGAATCTTCTTGCTTGTATGTTGATTCATGCTCTTCATCTAAAATAATAAGACCTAAATTTGTAAAAGGTGCGAAAATTGCCGAACGAGCTCCAACAACAACGCTTACCTTACCTTGTTGAATTTTGCGCCATTCATCATACTTTTCACCGACAGATAAGCCACTATGCATGACAGCAACCATCTCACCAAAACGACTACGAAAACGCTCTGTCATTTGTGGTGTTAATGATATTTCAGGTACTAGCATAATGGCTTCCTTACCTTCATCTAACACCTTTTGAATTGCTTGCAAATAGATCTCCGTTTTACCACTCCCAGTAACGCCGTGTAGTAAAAAAGTTTTTGCTGTCTGTTCTTCCATCGATCCAGTAATAGCCTTTAATGCTATGTGCTGCTCTTCCGTCAATTGTAAAGATTGAGTACGAGAAACCTCCTTCGTAAAGGGATCTCGATACACCTCTTCTTGTATAAAGTGAGCAGCTCCTTTTTCGATAACTGACTGTAATACCGTGGAAGATGCACCTGTCTCCTCATAGATTTTCTGCGGCAAAAGAACCTCCCCAAGATGTTTGCCCATCCATTCAATCAGTTGGCGCTGTTTGGCTGCTCTCGCTGCATCTTCCATAGCCTTGTCGATATCTTGCTGATGATCTGTAATTTTGACCATACGTATTTCTTTTACATTCCCTTGTTGCTTCACAACATTTTCAATTTTGACCATTTTATCAGTTATAAGCTGCTTTAATAAAGGAAGTAATTCAGCACGTTCGAATTCTTTGAAATTAACCTGTTGTCGCTTGCCAAAAATAGCATTAACCTCATCTGGTAAAACATCTTTCTCCGTTTGTAGTGTAATGATTTTTTCATACTTCGCTCGAAGCGCTGACGGAAGCATAACCTGTAAGGCATCAATTTCATAGCAAATCGTTTCGTTTTTCAGCCATTTAGCCATTAACAGCATTTCTTCGGTTAATACAGGCTCAATATCTAAAATTTGTGCAATAGACTTTATTTTGTTAGATGGTACATCTGTTTCATTTTTTAATCCGACGACAAAGCCGAGAACATTTCTTGGCCCAAACGGTACTTTTACACGACAGCCCATTTCTATAACATGTGCCCATTCTGTAGGAACTTCATAGTCAAACGGACGATCTACATGGTAAGTCGAAACATCCACTATAACCTCTGCAATCAAAAAACTCATTGCATCTCACCCTGTAATATATATGTCCAAAATGCCTGGGCAAATTGCTTGGCATCTGTCGCATCCCACATTTGACCATTTACTTCTGCCGTGTCACTAAAATCAATCCACTTGTCTGACATAATTGTTACTATTGGTTCACCAATAACCTTTTGTCCAAAAGTTATTGCGGTCATTCCTTCTACGGATAATATCGGTGCCTCTTCAGTTGTAGGCGTATTTGCTGCATGGATAAAAAATGCGGATGGATATTGTTTTTTATAATCCTCAAGCTGTTCAACAAGCTCATACACGCTTGTTGCTTTCTCATCTAGCAGGATTACATTTGCTCCAAGTGTTTGTGCCTCTTTAGCTATCGCCTGTCCAATTCTACTATTCGACTGCGTGCTAATGACATGACGCTCATCTAATGGTACATAAAACGCTCCAGCTGTGACCACTACTGTTTTACTAGCTAATGGCTTTGCCTTCTCTGAAAAAAATTCTTGAACGATTGCTGTTATTTTTTCAGGTTCTTCTAAACGGCCTTTACCAACATAACCACATGCCAAAAATCCTTCTGAAGGCTCAATAAATTGATAACCATCAGATTGTAACTGAGCCAAATTTCGCTTTACGGCTGGATGGTCATACATATGTACATTCATCGCTGGTGCAAGCCATACAGGAGCAGTTGCTGCTAGCAAGGTCGTCGTTACCATATCGTCCGCAATTCCATTCGCCAACTTCCCAATAACATTTGCGGTAGCTGGTGCAACTAAAATTAAATCTGCCCAATCTGCCAAATCAATATGGGCAATAACACTCGAATCCTTTTCATCAAAAGTATCGAAAAAAACATCATTTTTTGACATAACTTGAAAGCTCAATGGATTCACGAATTGTCTTGCTGATGCTGTCATGATGACCTTTACATTTGCCCCAGCCTGAGATAGCTTGCTAACTAGAGCGACAGCCTTATAAACCGCTATACCACCTGAAACACAAAGTAAAATATTTTTATTCATGCACAATCGTCCTTTCAAATGATAAGCTCCCAAAGGAAAATTCCTCGGGAGCTCTCGGCATTCTGTATAATCAAAAATCCACTGCAGACGTTAACATTTTCTATTTACATCAATGTTAGATTTCGTCTTCGTACACAGTTGACTCATCCTGTGATACCTTCGTAAGTACACCTGCCGCTACTTCTTCAAGTGCTTTTCCTACGTACTTATGAGAAACATACTTGTGTAAACGCTCAGTGTCTTGTTCCTCTTGCATTTGACGAGCACGTTTAGATGCTAAACTTACTAACGAGTATTTTGAATCGATTTCTTTTTTTAATGTATCTACTGATGGGTATAACATAGATTTATTCTCCTCTCAACATTGACAAATATCTTTTTTCTACACGTTCTCTACGACAATGCTCGGCTTTAATAATCGCATTTATACGATCACAAGCATTTGTCACTTCATCATTTTCAACTACGTAATCATAAAGGCTCATCATTTCAAGCTCTTCACTTGCAGTTGCTATACGTTTTGCAATAACCTCTGCTGTTTCCGTCCCTCGACCAACTAAACGGTCCTTTAATTCCGTTAAGCTTGGTGGGGCTAAGAAAATAAATAATGCATCTGGAGCCTTTTGGCGGATTTGTGCAGCACCTTGCACTTCGATTTCTAAAAACACATCACGCCCTGCATCCAGTGTTTCATTTACGTAGGCTAACGGTGTTCCGTAATAATTCCCTACAAATTCAGCATGCTCCAATAAGCCACCCTGTTCAATCAACGTTTCAAATTCTTCACGCGTCTTGAAAAAATAGTCTACACCATCTACTTCTCCTTCGCGAGGATTTCGTGTTGTCATCGAGATGGAATACTCATAATTCGTATTCGGCTGAGAAAATAATTCTTTTCGCACTGTCCCTTTACCTACACCAGATGGGCCAGACAGAACAATTAATAATCCACGTTCTTTTATCATTTATTCTCTATATCTCCCTTAATTTATAACAGATACATGCAAGCTATTCGATATTTTGAACTTGCTCGCGCATCTTTTCTAAAATTGTTTTCGCTTGAACTACCGCGATGGCCGCCTCTGTTGATTGATTTTTTGAACCAATCGTATTGATCTCGCGGTGTATTTCCTGCATTAAAAAGTCTAATTTACGGCCAACCGAAATCGTTTCTTGTAATGTTTCTTCTAGTTGATTAAAGTGACTATCTAATCGGTCCAATTCTTCAGTGATATCCACACGTTCTGCAAATATCGCTACTTCGGCAAGTAGGCGATCTTCTAACAAAGCTCCATTCGCCACTTCAGTAACTCGTTCCAATAATCGGGTACGATATTTTTCTACAGCTAGGGAAGCACAAGAACGAATCTGATTCACTTGTTCTTTTAACTGTTCTTTATATTGTACAACAACATCATGCAATTCTTGCCCTTCACGCTCACGCATTTGAATGAGCTGTTCCAGTGCTTGCATAATAGCCTTTTCAACAGCACTAAGTAAATCCTCAGGTGTAAGCTGTGGCTTTTCCTGTACAAGCGCTTGTTCAAGCGATAGTAGCTCTTGCATCGTCCATTTTTCTTCTAGTGGTACTTTATTTGCTAATTGCTCTTTTGCCTTACGATACGCTTCAATTAATGACCAATTAATTTCAATAGATTGCTCGATGTTATCTAAGTCCTTAACATAAACCATCACATCAATTTTCCCACGTGACAAAGCTTTCGAAATTAATTTCTTTGCAAAAATTTCTGCTTCAAGCCATTCTTTCGGGAATTTCGCATTAATTTCTAAAAATCGATGGTTGACCGAGCGCATTTCTACTGTTAATTGAAAGTCTTTTGTTGTTGTGACACCTCTGCCAAAACCAGTCATACTACGCACCAAGGTTCGTCACACCCTTCTTTGCATACTGGGATTATTATAACATAAGCTCTGTCATTTATGACGTAAAAAAATAGATCAATTTCGCCCTGGCGTAATTGTTGCTGTCGCTTCGCTTTCGCACAGATAAACAATGCGTCCGGATTTTGAATTGCGCCTAGGCCTGCACGAGGGCCGACACGATGTCGGTCATTTCGGTAAGGCCACAGGATGTAGCGTTTTTACCGATGCAGGTCAGTTAGCCGTTTTCGCAGGATGTGAAGATTTTAGGCTAACATCCTTTATTCATTCCTTTCAAAATCCATGACATCCGCCGGAGGCTCTATCTTCATTCAGCAGATGTTTTTTGTAGCGAAAGCGCAGCGGCAGCTACAGATGTTTTTTGTAGCGAAAGCGCAGCGGCAGCTACAGATGTTTTTTGTAGCGAAAGCGCAGCGGCAGTTACAGATGTTTGGACATCCACTGAAAAGGGACCACATCCGCATTCATCTCACCACCTTCAGAGGCGAGAGTTTTCTGCTGAATGAAGATAGAGCAAAAGCTAATTCTACCACAATTGAAGCTATATTTTAATATTCACCTAAAAAATGCTATGATAAACATAAGAAAAAACTCATCACCAAAAGATAGAGATGACATTAGATCAATTATGCCTCGGCATAATTTTACGTGTGCATGCATATAAGTTGATTGGAGTGGAGGCTGTGCGTCCAACAATAGAGGAACGAAGGCTAAAAAACATCACGTCCTGTGATAACGCATTCTTGACTACATCATGTTGACCCGCGCCCCCAGGAAGCCCCAGCCGTAACGGAAATCAACCGCAAACTATGGTGATGAGCATATAAATCGATTTAACTATAAGGTGTGTTGATGAAGAAAGCATTGTTATGCTATCGAGCAATTTTTTGTTGATATTTTGTTTAAATGTGCCCATTTTTAGCAGATTGTAGTGAAGGGCTACTTGACTCTCGCGGGAAAGCGAGACAGACGAGACCCTGCACGGAGCGAATGTTTTCCGTGCGAAAGCGTAGTACTAACGTAGCGACAGCAACAAATGGTTTAACTGTGCGAAAGCGAAGCGTCAGCAACAAATGGTTTAACTGTGCGAAAGCGAAGCGTCAGCAACAAAGCAAGTAGCCCGTAACGGAAATCTGCACCTTCTATGTAATTTGTAATATAAATGGTTAATCAATACACCTGTTAAAATATAAAATACGAAAGTACCAAGGATGCTTATATCGTTGGAAAGAGGAATTCATATGGCATTTGACGGCTTATTTACTTATTCAATGACAGCCGACCTACAACAATTAGTAACAGGTCGGATTACTAAAATACATCAACCAAACGCTCAAGAGGTTGTTCTACATATTCGTGCGAACGGAAGCAATCATAAATTACTTTTTTCGATTCATTCTTCATACGCACGCGTTCACCTTACTGAGCATTCGATTGAAAATCCAGCAGAACCCCCAATGTTTTGTATGCTGTTGAGAAAGCATATAGAGGGTGGTTTTATTTCTTCTATTAAACAGCACGATTTTGATCGTATTATAATAGTAGAAATCGAAAGTAAAAATGAAATTGGCGACCCGATTGTAAGGGAGTTACATGCTGAAATTATGGGCCGTCACAGTAACCTATTATTAATAGATAAAGAGCAGGGAAAAATAGTCGACAGCTTAAAGCATTTACCACCATCCGTAAATAGCTTCCGTACAGTATTACCTGGTCAGCCTTATATCGCACCACCCGCACAAAATAAATGGCACCCTTTAGCAGTAACCGACGAACAAATTACACTATTTTTCTCAGAACCAAAAACGGCTAAGGAAATTGTTTCGCAATTTACTGGTTTCTCACCAATACATGCTGAGGAATTATTATTCAGATTTACAGACACAGATGATCGTTTAAATTGCTTTAAAAACTTTATAGCTTCCTTTACTAATGGTGGGGCAAAGCCAATGTATGTAATGGCTAATAATAAAACTTACTTCTCCCCAATTGCTCTAACCCATTTACAAGGAGATGTAACGATTTATCCGAATGTCCATGAGCTTCTTGACCGCGTATTCTTTGCTCGAGCTGAGCGTGATCGTGTCAAACAGCAGGCTGGTGATTTGGAACGATGGCTGCAAAATGAAATTGACAAACTTATATTAAAAACTAAAAAGTTAAATAAAGACTACGAACGCGCATCTAAGCTAGATCAGTTCCAATTATATGGGGAGTTACTGATGGCGAATATTTACGCGTTTGAAAAAGGTGTAAAGGAAGTAACTGTCACTAACTATTATAGTGAAACTGGAGATGAGAAAATCACCATTCCAGTAAGTGAACGTAAAACACCTATTGAAAATGCTCAAAGCTATTACACAAAATATACAAAAGCAAAGAATGCCCTTATTATGGTGCAAGAACAGTTAGAAAAAACGAAGGAAGAAATAGCTTATTTTGAAATGCTTGCTCAGCAAGTACAACAAGCTGCTCCTGGAGATATAGAAGAAATTCGCGAAGAATTAGCAGAACAAGGTTATTTGAAATTACGTCATGCAAGAAAAAAGAAAAAACAAACGAAACCAGAGCCTGAACGTTATGTCTCTTCTACAGGTGTAGCGATTTCTGTTGGGAAAAATAACAAACAAAATGACATGCTTACATTTAAAATGGCTAAACGTACAGATACCTGGTTGCATACGAAGGACATTCCTGGTTCACATGTTGTCATCCATACAAGTGAACCTGACGAAACAACATTACGAGAAGCTGCAACGCTTGCTGCCTATTTTTCAAAAGCAAGAGACTCTTCTTCTGTTCCAGTAGATTACACAGAAATACGTCAAGTAAAAAAACCAAATGGTGCTAAACCTGGTTTTGTTATTTACTTTGAACAAAAAACTTTATACATTGATCCAGATGAAACTGTCATTTTACAATTAAAAAAACAGTCTTAAAGCGTTGGAATACGATACGAGTTGTATCGTGTTCCTTTTTTATGGTGATAACCACGTAATCTGTACTATACAGCTATTGATTATAGTAACGTTAAAAAAACTTGTGATTATTCCGAACTGTTTATTTCGAGTGTTATTGACTTCTTCCTTTCTAAATTGCTAAATTTAAGTAAAAAAAGTAAATAGCATCTCAGAAAGGACGTAACTTTATGTCTGTAGGCAAAAAATTAAGCTTTGGTTTTTTAACCATCATCCTGACCTTAATTATTTCATTGGTCATTATGTTTATTCAATTCTCAAATATTGATAAGAAGGTAGAAAATGCGCTAGAAAATCGTGTAGCTCTAGTAGAATTAGCTAATAATATTCAAACTGCTCGAGCAATGCAAGGTCTTTACATTCGGGCAATACTCATCGAAGACTCAGCAACTAATAAAGATAACTTTACAAAGTATTCTAAAATGCTAGATTCGTATGTAATTGAGACGATGGAAAAATCTGATTCATCCGAAATGGAGACTTATGCAAAAGATTTAAATACATATAATGAAGCTTTTAACAAAGCCGCTGAAGAAGCACTAGCACTTTATGATGCCAGAAAATTAGAAGAAGCGATACAAAAAGTTAATGGCGATGTCCAACAAGCAAATACAGATTTATTAGCAGTATCAGAGAAAATTGTAAGTTATCAAAAAAAACAACTTGATATTGTCACGAAAGAATCTAAACAAGCAGTGTCCATTTCACAAACAATCTCAATCATCGCTATCATCATTGGTGTAATACTTGGAGTATCACTGATGTTATATGTCCAGCGTACAATTTCACGACCTTTAAAATCCATGGTTCTTGCTGCCAATAATATTGCGAATGGTGAATTATATCATCAAGATATTTCCTATCAATCTAAAGATGAAATTGGACAACTATCTACAACTTTTAACGTTATGAAAAGTAGCTTACGAGGTTTATTAACACATATTCAAGGCAATGCGGAACATTTATCAGCTTCCGCTGAAGAACTATCCGCCTCTATCGAAGAGATTTCAGCTTCTGCTGATGAAATTACGGTACGAATTAACGGGACGGCAAATGCGGCATCTACTGCTACAATTGCTGCCAATGAAAGTGCACATGCTATGGATGAAACAGCCGTAGGTGTACAGCGAATAGCAGAGGCTACTCAACAACTCCACCAAAGCGCAGTGACAACAACTGAATTGGCGAGTAACGGTACTAGTACAGTTGATGAGGCTCAACAACAAATGAACGTAATTTATGATTCTACCCAAATGATTAACAATCTCGTTCAAAAACTAAGTAAGCAATCAGAAGAAATAGGCAATATAACTACAGTCATTACTGCCATTACAGATCAAACGAATTTATTAGCGCTAAACGCTGCAATCGAAGCTGCACGTGCAGGTGAACATGGAAAAGGCTTCGCTGTCGTAGCTGACGAAGTTCGTAAGCTAGCAGAAGAATCAAAGCAATCAGCCAATCAAATTGTTACCTTAACACAAGAAATCCAAGAAGATACCCAAAATGTAGAAAAAGCTGTCGAAGATGGGCTACAATCTGTTACAGATGGTGTAAAAATCATTGGGGATGCTGGTAACTCTTTTGAAGCAATCGTAAAAGCGATTAATAAGATGACAAATCAAATAGAAGACATTTCAGCTACTTCTGAAGAAATCTCTGCAAGCGCTGAGCAAGTAGCAGCCTCCGTTTCAGAAATTGCTCATGGTGCTTCTTCAAGTGCTGCTAATACACAAATCATAGCCGAAGCTAGTGAAGAACAAGCAGCAACTATGCAACAAATAAATCACGTTGCTACAGATTTAAGTGAAAAATCCTCAGACTTACAAACCCAAATTAACCAATTTAAGCTTTAATCATTTCAAGCAGAGAATTTTTTATTCTCTGCTTGTTTTTGTCCTAGTCCGCATTTCTGATCAAAAGCGTGAGTGCAACGAGAGGACACTAATAGTGACTAATATCGTTTAATACTTTGGTTACCCACTACTTACTTAAGAAATCGTCCATCTATAATTATTGATTCAAATCACTTTGCTGTTTATTTTTAGGAAAACCTCCATTTAGCAATTAAAATATGGTAGAATTAACCACGTATATAGACAAAGTAATTTTCCACTTACGTAATTTTTAGTAACTATATGAAGAAGCTTTCCTCCTAAGCAAGACAAATGGACTTCTCCATAAAACAACAGCATAAAAGTAATGATAATTATGTATTTTTTTCATTTAGTATAAACTCAACCCTACACACATATAATTGATTCCATGCAACGTTTTTTTATACAATATTGAATATTCCAGTAATGTGTAAATTATTTCAAAAAAACATATTTTCATTAACTAACGTACATTTATTCTTTAAGAGTGGCACATTTTGTCATACATATACTCTACCTCTTCTTTGTTCTCTCTTATACTGGATATTCTTAAAAAAATACAAAACAAGTTTCTTATATATCATTAATAGATAAAAATATTCATCCTTCGAGATTATAATTTGCAAAAAAACACCTCGCCAAGAATCGAAATTACTCGATTTTGCGATAATCTTCTACAAATCGACACCAACCACCCATGTTATCAATACATGACTTTTGACTCATTTTTACTATAACAATAATATTATCTAAACAATATGAATTTTCGATATAGTAAGTCATTTCTGTATTTTTATTCTTTTTTTGATATTCAGAACGAATTAATATCAAATTATTGTTATGAAAGCGCTTTTATCCTTTAATGTGATGAATAGAAAAAATTTATTATCTTCTCAAATGTCAGATAATACTATATAAATTTGAATCTTTTTTATTTTGTACACAATGATTTTTTGGTATATTAAATAAGAGCTTCACAAAAGGCTTAAAATTGTATAAGGGGGATTCACATGGTTAAAAACAAAAAGTTTTTATTATTAACTGTCCTTGCAGTATTCTCACTGGTATTAGCTGCATGTGGCTTCGGTGGTGAAAAGTCTGATAATTCTTCATCTTCAGACGGCAAAAAAGATTCTGGTTCAAAAGCTAAAGAAATTAACTTAGCAATCGCTTCAGAACCACCATCTTTACACCCACAACTTGCAACAGATACTACATCTAGCGCAATCCTAATTAACGTTCTTGAAGGTCTGACTGTTTCAGACATTGATGGTAAACCTACTCCAGGTATGGCTGAGGATTGGACTATAAGTGAAGATAAAAAGACTTATACGTTCAAATTACGTGATGCAAAATGGTCAAATGGCGATCCAGTTGTAGCAGGTGACTTCGAATATTCTTGGAAATGGGCGTTAAATCCAGAAAATCTTTCTGAGTATGCTTCTATTTTCTACCCAATTAAAGGGGCTCAAGCATACAACGAAGGAAAAGGTTCTATTGATGCTGTTGGTATCAAAGCTGAAGATGACAAAACTTTAGTCGTAACTTTAGAAAATCCAACTCCGTATTTCTTAGAATTAACAGGATTCAAAACTTATTTACCAGTTAACCAAAAAGTGACTGAAGCTAATAAAGAATGGTACACAGACGCAGGTGAGAACTTCGTAACAAATGGTCCTTATAAATTAAGCGATTGGAAACATAATGAATCTATCGTTCTTGCAAAAAATGCAGATTATTGGGATGCATCAAATGTTGATCTTGATACTGTAAATATTGATATGGTTGAAAAAGAAGCAACTGTTGCTACTAAGTATAAAGGTGGCGAGCTTGACTATATCGGTGCACCATTCCAAACAGTAGATCTTAATGCTATTGATGAGTTCAAAAAAGATAAATCTTTAAGAATCAAAGACCAAGCATCTATTTATTGGTACAAATTCAATACAAAAGACAAAGTTATGTCTAACGCAAATATCCGTAAAGCTCTTACTCTAGCAATCGATCGTCAAAAATTAATTGACAACGTAACTAAAGGTGAACAAAAACCAGCTACAGGAATGGTACCTATAGCAGTTCCTAATTTTGAAGATGACCGTGGTTACATGAAAGATAACGATGTTGATGGAGCAAAAGCTGCTCTTGAAGCTGGTATGAAAGAACTTGGCATTAAAGACCCTAAAGATATTCAAGTGAATATTTCATTCAACACTTCTGAAGCACATGCTGCAATCGCTCAATTTATTCAAGAAGAATGGAAAACAAAACTTGGTATTACTTCTCAGTTAGATAATTCAGAATGGCAAGTTTATCTAGAAAAAATCAACACTGGTGACTACCAAGTAGCTCGTATGGGTTGGGTAGCTGACTATCTAGACGCATATACATTCCTTGAAATGTTCGATACTGCTAAAAACGGTAATAACGATACAGGATGGGAAAGCGCTGAATACAAAGGCTTCTTAGATAAAGCTATTGCTGAAGTAGATGAAGCTAAACGTATTGACTACTTAAAGCAAGCAGAAGCAGTCATTATGAAAGAACTCCCAGTTGCACCTATTTACTACTACACTAACTTGTCAGTAGTTAATGATGATATCGAAAACTTAGATCCAAATCCAACTGGTGATATTCATCTTAAATATGTAAAGATGAAATAATGATTTCTTTTTAAGCTCTAAGCGGAGAGCTGCCTCGTGGCCACTTCGGCGCGAGTCAGCTCTTTTTAAAATACGAAGGCACTTATTTGTCAGATAATTGACAAGTAGAAGGAGGAGTTTTATGTGATTAAATATATTTTGAAAAGGCTGATGTATATACTTCTCGCGCTTTTCGTCATCGTAACGGCTACGTTTTTCCTATTGCGTCTCGCTCCTGGTAACCCATTTGCATCTGAACGTAATTTCCCTCCTCAAATAGAGGAAAAGTTAAACGAAACGTATGGATTAAATAACCCTTGGTATATTCAGTACAAAGATTATTTAATCGATGCGGCCACTTTTGATTTCGGTGAATCTATGAAATATAAAGCGCGTTCTACTAATGATATGATTGCAGAAGGCTTCCCAGTATCTTTAACTTTAGGGATTGAAGCTATGCTGCTAGCTATTGGATTTGGTGTATTAATCGGTGTAGTGGCAGCGCTTTATCATAATAAGTTCCCAGATTATTTGGCAACGACCTTTGCGGTGCTCGGAATTTCCGTTCCATCTTTCATTTTAGCTGGTCTCATGCAGTATTTCCTTGCATACAAACTTCAGTTATTCCCGATTAGTGGATGGAAAGGCTTTAGTTATAGTATATTGCCAGCCTTAGCTATTGCATTTTCGCATATGGGCTTTATCGCTAAACTGACACGTTCAAGTATGCTTGAACAAAACAATAGCGATTATGTAAAAATGGCTCGTGCAAAAGGTTTAGGCAAATGGACAGTCGTCTTCCGCCATACTTTACGCAACGCCCTTTTACCAGTTGTTACCCATTTAGGTCCATTAACAGCCGGTGTTGTTACAGGAAGCTTCATTGTAGAGCAAATCTTTGCGGTTCCTGGTTTAGGTAAGCACTTTGTACAAAGTATTACGAACCGTGACTATACAGTTGTTATGGGGACAACCGTGTTCTACGCAATCATTCTTTTATTTGCGGTATTCATCGTAGATATTTTATATAGTGTAATCGATCCGCGAATTAAGCTGAAAGGAGCGAAAAAGTAATGACACAACAACAAATCGAAAAAGATAAGTTTAAAATCATTGGCGGAAATCATGAAGCAACTGATAAATTAGCTGATAAATCTGTCTCCTTTTGGAAGGAAGTATTTCTTCGTTTTTCCCATAATAAAATGGCGATTTTTGGTTTAATCGCTTTAATAGGTATTGTGTTAATGGCTACCTTTGTGCCAATGTTTTCACAATACCACTATAGTGAGCAACTAGGTTCGTATAATGCTCCACCATCGGCAGAATTTTGGTTTGGTACAGATGATTTAGGTCGTGACATTTTCGTTCGAGTATGGGCTGGCGCTCGTATTTCTTTACTCATCGGTTTTGCTGCTGCCATTATTGATTTGATTATTGGCGTATTATGGGGAAGTATTTCTGGTTTAGCAGGCGGTCGTGTTGATAATATAATGATGCGTATTGCAGATGTTCTAACAGCTATACCCTACCTTTTAGTTGTTATTGTACTTTTAGTAGTATTAAAACCAGGTATTGTACCAATGATTATCGCATTATCTATTACAGGTTGGATTCAAATGGCTCGTATTGTTCGCGGTGAAGTTTTAGCTATTAAGAACCAAGAATATGTACTTGCTGCTCGTACTTTAGGTGCACGCACAGGGCATTTAATTTTAAAACATTTAGTGCCAAATGCACTTGGTGTAATTTTAGTAACAATGACATTAACAGTACCATCCGCTATTTTTACAGAGTCTTTCCTTAGTTATTTAGGGCTTGGAGTTCCTGCTCCACTTGCATCTTGGGGAACAATGGCTTCTGAAGGTAATGGTGCAATTGCAAATGCTCCTTGGCGTTTAATATTCCCTGCATTGTTCATTTCACTAACAATCTTTGCGTTTAACGCAGTTGGTGATGGCTTGCGTGATGCATTAGATCCAAAACTACGTAAATAAGGAGGTGGCCGAAAATGAGTAAAACAATTTTAGAAGTAAAAGATTTAAAAATAAACTTTAAAACGTACGCAGGACTTGTTCATGCTGTTCGTGGTGTAAACTTTGACTTAAAAGAAGGTGAAACACTAGCAATCGTTGGTGAATCCGGTTCTGGTAAGAGTGTTACGAGTAACGCATTGATGAAACTAATTCCACAGCCACCTGGTATTTATGAGTCAGGACAAATTTTATTTAACGGTCGTGATTTAGTTCCTTTAAGTGATAAAGAAATGTCAAAAGTACGCGGAAATGAAATTGCAATGATTTTCCAAGATCCAATGACAAGCTTAAACCCGACGATGAAGGTCGGACGTCAAATAACTGAAGTTATTTTACAACATAAAAAAGTATCAAGAGCTGATGCTAAAAAACGTGCAATCGAACTTTTAACGCAGGTAGGTATCCCCTTCCCTGAAAAACGTTATACTCAATATCCGCATGAATTTTCAGGCGGTATGCGCCAACGTGTTGTAATTGCCATCGCACTTGCAGCTGATCCAAAGCTTCTAATTGCCGATGAACCAACAACAGCATTAGACGTTACAATTCAAGCGCAAATTTTAGAGCTAATGAAAGAAATCCAAAAAAATTCGAAAACATCTATCATTTTCATTACTCACGATTTAGGTGTAGTTGCAAACATTGCCGACCGAGTTGCAGTTATGTATGCAGGTCAAATCGTCGAATATGGTACTGTTAATGATATTTTCTATAATCCTAAGCATCCGTATACATGGGGTCTGCTTGGTTCAATGCCAGACTTAGATAACGATAATGATGAGCTACTACGCACGATTCCTGGTTCACCACCAGATCTTACTAACCCTCCAAAGGGCGATGCGTTTGCCGCTCGTAACGAATTTGCAATGGCTATTGACTATGAGCAAGAACCACCGATGTTCCAAGTAAGTGAAACGCACTTTGCAAAAACTTGGTTGATGCATCCTGACGCACCAAAAATCCCGCTTCCTGATGCGGTTGCTAAACGTATTGAAGGATATTTAGCAAAGGAGGCACAATCAAATGACTAAATCGGGCACAAAAAAAATTCTTGAAATTAAAAATTTAAAGCAGCATTTCGGTTCAGCAGGTAACCCTATTAAAGCTGTCGATGGTATTAGCTTCGATGTATACGAAGGTGAGACACTTGGTCTTGTTGGAGAATCCGGCTGTGGTAAATCGACAACTGGTCGTTCCATTATCCGCCTGTACGACATCACAGATGGTGAAATTATTTTCGATGGTGAGAACGTCCAAGGGAAAAAATCTAAAAATGATTTAAAGAAATTTAATCGTGAAATGCAAATGATTTTCCAAGATCCATACGCTTCATTAAATCCGCGTATGACAGCTGGAGAAATTATTAGTGAAGGCTTTACGATTCACGGTCTTTACAAAGATAAAAAAGAGCGTCGTGAAAAAGTTAATCAGCTGTTAGAGGCTGTTGGCTTAAACAAAGAGCACGCAAACCGTTATGCACACGAATTCTCTGGCGGCCAACGTCAACGTATTGGAATTGCTCGTGCGCTCAGCTTAGATCCAAAGTTTATTATCGCCGATGAACCGATATCAGCACTGGACGTATCTATTCAAGCGCAAGTTGTTAACTTATTAAAGCAACTACAAAAAGAACGTGGCCTAACATATCTTTTCATTGCCCATGACTTATCAATGGTTAAGTATATCAGCGACCGTATCGCTGTTATGTACCGCGGTAAAATTATGGAAATCGGTAAAGCAGATGATATTTACAATCACCCTGTTCATCCGTATACAAAATCATTATTATCAGCAATTCCACTTCCTGACCCAATGTCAGAAAAACGTCGTCAACGTATTCCGTACAAGCATACGGAAGTTGACGATAGCGCAACATATCACGAAGTTGGCGAGCAGCATTACGTTTATGGTACTGCTGATCTTGTGAAAACTTGGGTTGCTAGTCGATAATAACCTTAACTCCTATCAACAGTAAGCACACTGTGATGGGAGTTTTTTATTGCTTCAATACCCTATCAATACTAGTATGTTATAAATCCTTTAGCTTACTATAAAGCTTGGACATATACCTTCTAAATCTATTATGAAATTCATTGTTCTTTTCAGGCATCTACCACACTTATAATTCAGAAATATTCCAATTAACAGATTTTTCAGCAAAAAACATTCCAAAATTACTATTAATATACTATAATGCAATTGCCAAACATAAAGGAGAGATTGAACATGAAAAAGAGTATTAAACTTTTCATTTCTACTTTATATCTTACGGTATTTTTAATTAGTGTTAGTACAGTATTTGCTTCTGCATTCCCAGATCCATGCCATGGTCCAAAGCCATGTATTATACGTCCATAAATTCACTTCTTCCATCTTTGTAATTCGAGACTTGTAACTTATAGATACGTATATGTTATGTGTTCACTTTTAACTTCGCCCATTGGAATTTTCCAACGATTGTTTTTTAAATTATTTTACTAAATTGATAACTATTTAGTTATGAAAAACAGTCTTTCTCATATACAAAGAAAGACTGTTTTTTCAGTAATATGCTTATTTTAATGGAGCATCTGCTGTTAATTCAATAGTTTGAAGTTCTGTTGTATTTGCGTAATCAATATTGTAATTTTTCACGCGTTTGTTGATTGGAACCATCTCCGTACGGAAGTACATTGGCATTGTCGTTGCTGTTTCGCTCATATATTCTTGCCATGTACGGAATGCTTTTGCACGGTGTTCCGGATCCATTGATTTCTCAGAATCAATGTCTTCTAACATTTTTGTTAAATCAGCAGAAACGTAACGACTCATGTTAAACTCTGCCCCCTCACTATATAAACCTGCCGGAGATGGGTTCGTACCTGTTTTCCATGCAGCCATAAACATATCGATTTCTGGATCATCAGCCTGTACTTTATCATAGAAGCTGTTGAATTCAATTAAACGACCAGTAGTTAATTCTACATTTAACCCTACTTCTTTCCAGTTTTGACGATAATATTCAGCAATCGCTTCATCTGTGTCTGAACCAGACATTGCTGCTAAACGAATCGTGAATTTTTTCCCATCTTTATCTTCTCGGATTCCGTCACCATCTGTATCTTTATACCCTGCTTTATCTAGTAATTCTTTAGCCTTTTCAGGATCATAGTGATAGCCTTCTAACGTGTCATCATAGTAAGATGCAAACACTGGTGGAATTAATGAGTTTGCTCGTACACGTAGACCTTGATAGAATTTTTCTGTAACAGATTCAATATCCATAGCGTAGCCAACCGCTTGACGTAAGTTTACATCATTCATTTTTGACTTCTCATCAAAAATATTCTTACCACTTGCTTTATCTAATTTCCCTACTTTAAACCCGAGATAAGAGTATGACAACTCTGGACGGCTTACAATCGCAATATTTGATAGGTCCTTTATATTGTCAAATTGATTTGTTGGGTAATGATCTGCAATATCATATTTACCAGTTTTCATAGCTTCACCAATTGAACTTGAAGGAACGACTTCGATCACCACTTTATCTAACTTTGGCTTACCTTTAAAGTAATGTTCATTCGCTACAAGCTGAACGGACTCTCCATTTACAATTTTATCAATTTTAAATGCGCCAAGAGTTACAGGATTTTTACGAACTGCATCTGAAGCAATTAGGGCATCTTTAACAGGAATTGACTCTAGCTGATGCTTCGGTGCTGCATAACCCCATAACCCATCCCCAACTGAATAAATAGCTGGTGATACTTTCTTGAACGTAATTTCAATTGATTTTTCGTCGATTTTTTTAATACCCGAAATTGACTTTGCTTTTCCATCATGATATTCTTCTGCGCCAATAATATTTTTGAAGTCGTCGTTATAACGTACTCCATCGTAATCAGGATGACCAATAATTTCGTATGGGAAAATTAAGTCTTCAGCTGTCAAAGGTTTACCATCAGACCACTTTACGTCGCCTTGAATAGTAATCTTCGCCTTCTTATTGTCCTTATCAACTTCTAATTTTGCAATACCTGTATCTTTTACTCGGAAATCCCCATCCAATTCAAAAATTTCATTTTTTGCATAATCCAAGATTGAACTATCGTAAGCATCATCAGATAACTCTGGAATGAAAACTCCTTTAAAAGGAGTGTCCGTTACAAGCGCCACTTTTAACGTACCACCTTTAATAGGGTCACCTTCATTTGTTACTTCCATTGGAAATGAAGCTGTATCTTCTTTATTAGGTTCTGTTTGTGTCGGTTTGTCTTTGCCATTATCCGTTTTAGTTGCCTCTTTACCATCGTTATTGCAGGCTGCTAAAACAAACATCACTGTAAAGATAACAGATAGTAATAACCAATTTTTTTTCATAGTATATCCTCCCCTTTATCCAATTCTTTGTTTTGCGTCAGCTGCACGACGAAGTGCTTGACCGACGTAATTTATACCAAGCATCAAGATTAGAATTAATATTGATGCGGGCAACCATACCCACCATTTTTCTGATAAAACGATTGGATTTCTCGCATAGTTTACAAGAGTACCCAAACTCGGAGTCGATGGCGGCAAACCAAACCCTAAGAAGGACAATCCTGTTTCGATCCCGACGTTACCAGCAAAGTTTAACGTTAATTCAACGATTAAAATAGAACTTAAATTTGGTAAAATACCTCTAAACATAATAGCGAAATCACTTGTCCCCATTGTTTTAGAAGCATTTACATAATCTCTTCGCCCCTCCGATAGTGCTTTACTTCGGACTAAACGTGCGGTACTCATCCATTGAAATAAACTTATGATTAAAATCAATTCAAGAACACCATATTTTGGAATTATGGTAACAAAAACAATGATGACCATCAGATTAGGTAATGTCATAAAGAATTCAGTGATTCGCATAAACAAATTATCAATTAATCCACCGTAATACCCCATGATAATACCCAGACCTATTCCTGCGACACTAGTAATGATCGTAATTGCAAATGCTATTAAAATAGAATTTTTTGCACCTATTACTAGCTGCCCTAGCATATCACGACCTGCTTCATCTGTTCCTAGTGTATAACCATTTACACCAGGTTCAGTGTAGCGCTCTAACAGTTTAATCTTTAAAATTTCTTCTTGATTTAAAAACATGGCAGCGACTAAAAATGCAATGATTAGAAAAGTTATCCCGAAAAAGGATATCATTGCTAATTTATCTTTTTTAAACTCTCGTAAAACGACTTGTATCCCCGTCGGTGGAGAGTTATCAAACTTGACTGTTTCATTATTGTGTTGTTCCATTTGAATTCACCTCTCCTTAAACATTATTTTAGTCGTTAGTCTATGCGGATACGTGGATCAACAATGCTCATAATAATATCAGACAATAGACTACCTAATAATGTTAAGAAGCCATAAAGCATAACTAGTGCCGTAATAACACTATAATCTCGACTCATGATTGAATTGATAAACAACTGACCCATTCCTGGGAAACCAAAAATTGTTTCAATGAAAATAGAGCCACCTAATAAACCTGTAATTGTAAACCCTAAAAAGGCTGCGATTGGTAGTAAGGAATTACGGAAAATATGTCTAGTGTAGACTTTTCTCATTGGGATACCTTTGCTTCGAGCCGTTTTCACATAATCCTGTGTTTTTGCATCTATTATTTCTGAGCGTAAATATTGAATAATGGCTGTTGTACCCAAAATAGCATACGTAATAGCAGGTAAAAGTATATGATAGATTTTACTCCAATAATAAGCCATTGTACCCGGTTCAAGTCCCACATCCACAGTTCCGCTAGTCGGGAACCACATGAGTCTGTATCCGAAAATAAATACGAAAATGAGCGATAATACAAATGTTGGTATTGCATAACTTATAAAACTATATAGGGTGATAGATTTATCTAAAAATGATTCTTGGTAGCGACCTGCCAACACCCCTAATGGAATCGCAATCAAATATACAAAAATTGCACTGAGTAATGAAAGCCAGAATGTATTTAATCCGCGCTCACCAATAAGTGTGGAAACTGCAATTTTATATGTATAGCTTTTTCCGAAATCACCTTGAAAAGCGTTTGCGATCCAGTGGTAATATTGAACATACCAAGGGTCATAGAAACCTGCTTGTTGACGAAGCTCCTCAAGCCTTGAAGGGTCTGTCTCTGGTGTAATAAGCCCCGTAAATGGATCTCCTGGCATTTGTTTTGCCAATATGAAGATAAAAAGACTTAATACAAACATCTGAGGAATCATCAATAACGCACGTCTAACTATTGTTTTCCACATCTTATATACCCCCCCGTTCAATGTCGGACATCGCCACTTTATGCGTATCCGAAATAGATTTTAATGGGTATACTTTGCCATGCTCGTCATAATATTTATGCTGTTCCTGTTGATAATTGGCCTCGACATTTTGACGTATTATTTTACGCTCTAAACGTGTTTCGGGCTCAATATTAGGAATAGCTGATAACAGGCGCTTTGTATAAATATGTTGTGGATTCGTGTATATATCCTTTCGAGTGCCTGTTTCCACAAAGCGTCCTTTGTACATGATAGCTACGTGATCACACATATGCTTCACGACACCTAGGTCATGCGAAATAAATAAATAACTAAGTCCAAATTCACTCTGAATGTCTTTCATAAAATTCAGTACTTGTGCTTGTACAGATAAATCTAGTGCAGATACTGGTTCATCAGCAATAATCATTTTCGGATTACAAGCAACCGCACGAGCGATTCCAAGACGTTGCTTTTGACCACCTGAAAATTCATGTGGGTACTTTAACAATACATCTTCAGACATTCCTACTATCGCTAGTAACTCTTTTATGCGCTTACGTTCCTCTTGATCACTAAGCCTCATAAAATTACGAATAGGCTCTGCTAAAATTTCTAAAACACGCTTTCGAGGATTCATACTCGAATGAGAATCTTGGAAAATCATTTGAATATCTTTGTTGTAAGCTGAATTACGGTTTCTGCGCTTGTTTGTAACATTCTCACCTTCATAAAAAATTTGACCCGACGTGATTCTTTCTAGACCTATAATGGCCTTACCTGTTGTCGATTTTCCAGAACCGGATTCTCCTACTAAACCGTATGTTTTCCCTTTTTCAAATTCCATTGTGACGCCATCAACCGCATAGACCCTATCGACTACTGTATTAAAAAAGCCACCTCGAATTGGGTAATGAACATTTAAATCACTAATTTGCATAAAGCTCATACAGTTCCACTTCCTTCTCCACCCTCTAATCGAAAGTGTTTCCAGCAGGTACATCTAACAAAATGTCCTGGTGCAATTTCATGTAATTGTGGTTTTCTTTCGTGTGCAGATGCATCAATCCAGGGTATTCGAGCTGAAAATCGGCAACCTTCCCGTGGTAAATTCACCAGCGATGGCACCATACCTCGAATAACTTCAAGTCTTTCATTTTCAGTATGTGTTTGTGGAATAGAATTCAATAACGAACGAGTATACGGATGTTTAGCGTTCGTAAATAATTCTTGAACAGGTGCTTCTTCTACTACTTCACCTGCATACATTACTGCAACTCGATCAGCCATTTCTGCCACGACGCCTAAATCATGCGTAATTAAGATAATACCTGTTTCGGTTTCTAACTGTAATGCTTTTAGTAAATCAAGTATTTGAGCTTGGATCGTTACATCTAATGCTGTTGTTGGTTCATCGGCAATTAAAATAGATGGTTTACACGACAATGCGATGGCAATCATGACACGCTGTCTCATCCCCCCGGACAATTGATGAGGGAATTGCCTTGCTACACGCTCTGGTTTAGCAATGCCTACTTGATTCAATAATTCTAATACTCTCTCCTCACGCTGTTGCTTTGATAGTTTTGTATGATACATTAGTCCCTCTTCAATTTGTTCTCCAATCCGCATTAATGGATTAAGGGCTGAAAGGGGATCCTGAAAAATAAAACCAATATCATTACCACGTAAACTATTAAATTGTTCGTCATTCAGATTCGTTAAATTCTGATTGTTATAAAGGATCTCACCATTAACTTTTGTATTAACAGGATTGTACAAGCCTACAATGGTAGTCGCTAATGTACTTTTACCACAACCCGATTCCCCAACGATTGCTAATACTTCATTCTTTTTAAGCGAAAGTGAGACATCATCTACAGCAGCGTGGTAAGTTTCTTTAATACGGAAACTTGTAGTGAGATTTCTAATTGTTAATAGGTCATTTGCTGTATTCAAACAATCTCCCCCTCCTATATTCAATATTTTGAAAAATGTTTTTACAACGCTATGAAATTTATTTCAGAATTATATTTTATTGAAAGATTTATTAACACCTCCAATAATATTCAGTTAACACATTTACCATTTTTTTACTTTTCCACACATTCAATCCTATGATTGAATTATCTGAAAATTAACTGTGATATTATTTTATATGGAAATAATACATAAAACAAGTGTATTTTTCTAAATATTACAAAGATACAAACAAATCAACTCCATACATCTTTACAAAATAATTTAATAAACTTAACTTTTTCTTTACTTAATTGTTTGCCCTTTTTTTAACCTTATACCTATCCTCTTCTGTTTTTGTTATTTAAATATAATATTTTCAGATTGATCCTGTTTACTTTATTACTAAAATATCATGTGAATTCCGAGATTACATTTAACATAACAGTTAATAATTACTATTTCTTATATAAAAAAGTATATGTAATTTCTAACTATTTGTTTTTTACAAATAGTTTTCTCGTTTAAAGTGTTAAAAATCAAACAACCATTTCAATATATTAAAAAAGCGTTTTTTTGTATTTCTTTTTACCTAACCATTTACGTACATCTTGATTATATTCTTATCTAAAAAATAATTAGCATTTAAAATAGTATATGTGAAAGCAACGGTAATATATTCTAAAAATTATAAATAAAAGACTATTTAAAATAGATTAATCATAAATTTAAAAGGAAGTATTTAGTGATTAATATTACATTAGAAGGTAAATGTTAATTTTATTACGTACATTCATTCCTGCTTGAATAAAGATGTACAAAAATACCTTCCATTTCACACTATTACTGAGGTGTTAGTATACATATTCAATTAGAGATTGAGACAGAATTTTAAATTATGGTCTTTCAGATTTAGCAAATTTTAAACAAGTAATGGAGCATTTAAATATGAATATTAACAAAAGTAAATTAGCAATGGACATAAGAGTGCAATAAATATCTAAAGGGCTTTATACCTGTAATCGCCCAATGAGAGGCACTTAAGTGGAGTAAAGAAAAAATATTACATAATGGAACTAGTGTGACAAGGATAAAACGCCAACAGGAACAGAAAGTGAATTACTAAAAAGGGAAAAAATCAACAAAATATATCCAAGAAACACTTTTCCTAAACAGATATAATACCGTCGCTGTTCATCAAAAATCAACAACGAATTAATTCTGATTCTGTACTAGTACTAATATCGCCAATTCAAAAGAATTTGGAGTAAATAGCAAAAATGTTGCTTACACTGCATATTAATTCGTGAAAATAAAAATGAGACTGGGACAACAAAGGCAAATAATCTCTAAATTAACAAAACACGACAAATAAAAAAACGAACTATTCCGAAACACTTCATGAGCGTTTTATTGGATAGTTCGGTATTTTTGTTGGTTGAAACTCTTTGTCCCAGCTATAATTTTTTTTGCTTGGAGTGTTTTATTGAAGTCCTTGGAAAATAAGATTATTCGAATATCAATATTGGATCATACCAAGGAAAAGCTGAAAAAATTCGCCGGAGGGAACGTTGGGCTTATACAGAAACTATCCACTCAAAAGGGAAAGAATACTTGAAAACATCAAACCTAATCATTCAATTCCTATTGGGAGATATATTAATTGTTTTGTTACAATACTTCTCGTTATATAAGTCATGCGATATAATAAAGACTATTTTTTCTTTATAATCATTTAATAATGTTTTATAAATTAACTCTTGACTTTCCTTATCAATATTACTTGTTACTTCATCCAAGATAATAACATCAAAATCTTCTACTAATAGCCTAGAAAGCATTATCCTTTGTTTTTCTCCACCTGACAAATTTGTTCCATACTCATAGATTTTCATATCTAACGATTTACCATTTGTAAGAATAGATTTTAGCAATTTCGAATTTTGTATTTTACTCCAATCAATATTAGAATCTTTCTTCCCAAATAGAATATTTTCTTTCATACTAAAAGGCAGGATTGCTGTATCCTGAGAGAGGTAAAAAATTTTATCCCTCAAACTATAATTCTCTATTTTATTAATAGGTAAACCATTAATAAAAATTCCCTCAGATTCTCTAAATTTCAATAACAATTTCATTAAAGAACTTTTTCCAGCCCCAGAAGCACCTTTTACAAAAACAATATCTCCTTTTACATAATCACCTTTAATATTATATACAAATGTTTTTTTACCTATATTTGACTTAACAGAATGAAAAGATATAGATTTTATTTGATTTAATTTTTCACTACCATCTTGTTCTTTTTCCGCTAAAAGTTCTTCTATTATAAATTCTTTAGAAACTTGAATATCTCTAAATTCTAAGTTCACATTTGTAAATCCTTGTAATGCTGTGAAGAAAATGGGTAGTAAAATACTTACTATTATTAAATCATTAACAGATGTTTGATTTGTATAAATCATAAAAGCTAAGATGAAAAATAACAAGTTTTGCACAAAATTATTAATTAACTTGATTATAAGACTGCTGCTTTGCCCGAACTTATTAACCTTGGCTCTTGTATGATAAATCTTTTCTAAAGACGGTTCAATCAAATTATTAATGCGATTTATATTACGTTCTTGTTTTACCATATCAACATTTTTAAAAATGGATACTAGCTCTTTATATCCTTGCGCTGTTTCCTTTTGCATTATCATACTCTTTTTATGCAATTCTTTATTTATTGCTTTAAAACCTAAATAATTTAATGGTATTAAAAGTAGTAGTAGAATCCCCAACATCAAATTTATTTTAAATATAAGAAAAAGAGCAATAATAATAATAATATTATTACTTATAATTCCCACCAAACTATTAGAAATAAACATGTAAAAAAAATCTATAGATTGTCCTATTCTTTCGATTAAATAAGTAGGTTCTTTAGATAAAATAGAATCGTATTTCATTTTATGCAATTCACCGTAAAGATTTTTTGCATAATTAGAATTGAATTTTTTAGCAAAATTCTCTCTTATAATTACCATGAATATTTGAATAGTATATGTTATTATCATGAATACAATTATCCATAGTAACGTTTGATAATTCAGTTGATAATTCTTTTTGAACACATTAGATAATAGTAAAGGTACAGAAACTGTCAATAAAGCCGTGAAGATTGTCAAAAAGAGAGTAACTATAACAAATCCTATGTTATCTTTAATCAAATTTTTCACTTATCAAACCTAGCTCCTTTAACTTTTTTTTGATTTTTATATTTCCGAAATCGAAATTAGGTTCTATTTTTGGACTTTTATCTAAATAATTATTAAACTTGTATTTAAATTGTGGAACTTTAATAAAATATTCTTCGCAAGAAAATATATTTGTTACAATATCTTTTCCACCTGTTTGTTCCCCTATTAAAACAGTATTAGGGAATTCAGTAATTAATGATTTAATAATTACCTCAGCAGAGCTTATTGTAAATTCATTAAAAATAATAACCAAATTTTTAAAATTTATTTTTTTATTTTGTTTAGAAGTTACTTTATATTCTGAATTTTTACCTTCCAAAAAAGTAATTGCATGCCCTTTTCTAATAAAATACTCTAAAAATCTTATTGCATTTGTAAAAGAGCCACCTTGATTATCTCTTACATCCAAGACGAATAAATCAACTGAATCTATTTTGTTAAATAAATCATTTATATAACTTATATCGTTTAAATCATGAAATTTAACTACAAGATCATTTCCATATAATTTAATGTTATTAATTATTTGATCTTCCTTAATAATAGGATTTTTTAATCTAATATTTTTTCTATTCATACTTTTATCTTCTATAACAATATCATAAAAATTTTTTTGAGAAATAAGTTCATACAATATATTATTACTTTTATTGATTGAAAGAATTCTTGAACCTTCCACTAATTCTCTATAATTTGAATGGTTTTTAATAATATAAACTTCTGTGTCTTCTACTCTATAATCAATCGCCAATAAGTCTAAAAAATTCCAAAAAAAATTATTGTTTTCAGATATTTTCAAGTATTTATCATTTTGGATAAATATATTTTGAATAGGGTCATTATTTTCAGAATAGCGATATTTATATAAATAATATTTCTCCAAAATACTTCTAATTGTATCATGCATATTTTATTAATAAATTTTCAAGTTTATTCATCGCTATTCTTTTTTGAAAATCACATAATACTTCGTTACTTACATTTATATCACCAAAAAAATTATCTGAGATGGCACTGCACCCACCACCACATAAATATTTAATACTACAAGTTTCACAACCTTTAATGTTTAATACAGTTCTATTTTGGAATTGAGCAGTAATTGTAGAATTTTTCAATTTTTTAAGCCAATCTGTTTCTTTTATATTAGCAATCTTATATTTAGGATTTATTAGAGTTTGACAAGGATAAATAGAACCATCAGAATCAATAGCGATTATTTTATACGACGCACCACAAAGACTACTATTCAAAGTACAATCTTCATTATCTAATGGAAAACAATTCAAATCTGGTGTATAAGCCATTTCATCAACCTTATTCGGAATAAAAGGTACTAAAATGTGATTCATTCCTAATACATTTTCCGCGTACACCTTCACCTCTCTCCAGTCATTTTCATTGTTATTTGAAGATACCGAGCGTACTGAAAATTTTTGTTTATGTTCCAGTGGGATATTCTGTAAGTTACTTAAAAGAAGTGAAGTATTTAATCCCTCTCTTAGATTATTTTTTTCATTTAACGTATCTAGACTAATAATAAATTTGTCTACATAATTTAATAACCCCATTCTTTTATTAAGTAGCATACCGTTAGATAAAATTTCTATATGCAAATTTAACGATTTAGCATATTCACATATTTGTTCAATATCTCTTCTTAAGAGAATTTCTCCACCTGTAAAATTAATTACTTTTACCCCTATTTCAGCAAGATTAAACAAAATTTCTTTTACTTCATTTGTAGTTAATAAATCCTGTTTATTAAGGTTGTTTTTGTTATAACAATATGAACACTTTAAATTACACCTTTGAGTAACATGAAAATATACAACATTAATTCCTACGTTATTATCTCTCTTATTAAGAATTTTAATATACTTGTTCTCTTCATATTCTTGTTGATTTTTAATTATAATTCCATTCTTAATTAAAATATTTACTTCTCCCTCACTTAAAAAGGATAATTTAGTACTATCAATTTGTTCATTTTGATTATTAAATAATGTTTCATAAGTTTTTTTATTAATTATTAAAGCCTTATTAAACTCTGAATTATAAATTAAAAAATCTTGATTTTTATTTACTACTAATAAATCATTGGACAATTTCACACAGATTCTCTCCCTCTAAAAATATTTATTATATTAATTGATTGGACTCATCAAGAGTAAGTTACACAGAAATTTCTATTTTAAGTCATACATCACTTTTAAAACCCTAAAATTTTCTAACTAAATTCCCTTAATAAATAATAATTACTACTATTGAATAAATAGTAGTAATTATTATTTTTATATTTATTCTTCATTAACCATTTAAGTGGGATGTTTATAATTATTCTTGCACAACTTCCTCAGGCTATTCTTTCACTTTTGTCATTTACTTCCACTTTACTAAAATTTCATTTTATCATCCACCACCTTTACCTGTTAACATGCCACATCCGCAAGCACATGCTTCTAACTCTTGCATAACTTCTTCTGGTAATTCTTTTACATTGGCCATATTTCTCCACCTCCTAGCACAAATAAATTAACAACACTCAAAATTCCGAAAATACCAAATGTTGTTATTATTGGCATTATAGCATTTAAAATTTCAAAAATACGAGATATGGATAATGTTCATAAATTGTTCTTTAACATCATTATCATACTATTAACATTATTAAGAACCTTAAAATCAATAATATTGAAATTAAAATAAATCTAACATTGAATTAAAGTATGATTTTACTACTACATAATTTATCTATAAAAATACCTTTAAACGAATCATTAATCTCGTCCAAATGTATTGAAGAATGTCATCATTGATTTTGGTAGGAATATTTAAATTCTTTGGCAATCATTTGTCTTAACTTCTGAAACTTTTTCCGCTTTTAAAGGAGGCCCCTCTGATGAGCCAATTTCATGTTATTTAACTTACCAAATATCAGTATGTTGCAAACTTTTGGGCACCATAAAAAAGAAAGGGGGTCTTTGTACAAGCACAAATCCGATTACGGACACCTAATTAAACCAAGGCATAATTGAGCTAAAAGATTCAGAATGATCAATATAATTTTTTTTTGATATTGCAGTAGTGGAGGCATTTTAAATTAGCAATATTGATTTCTCATTACCAACAATAAAAGAGTGCAGAAATGTCTATATTGTAAAAAAAAAGAATACATTTTATCATAAAGCTATTAAAGTACAACTTTCTCTTGATTATATGTAAGAAAGAATAGGTGAAATGTATACATATGAAAAATCGCGTTGTCCAATTGCTATTTGTATTTACAATAGCAGCAATTATGCTCATATTTTTAAATAAGTCCATTATTCCCTTATCTACCTTAATCGGCTTACTTTGGCCTATCACACTTATCGGGATTGCCTTCATTATTTTTATTGAAAATCGTTCCCCGCAAAGTACATTGGCTTGGTTTTTAGTATTAACCATTCTCCCTGTTATCGGTTTACTTCTGTACTTACTATTCGGAAGAAGTCGCTGGAGAAGAAAGAAACATTTATCTCGTTCAGAAGAAAAAAGAAAGTTATTCCGTGAACTTTTAGCAGGAAGAAGTTTTAATTTAGAACCCTCTTGCCCTTTAAATGAACGATCCACCTATTTAGCACAAGTTATCCAAAAATTTGGCGGCGGTCCTCTTGCTAATGAGACAGCAACAAAACTCTTAACAAACGGAGATGAAACATTTACTGAAATCCTACAAACGATTGAAAATGCTACACATCATATTCATATTCAATACTATATTTATCGATCAGATGAAATCGGCACTTCAATTCGAGATGCCTTAATAAGAAAAGCAAAATCTGGTGTGATCATACGCTTTCTTTACGATGGACTTGGAAGTAGTAAATTACGTAGGAGTTTCTTACAACCAATGAAAGAAGCAGGAATTGAAGTAGTCGAGTTTGATTCTATTCTTTCACCTTGGCTATTAGAAACCGTCAATTATCGTAACCACCGTAAAATTGTTATTGTAGATGGGGCAATTGGGTTTACAGGTGGACTCAATGTCGGGGATGAATATCTTGGTCGTTCGAAGAAGTTTCCTATTTGGCGTGATAGCCATTTAAAAATAGAAGGAAAAGCATTATATAAACTACAGTCCATTTTCTTAGAAGATTATCTCTATGCCACTAGTAGTTTAAATACTGAGTCTTGGAATCAATTTATGGATAACTCATACTTTCCAAGTCAAGGAACTCATCAGGCAGAAGGTGCCGTACAAATCGTTGCAAGTGGACCTAGCTCAGAAGATACAAGTATTCGGAATGCTTTATTGAAAATTATGGGCTCTGCAAAAAAATCCATTTGGATTGCTACTCCATACTTCATTCCTGATCAGGAAACATTAACATTACTACGTTTGAGCGCACTTTCTGGCGTAGATGTCCGTATTTTATATCCCGGGAAAGGCGATAGTATCATTAGTGATCAAGCATCCCAATCATACTTTACACCACTTTTAAAAGCAGGTGTCTCCATTTACCGCGTTAAAGATGCTTTTATGCATGCTAAGATTGTACTTGTTGATGATGAAGTTGCAACAATTGGTACAGCAAATATGGATATTCGTAGTTTTGAGCTAAATTATGAACTCATTGCAGTCTTATATGAATCTAACACGGTTCTAGATATTAAAAATGATTTTGAACAAGACTTTAAAGACTCCATAGAAACTACATGGGCAACATTTCAAAAGCGAAGTATTCAAAAACGCATGCTCGAATCTCTTATGCGACTCATTTCTCCGCTACTGTAAATTTAAAAGGATTCACACACAGTTTTGTGTATGAATCCTATTTTGCTCTTTGGACGGTGGATGTCGATAAAAATGAAAAGTTGGGTGATAAACTTCAAAATTTGGTCGATAATTCTTGAAAGTGTTTCGATAAAACTAAATTAATGATCAACATCAACAATGCGCCGAACCTAACGGAAATCAACCCCTCGTTTTGATCAAGGACTAACTTTATTTAACAGGACACCTTAATTTCAATAGCGTTTCAACAAATGAAAGGGTGGTATGAATAAATTATCATACCACCCTTTTTTTCATTAAAGCTCGCCTGCTTTTAACTTTCCATGCCAGTCTTTTAAGAATGGAATGTCGTCTTCTTGAATAGCACCTGATTCATTTGCTGCTTCAATTAAATAATCGAAATTTGTTAGCGATACATATTGAATGCCTGCCTCTTCAAATGCTTGTTCAGCACGTGGAAGATTGTATGTGTAGACACATACAACGCCTAGTACTTCACAGCCTGCTGCGCGTAAGGCTTCTACTGCTGTGATCGATGAGCCGCCTGTAGAAACGATATCTTCTACTACTACGACTTTTTGACCTGCTACGTATTTTCCTTCGATTTGGTTACCACGGCCATGCTCTTTTGCTTTAGAGCGTACATAAACCATTGGCAAACCTAAAATATCACTTACCCAAGCGGCATGTGGAATGCCTGCTGTTGCTGTACCTGCTACGATTTCTGTTGGTCCAAAGTTTTCTTTAATAAGAGATGCTAGACCGTTTGCTAATTGCTTACGAATTACAGGGTCAGAAATTGTTAGGCGTGTGTCACAGTAAATTGGGGATTTGATGCCTGATGCCCATGTGAATAGTTCTGTTGGATTTAGTTCGACTGCGCCTACTTTTAACATAGCGTGTGCGATTTCATTTTGTAATGTCATATTTATGCCTCCCATAATTCACTTACGATTTTATATGCTGCTACTGGATCTTGTGCACCTGTAACGGCGCGTCCAACGACGATTAACGAAGAACCGTCACGTTTTGCGCCGTCTGGTGTTGCGATGCGTTTTTGATCGTGTGCGTCGCCACCTGCTAATCGAATACCAGGTGTCACACGTAAGAAATCTTCACCGCACACTTCAGCAATCGCTTTTGCTTCATGTACGGAGCAGACAACACCATTTAAGCCAGCCTGTTTGGTTAAGCTTGCGTAATGTAATACAGATTCCTGTAGAGATAAAGCAATTTTTTGCTCTGCTTGCATTTGCTCTTCTGTTGTTGAAGTCAGCTGTGTTACGGCAATTAATGCCGCACGTTCACGCCCTGCAGGAGTACCCGCTTCAAGCCCTTCAAGTGCTGCCTCCATCATCGGACGTCCGCCTGCCGCATGAACGTTGACTAAATCTACACCTAATTTTGCTAGACCTTTCATAGCAGAGCCCACTGTATTAGGAATATCGTGTAGCTTTAAATCAAGGAAAATATCATGACCTAGATCTTTTACTTTTCGGACAATATCTGGACCTTCCTGCAAATATAATTCCATACCAATTTTCACGAAGAGAGGCTCATTAAAATGCTTTAGAAAGTTGACTACTTCTGTATCTCCAGGGAAATCTAGTGCAAGTATTGGTTTTGTATTCATGAACGGTGGCTCCTTCCGATAATTTCTGAAATATGCTCTACTCCTAATTGATCGAGCTTTGCTGGTAGTTCATCAATTATAGTTGGACAAACGAAGTGATCTACAAAGTTTGCTGTTCCTACAGCAACTGCAGATGCACCAGCCGACATAAAGTCTATAACATCCTGCGCTTCTGACACTCCACCCATCCCAATTATCGGAATATTGACAGCCTTATACACCTCATAGACCATACGAATCGCCACTGGCTTTACGGCAGGACCTGATAAGCCGCCTGTCCCATTGGCAATCACTGGCTTACCTGTACGCTCGTCTAGACGCATACCGATTAGTGTATTGATCATTGTAATGCCATCTGCACCGCCCGCTTCAACAGCTTGTGCAATTTCTACGATATTCGTTACGTTAGGAGACAATTTCACGTATACAGGCACTTCGGAAACAGCTTTTACAGCTGCCACTAGCTCACGTGCAGTTGCAGGGTCTGTACCAAATTGAATACCACCACATTTAACGTTTGGGCAAGAAATGTTAAGCTCTAATGCTTTCACATTAGATGCAGTAGAAATGCGTTGCGCTACTTCTACGTAGTCAGCTGTCTCTGTACCAGCAACATTTGCAATAATTGGCACATCATATGCTTCTAGAAACTTTAATTCTTCGTTCATTACTTTTTCGATGCCGGGATTTTGTAAACCAATGGCATTCAACATCCCTGCCGCTGTTTCTGCGACACGTGGAGTTGGATTGCCAGGACGTGTTTCCACAGTCGTAGCTTTAATCATAATAGCGCCAAGCTTTGATAAATCATAAAGCTGTGCATATTCACGTCCAAAGCCAAAGCAGCCGGAAGCTGGCATTATTGGATTTTTTAAATCTAAACCTGGTAATTGAATGTTTAAACGACTCATAATGCCACCGTACCTTTCGGGAAAACTGGACCGTCAGAGCATACTTTGACATAGTCTTTTGCTACTTGATCTGTTGTTTTACATACACATGCGAAACAAGCACCTATACCGCAGCCCATACGCTCTTCAAATGATAAATAACCTTCTTTTTCTGGATAGAAGCCTTCAAGTGCTTTTAACATCGGTAGAGGACCGCAAGAATAAAAGACATCGAACTCTGGTGCTCGAGATTCTAAAACATTTGTCACAAAGCCTTTTGTTCCTTTAGAGCCGTCAACCGTTACATAATGCGTTTCTCCAAGGGCACTGAATTCTTCCTCATAGAAGCATACATCTTCCGTTTGAAAGCCAAGGACATGAATTGTTTTTACACCACGTGCGTTCAATTGCTTGGAAAGCTCGTGTAATGGAGGTACTCCGATGCCTCCACCAACTAGTAGAGCTGTGCCTCCCTCTTTTACTGCTTCTACTGGGAACCCATTACCGATCGGACCAAGGACATTGACAAGCTGCCCTTCACGATTTGTCGCTAACACTTTAGTTCCGCGACCTTCCGCGCGATAAATCATTGTAAATTCGTTGTTGTCTTTATCTATGTTTGCAATACTAATTGGTCGACGTAAAAGCGGCTCCATTGAATCTGACACCTTTACATGGACAAACTGGCCAGGTGTCATATCCTGAACCAGTTCTCCACGAAGTGTCAATTCGAAAATGTTTGTCGCGATTTGCTTTTGAGAGACGACCGTCATTTTCTCTTGACGAATCATATTAATGTACTACCTCCGCTTTTGGCATTTGTTCTGCTGTGAATGTCATTGATTCAATAACACGAACCATCGCTTCTGCTGTGTCTAATGAAGTTAAGCAAGGTACGCCGTTTTCTACAGACTCGCGGCGAATTCGGAAGCCATCACGTGCCGGTTGCTTCCCTTTCGTTAATGTGTTGACAACAAGCTGTGCCTCACCGTTTTGAATTAAATCGATTAACGTTTCACCTTTTGCACCGATTTTGCCAACTACATCTGTGCGTACACCAGCCACTTCGAACGCTTGAGCTGTACCTTCAGTAGCGACAATACGGTAGCCTACTGTTGAGAAGCGTTTTGCAAGTGCAATTGCTTCCTCTTTATCTTTATCGGACACTGTGAACAATACTGTGCCTTCTGTGCGAATTTCCATACCTGCTGCAACTAAGCCTTTGTATAGTGCTTTTTCTAATGTTGCATCTTTACCCATTACTTCACCTGTTGATTTCATTTCAGGCCCTAGTGTAATGTCAACACGACGTAATTTAGCGAATGAGAATACTGGTACTTTTACGAAGACACCATTTTGCTCTGGCGCTAAGCCTGTTGGATAGCCTTGCTCTACGATTGATTTCCCAAGAATTGCTTTCGTTGCAATATTCGCCATCGGAATGTTTGTAATTTTACTTAAGAACGGTACTGTACGAGATGAACGAGGGTTTACCTCGATGACAAATACTTCGCCTTTAGAAATAACATATTGAATGTTCATTAAGCCTATGATGCCAAGACCTTTTGCAAGGCGAGTTGTATAATCCACTAGCGTATCTTTTTGCGCTTGTGTTAATTTTTGTGGAGGGTATACAGAGATAGAGTCACCAGAGTGAACCCCTGCACGCTCGATATGCTCCATAATACCTGGGATTAATACATTTTCACCGTCACAAATGGCATCTACTTCGATTTCTTGACCAGTTAAGTAGCGGTCTACTAATACTGGATGATCTGGAGATGCTTCAACCGCGTTCTCCATATAGTGTTTTAATTCCTCTTGGTTGTAGACAATTTCCATCGCACGACCACCTAGCACGTATGAAGGACGAACTAGTACAGGGAAGCCTAAACGTTCACTAATCGCAAGAGCTTCCTCCGTAGATACAGCTGTTTGACCTTGTGGTTGTGGAATGTCCAAGTCACGTAATGCTTGCTCAAATTTGTCTCGGTTTTCTGCACGGTCGATATCTTCAAGTGTTGTACCTAGGATTTTCACACCATTGGCAGCTAATTTATCAGCTAGATTAATAGCTGTTTGACCACCAAATTGTACAACTACACCAATTGGTTGCTCAAGGTCGATAATATGCATTACATCTTCGATTGTTAATGGCTCGAAGTATAATTTATCTGAAATCGAGAAGTCAGTTGATACTGTTTCTGGGTTCGAGTTTATTATAATTGCTTCGTAGCCAGCTTCTTGAATTGCCCATACTGAGTGTACTGTTGCGTAGTCGAACTCTACCCCTTGACCAATGCGGATTGGACCAGATCCAAGTACCACTACTGATGGCTTATCGGATTTAATCGATTCATTTTCATCTTCATATGTGCCATAGAAGTATGGTGTTTCAGATTCAAACTCAGCTGCACAAGTATCAACCATTTTATATACAGGGATAATGCCATTTTCTTTACGGTATGCATAAATCTCTTCTGGTGTTGTTTCCCAAAGCTCGGCAATTTTCTTATCTGCAAAGCCTAGACGTTTTGCTGTACGCATCACTTCTTTATCGTTTTTATTGTCAGCAAGTGTTTGCTCCATATCTACGATGTTTTTGAATTTATTTAAGAAGAATAAGTCAATGGCAGACCATTCATGGATTTGCTCAATTGTTACACCGCGACGAAGTGCTTCACCGATGAAGAATAGACGCTCATCACCTGCTTTGCGGATACGTTTCTCAATCCAAGAATCCGTATTTTCTTCTGCGTGTTTCAGCTCTAAATGAACTTGACCTGTTTCAAGAGAGCGCACTGCTTTTAGCATAGCTTCTTCAAATGTACGACCAAGTGCCATTACTTCACCAGTCGCTTTCATTTGTGTACCAAGATTACGCTTTGCTGATTCGAATTTATCGAATGGCCAGCGTGGAATTTTCGCAACGATGTAGTCTAGAGCTGGCTCGAAGCAAGCATACGTAGAACCTGTTACAGGGTTTTTGATTTCATCTAATGTTAAACCAACTGCGATTTTTGCTGCTAGCTTAGCAATTGGATAACCTGTTGCTTTTGACGCTAATGCTGATGAACGCGATACACGAGGGTTTACTTCGATCACATAGTAATTGAAGCTATATGGATCAAGTGCTAACTGTACGTTACAGCCACCTTCGATTTTCAGTGCACGGATAATATCTAAAGAGATATTACGTAGCATTTGGTTTTCACGATCTGAAAGTGTTTGTGTAGGTGCTACTACAATTGAGTCACCTGTATGAATCCCAACTGGGTCAACGTTTTCCATGTTACATACAACGATGGCGTTGTCAGCAGCATCACGCATTACTTCATATTCAATCTCTTTATAACCAGCAATCGATTTTTCTAGTAAACATTGTGTTACTGGTGAATATTTTAGACCAGATGTAACGATTTCCTCTAGATCTTGGTCGTTGTAGCAAATACCGCCGCCTGTACCACCAAGTGTGAAGGCAGGACGAACAATTACTGGGTAACCAATTTTCGCTACAAAGTTTTTCGCTTCGTCTAAGTTATGGATAATATCTGATTCAGGTACTGGAGCACCTAGCTCATACATTAAATTACGGAAAAGATCGCGGTCTTCCGCTTTATGGATAGCTTCTAATTTTGTACCAAGAATTTCAATATTAAGCTCATCTAAAATTCCTGATTTATCTAATTCGATGGCCATGTTTAAACCAGTTTGACCACCAAGTGTTGGTAGGATGGCATCTGGACGCTCTTTACGTAGAATTCTTGATACAAACTCAAGTGTAATTGGCTCAATATATACTTTGTCTGCAATTTCTGTATCTGTCATAATTGTTGCAGGGTTTGAGTTTATTAAAATAACGTGGTAACCTTCTTCTTTTAAAGAAAGACAAGCTTGTGTTCCTGCGTAGTCAAATTCTGCTGCTTGTCCGATCACGATTGGACCTGATCCGATTACTAAAATAGTTTTAATATCTGTACGTTTAGGCATGTTGTTTCCCCTTCCCTGCTTCTACTTCCATCATTTCGATAAATTCATCAAATAAGTGATTTGAATCCTCTGGACCTGGTGATGCTTCTGGGTGATATTGCACTGTGAAGACTGGATATTTCTTGTGACGTACACCTTCACAAGTACCATCATTTAATGCAATATGTGTAATTTCTAAATCTGTATCTTTTAATGAATCGATGTCGATTGCATAACCATGATTTTGAGATGTTAAGTCTGTACGGCCTGTGCGTAAATCTTTTACTGGATGGTTACCACCACGGTGACCGAATGGTAGTTTATAGCTTCGCGCACCGCATGCTAGCGAGAAGATTTGGTGACCTAAGCAAATACCGAACATTGGCACTTTTCCGATTAAATTGCGTACTGTTTCAACGCTTTCTGCTACATCTTCAGGGTTACCTGGACCGTTTGACAGCATAATGCCATCTGGAAGCCACGCTAAAATTTCTTCTGCTGAAGTATTGTAAGGGACAACGAGTACGTCGCAATCACGTTTGTTTAACTCACGAAGAATACCGTGCTTCATACCATAGTCAATTAATACGACGCGTTTGCCACGACCAGGTGATGGGTAAGCTGCTTTCGGTGATACTTCACGAACATGATGTGTAATCTCAGGTGTTACCTGTAATTTCGCTACGATTTCATCTACATTCACTTCTTCATCAGCCGCTGTTAAAATAGCTTTTACTGAACCTTTACTGCGAATAATGCGTGTTAATTTTCGTGTATCGATTCCTTCAATCCCTGGGATATCCTTGGATGTTAAGTACTCATCTACTGTTAAGTCACAGCGGAAGTTTGAAGGTGTTTTTGCTAATTCACGGACTACAAATCCACGAATAGCTGGTGAGATTGATTCAAAATCATCACGGTTAATACCGTAATTACCGATTAAAGGGTAAGTTAACGTTACAATTTGTCCGTAGAATGAAGGATCTGAAATTGTTTCCTGATAACCTGTCATCCCTGTTGTGAATACAACCTCACCTTGTGAAGCGCGCTCACTACCGAACGCTGTACCTGTAAATACTGTGCCATCTTCTAAAATAAGTAAACGTTTTTTCATTACTCTACCTCCTGGTATACGATATTGCCTTCAAAAATTGTAAGGACCGGCCATCCTTTTGCAGTCCAACCATTGAATGGTGTATTGCGTCCTTTTGATACAAAGCCTTCTGCATCAATTGTTTGCTCTTTATTTAAATCTATTAAAATCATATCTGCTGAAGCTCCAACTTCTAATGTGCCATATGGTAGATCAAAAATTTGAGCTGCCTTTACAGACATCCAGTCAATCAACTGTTTTAAAGTCCATTTTCCGGTTTCTACAAACTGCGTGTAAAGCAGTGGGAATGCTGTTTCGAAGCCTACAATGCCAAATGGTGCACCAACCATACCACAGCATTTTTCTTCTACTGTATGTGGAGCATGGTCTGTAGCGATACAATCGATCGTGCCGTCTAGCAGCGCTGCGTGAAGTGAGTCTTTATCATCAATCCCACGTAACGGAGGATTCATTTTCCAGTTTGCATCATCCGATGGAATATCCATTTCTTCAAGTAATAAATGGTGTGGGCAAACTTCTGCTGTGACACGTATTCCTGCTGCTTTCGCATCTCGTACTGCACGTACAGATTCCTTCGTTGATACGTGACATACGTGGTAGCGTGCTCCAGCTGCTTCTGCCAGTAGAACATCTCGGGCAATTTGAACGGATTCACAAATCGATGGAATTCCTGGTAAACCAAGCTCTTTATTACGTTTTCCTTCATGCATTACGCCGTCGTAAATTAATGAGTTATCTTCACAGTGTGCGACAACAACCACATCGTGCTGTGCTGCATCCTTCATTTGCTCATACATTGTTGATGCAAGTTGGATCCCAACACCATCATCTGAAAATGCGACTGCTCCATGTGCTTTTAATTCTTCAATATTTGTACGAACCTCACCTGAGATGTCCCTTGTTAATGAGCCGTATGGAAGTACTCGAATTGCTGCACTTTCTTTAATAAGACCGTTAATTAGCTGCATATTTTCTACTGAATCTGGTACTGGTTTTGTATTTGGCATCGCGCAAATTGTTGTGAAGCCGCCTTTTGCTGCTGATGCTGAACCTGTAGCAATTGTTTCTTTATGTTCAAAGCCCGGCTCACGTAAATGTGTGTGAACATCCACAAAGCCTGGTGCAACAACTAAACCATTTCCTTCGATTACTTCTGCGCCTGCTACAGTTACATTTTGACCTATTTCAGTAATTTTGCCTTCTACCATCGCGATATTTACTGTTTGTAGCTCGCCTTGTTCATTTACCATTTGTACATTTTGAAGAACTTTTGTCATGTTACTCTCTCCCCTTTAAAATTGTTTCTACAATAGCCATTCGTGTATAAACACCATTTCGAACTTGCTCGAAAATTCTAGAACGCTCGCATTCTACTAGCTCCGAAGCAATTTCTACATCACGATTGACCGGTGCTGGATGCATGATAATTGCCTTTTCTTTCATTTGTTTCTCACGTTCAACTGTTAAACCGTACTCTTCATGATAGCCCTCTTTTGAGAAGCTTTTATTTACTTTATGACGTTCATGCTGCACACGAAGTAACATAATCACATCGCTTATTTCGATTAAATCATCCCAAGAATGATGCGCTTCGAAACTTCCTTGCCACTCTTCCGGACAAAGGAAATGAACATTTGCCCCTAGTCGTTGTAACGCTAACGCATTCGATTTCGCTACACGGCTATGGCATATATCTCCAGCGATTGTCACATTTAACCCTTCAAAAGAACCAAACTCTTTTTTGATTGTATAAAGATCTAATAGTGATTGAGACGGATGCTGACCAGTGCCGTCACCTCCGTTAATAATTGACACATCGATGCCTTCAAGTAGTTCATTGTAATACGCATCTTCCTTTGCGCGAATGACTACTGCGTCTATACCAATCATTTCTAACGTCTTTACCGTATCGTACAATGTCTCTCCTTTAGAGACGCTCGAAAAGCTACCGTCAAACGGGATAACGGTACAGCCAACTTTGCGCTCTGCCATTTCAAAGCTTGTTTTCGTGCGCGTACTTGGTTCAAAAAATAAATTTGCAACGTTGTATGGGCGAGATAACGATGATGCCTCACCATTCTCAAAGGCTTGCGCACGATCTAGAATGTGGTTAATTTCTTCAATTGTTAAATGTTCCATCGATAATAAGTTCTTCATTGTAACCTCCGTAGGGTGTGTTTCATGAACGTTATGAAACGTTTTCTAAAATAAAAGCCCCGTTGATGTCATCAACGAGGCATAAGGAGGCGCGACAAACTACAGCAGGATCCATTCCTACTTTTAGACTGTCTACAACTTCCCTTTTTTTGCCTCTCTGGACAATTCATTAAAAGGTACTTTTATGAATTTTTATTTTGATTGTACGGTATTGGTATATCCGCTTCTTTTTTACCTGGTAAGATGGCATTTAAAAGAACACCGATAATCGCTGCTAATGCCATACCTTCGATACTTAGTGATTCTGAAACAACGAACTTCGCACCACCGATACCGATGACCAAAATAACTGAGGCGATGACCAAGTTACGACTATTACCAAAGTCGATATGGTTATCCACTAACATTCGTAATCCACTTGCTGCAATTATACCGAAGAGTAAGATGGAAACCCCACCAAGTACAGCTGTTGGAATTGTTGCAATAACTGCCATTGCTTTCCCGAAGAATGACAGTAAAATGGCTACGACTGCTGCACCTGCAATGACATACACACTGTAAACTCGAGTGATCGCAAGGACACCGATATTTTCACCGTAAGTTGTTTTCGGCGGACCACCGATTAGTGCACTAATAAATGTACCAAGACCGTCCCCTAATAACGAACGATGTAAGCCTGGCTCTTTAATATAATCTCGATTGACCACTTTACCTAATACTAACTGGTGACCAATATGCTCGGAAATCGTTACGATAACGATTGGCACCATTGTTAGGAGCAGCGTTGTTGTGATTTCAAACTCATAGTGCACACCTGGGATTAAGAAGTCAGGTAGTGCAAAGAAATCAGCTTTCGCAATTGGTGAGTAATCAACTATGTCGATCATCATTGAGTAAACATATCCTACGATTAAGCCAATTAAGATTGGCATTGTGCTTAAAATGCCTTTAAAGGCAATCGTGAAAATAATGGCTGTAAATAAAGTCACTAGCGCTGCTGAGAAGTGTAAAAAGTTATATTTCCCATCTACATTCATCGCCATATTGACCGCTGTCCCTGATAGTCCAAGACCTATTACCATAATGACAGGGCCCACCACAATTGGTGGTAAAATTTTCATAATCCATTTATAGCCGCTTTTCCAGATGATAAGGGATACGATGCCATATGTAATCCCTACTGCCATAGCACCAATCATTGCATGACCAGGATTTACACTGGAACCATCTTTATTTAAGCCACCTGCCGCTAGTAAAATCGGCGCAATAAAGGCAAATGATGACCCTAAATAAGCAGGTACTTGAAATTTCGTAATTAATAAGAAGAACAGTGTAGCAATCCCACTCGTTAATAGAGCAATCGCTGGACTAAGACCAACCAACTGAGGAACTAAGATCGTTGACCCAAACATGGCGAACATGTGCTGGAAACTTAATGTCACTAGTTGGACTGGGGTCGGTTTATCTTTAACATCTAATACTGCATTTGACATAATGTTTCCTCACTTTAAGTTAGTCTTCTTTATAAATAATGACGCAATCTTCTCCGTCTACTTCTTGTAAATTTACGACTATACGTTCAGCTCCAGATGTCGGAACATTTTTACCAACATAATCAGCTCTTATTGGTAGCTCTCTATGCCCTCTGTCGATCAGTACTGCAAGTTGAATTTGACCTGGTCTCCCTAGATCCATCACTGCATCTAGCGCTGCGCGTACTGTTCTTCCCGTATAGAGTACATCATCGACTAAAATAATTTTTTGATTGACGACCTCATAATCGATATCGACTTGCTCAACATGTGCCTGTTCATTATCATGCTTTGTCGTTAAATCATCTCGATAGAGAGTGATGTCAAGCTCCCCCGTACGGATTGGTTTGCCTTCAATTTTTTCAATCCGTTCTGCTAGGCGTCTTGCAAGATAGGCACCTCGCGTTTTAATACCAACTAAAATACATTCGTCGATCCCTTTATTGCGTTCAATAATTTCGTGTGCTATGCGCGTTAACGCTCTTGCCATAGATGGTCCATCTAATAACTCATTTTGTGCCATGTAAGTTTCCTCCTCTCTTCTATCTATTATTGGGTCATGTGTCCATAAAAAAACCTCTCGAGGCGAATAGCCTGAGAGGGTTATATACGTGTTTAAATAGCGTGTTAAAAAAAATTTGCAGCACAAATTTTTCGCAACACTTTCACATGTACCTTCTCAGCCTCTCTGGACTGCCATTAAAGGTGAATATTTAGTTAAGTTGTTCATTCACTTTTGTTAGTATAGACCTTCTTTACCTATACGTCAATGCTTATTTCTTAAATCTAGTAATAATTGTTCATAATCAGCAGGAAGTTGCGCTTCGAACTGCAAATATTCACCTGATGTAGGATGATCGAAGCCTAATACACCCGCATGTAATACTTGTCCACCAAAGTCGATCGTCTTTTTCGGTCCATATTTTGGGTCACCAACAAGTGGGAATCCAATATAATTCATATGGACACGAATTTGGTGCGTGCGTCCTGTTTCTAAACGACATTCTAGTAATGAATAGTCGCCAAAGCGTTCGATAACTTGGAAGTGGGTTACTGCATGCTTACCTTTGTCGACAACTGCTTGTTTTTGACGATCTTTTTGATCTCGACCAATAGGTGCATCAATTGTTCCTTTATCATGTGCAATATGCCCGTGAACGAGCGCAGTATATTTACGTGTCACTGTTTTATTGACTAGCTGATTCACTAACGATTCATGAGCTGCATCATTTTTAGCCACCATCAATAATCCTGATGTATCTTTATCAATACGATGCACAATTCCCGGACGCATAATGCCATTGATACCCGATAAATCCTTACAATGGTACATTAAACCATTAACGAGTGTACCCGTCATATGTCCAGGTGCTGGATGGACAACCATGCCCTTTGGTTTATTCACAACAAGGACATCCGCATCTTCATAAACAATATCAAGATCTAAGTTTTCAGCAATGACATCTAATGGCTCCGCTTCAGGTACATCGATTTCTACAACATCCCCTACTTTTACCTTATACTTCGCCTTTACAGTCTCTCCATTTACTTTAATAATACCATCAGTAATCCAATTACCAATTTGTGTACGCGACCACTCTGATTGCACACTCGAAAGCGCCTTATCAATGCGCTCTCCCTTTTGTTGTTCTTCCATTGTATATGATACTTGCGTCATTTTTTCACCTGTTTCTTTCCTTTTTTATCTTCCATTATTATGCCAATCATTAATATTACTACCGCCATTGTTAAAGCTGCATCCGCAATATTAAAGATCGGGAAATCATAATTAATTACTGGAATTAATACACTTACAAAATCGACCACTTCACCTCTAAATATACGGTCAATAAAATTCCCTATAGCTCCGCCTAATAAAAACATTAGGCCAACTTGAAAAATCGGTTTACCTTTAGCCTCTTTATGATAAAAGTATAGAATGGCACAAATAACACCTATCGTGACAATGCTAAATAACCACATTTGGCCTTCTAACATTCCCCATGCTGCTCCTCTATTTCGATGAGACAATATCCCAAACCATGGATCCCATACTGAAATTCGTTCACCAAACTCCATATTTTTCACAATCAGCCACTTTGTCCATTGATCTAAAAGAATCACGAATGCGGCTAATCCATAATATTTATACACAGACACTCCTCCGTTCGCTCAACATCTAACCTATTCTACCATAACAGCCCATCTCAGAATAACTAATATAGCATGAAAATATAGGTCATCACCATATTGTAGGGTTGATTTTTGCTTGGATTTGGGTGTGCTTTCCGTAGTTTCGACTGTTCTTTCCGTCGTTTCGACTGTTCTTTCCGTCACTCTTGCTGTTTTATCCGTCGCTTCGACTCTTCTTTCCGTCACTCTAGCTATTCTATCCATCGACCTTTCTTCTTTCCGTCGCTTTGTCTGTTCTATCCGTCGCTTCGACTCTTCTTTCCGTCACTCTAGCTATTCTATCCGTCGACCTGTCTTCTTTCCGTCACTTCGGCTGTTTTATCCGTCGCTTCGACTCTTCTTTCCGTCACTCTAGCTATTCTATCCGTCGACCTGTCTTCTTTCCGTCGCTTCGGCTGTTCTTTCCGTCGCTTCGACTCTTCTTTCCGTCACTCTGGCTGTTCTTTCCGTCGACCTGTTTTCTTTCCGTCACTCTGGCTGTTTTATCCGTTGCCTGCTCTTTTTTCTGCCGTCAACTTCACTTCAATAAAAAAGCTATCGCCATCACTTCATAAGTAATGGCAATAGCTTATCAATTTTTATTCAAATTATACCGTTTTAAGCTGTTTCAGACTCTTTTGAATGCACACGCTTCATGAAATCATTGACATCAGCCGGTACTTTTCGATCTAATAATGACACAATAATAACGGATAAGAATCCTACAGGCACTGTGATGATGCCTGGGATTTTAAATTGTAAGAAGCTTGGTAATGTTCCTGGAAGAAAAATCATCCACATCGATACACCAAGACCAATGAGTAAACCCGCAATTGCTCCTTTTTCTGTCATTCCTCTCCACCAAATACCTAAAATAAATATTGGTGTAAATGTACTCGCCGCAACAGTAAAGGCAAGTGCCACTAAATGGCCAATGGATGCATCCTTAACTAGTAAACCCAATGCTCCATATAAAATACCTAATAAAACGATGGCACTTTCCCTGCAACTACTCGTTGTTTTTCTGTAATATCCTTTTTCATAACGCTTGCATATAAATCATGGGCTAATGCACCTGAGCTTGTAATAAATAACCCTGATAAATTTGAGAATATGGCCGCAAACGCACCTGCTATGACTAGTCCAAGCAGCCATTTACCTCCTAGTGCAAGTGCTGTTGTAGGAATCACCATATTGTTCCCACCAAGCACTAGATCACGCATGACTTCCTCACTTGCTGTACCCGAGATAAAAATAGAACGACCTACAACTCCTAAATATACTGCTAATAAGAAAAACGTACTGGCAATCCCAATCGCCATCAATGCTGATTTACGAGCCGCCTTCGCACTTGGATTCGTATAGAATCTTAGTAGAATATGTGGCAGACCAATTGTACCTAGCGCTAAACCAATTGTCATACTGATAGTTTGCCAAAATGTTGGGAAATAGAAACCTGTTCCCGTCCAAGCAGCACCATCAAAATTAACATTATTTCCATCTAAGGCATATGGTGATGTTCCTGTAATAGGACCGCTGAATGAATTAATAGCAGCTAAAATCTTATCGTAATGCAAACCACTATACATTGCCGCAATCAACATAACAGCAAACGCTCCAAGACGAATCCAAAGCTCTAAAGCTTGGTTGATTGTTGTTCCTTTCATACCGCCTATTCCTACATAGAAAACCATTACAATACATGTAAAGATAATGCCGAATTCATATGAAGTCCCAAAAAACATACTTAAAATTTGTGCCGCCCCTAATAATTGTGGCGCTGCATAAAAACCAGAAATCGCCAAAACAACAGCTACTGCTACTAGCCGAGCTCGTCTACTATGAAAACGATAAGCTAAAAAATCGGCAACGGTAAATGCCCCAAATCTTCTTAACGGGCCTGCCACAAAAATAGCTAGCAACGTCAATCCGATGGAGAAGCAAAATGCATAGTAAGCACCGTCATACCCTAATTGGAAAGTCAAACCGGCTATCCCGAGAAATGTAGCAGCACTTAAATAGTCTCCCCCAATTGCCGAACCATTTGTAAACCATCCAAAACTTCGTCCCCCAACAAAGAAATCGGATGCTGTTGCATTTCTTTTCGTTAAATACGTAATGTATACAATTGTCCCCATTAAAGCAATAGTCATTAACATCTTCGGTTCTAATAGAGCTTTCATCATTCTACATATCCCCCTTAGCTAAAACTACTTATTCAGTGTTTCGTATTTCTTAAGGCGCTTCTCGTACAATGTTGTATGCACATACGCAATAATAAAAGCCATTACCATCATCACGACGGTTGTCACAAACCATGTTACTGTCATACCGCCCAAAATTTTCTTGAAAGCAAGCTCTGGAGCAAACCAGTTCATAACCGGAATACTAAAAATTAAAATGAAATAAAATACCGTTAAGCTAAAACCTGTAGTAAACTCATCTTTCATAATTTTGTTAGTAGTTGCATCTAGTGGTGGAAGATCCTTAACATCGATAGTTCCAGCTTCCACATATTCATAATCATGACTCCCTACTTCTGCCATATTTCAGCTCTCCCTTCCTGTTTCAGTAAATAATTGTCTGAAATTTCAAATTATTATTTACTACAATTATTTTATTCTATTTAATCTATAAAATAGTTACAAAATACTGCTGTATTAGTACAAAAAAATGCTATTTTAAGTTAAAATATTTTTATTATTCCCTATTTATAATAGAAGGGTGATGTTAGCATTTTAAATATTGTTTGGTACATTGAAAATTCAAATGAACAACAACAAATGAGCTACTGGCTAGATGAGTTCCTGCCCAATACTTTTATTAATTGCGAAGAACCCAAAACAGAGATTTCCGCTATCATTGTCTATGAAATTAACCGTTTATTTGACTGGGTAAAGATAAACCGGTTAAAAAGAAATTATCCTAATAGTATAATTGTCCCTATTGTTGCAGAACACCTTACCTACTCAACTGGTATAGTCATTGAACTAAACTTGACTGCACTTCTCATAAAACCGTTACAGAAAGCAAAATTTCTACGCATTGTTAAAAAGCTTTATACGTCCTATCAAGCAAAACAAGCAAGTACTCTTACAATGCTTGAGTTATCACAGCAAATTTCCCAAGATCATACTTCGCCATTCCGAGAAGCTTTTTTAAAACGACTTATACGTGGAGAGGTTGAAAGTGAGCAGGAAATAATCCAGTCTTCTTCTTTTTTATCGAAGCATTGTATCCCAAATATCGTGTTTTTAATCCAGGGTTATATAGATGTGAATGAAGATCGACCTTACCCTCATGATGCAAGCAGTGTGATCACCTATGTGTTTCACCAAAACTTTGCTAATAAAGTACCTATATCTTTTTTACATTTTGAACGCTATTTACTGTTGCTTATGCGCATTCCTAATGAATACACATCATTTAAGCATTGGTCGGAGGGGGTAGCTTGTTTACTTAAGGTTATTGAAACGTTAAAAAAAGATTATTGCATCCATCTTTTTATGGGGATTGGTGGCGTTTTTCAGGACGCCATGCAAGTAAAGGAATCCTATAGCCAAGCTCGAAAGGCTCGAAGGAAACCTCCTGTTCATAGTATTCATGTACGGTTTTATGAGGATTTAACAAAGCAAGAACAGCTCCAAAAAGCTATCCAATATATCGAGGAGCACTATGATGAACAACTTGCGATCAGTAACGTTGCCAAATACAGCAATTTTAGTGCTACTCATTTTAGCAGATTGTTTAAAAAAGAGATTGGCCGCAATTTTGTTGATTATGTAGCTTTTACACGTATCATAAAGTCACTACCGTATTTGCGAAAATACGATTATACCATTGAAAAGATCTCCTTCATCTGTGGCTTCAACACACCTAATTATTTCAGCCTTACGTTTAAGAAATATGTTGGTATATCCCCAACTGACTACCGCAATACACAAGAAATATTCTTTAAATAGTGCTTAAAATTTCTTAGAAATCACTCCATGACAAAAAAGAATCTGCTAGACCTCAGGTGACAAAATAAAAAACGCAAGCCCCCCATCATCAAGGAGACTTGCGTTATTAATTACATAGAATGCAGATTCTTATTTTTAAATTAAGCGTAATACGTTTCTACAACTTCTGCACAACGCGCGCACACTGTTGGATGTGCTTCATTTGAACCGACTGTTTCAGAAATTGACCAGCAACGCTCACATTTTTCACCTGTTGCTTTTTCTACAACGATCGAAGCATGTTCTAAAGCTAATGCATCTGCTGGCGCAGCTTCTATTGATGCTACTTCAAAGGCAGAAACGATTGAAAGTTGTGCAAAATTAATGCTTGCATCATTTAATAATGCTGCCACATCTTCATTCGCATAAACTGTCACTTTCGCTTCAAGTGATTTACCAATTGTTTTTGCATTACGAGCTTCCTCTAATGCTTTTAAAACATCATCACGAACATCAATAATTTTTACCCATTTCTCACGTAGACTTTCGAAGTTTTCATGCTCATCTACCTCTGGGAAGTCTGTTAATTGTACAGATACCTCTTCTACAACACCTTGAGCATGTAAGTAAGACCACATCTCGTCACTTGTATGAGGGATAATAGGTGACATTACTTTTACTAACGTCATTAATGTGTCATAAATAACCGTTTGCATTGCACGACGGTCTTTGTTGTCATGACCTTCGATGTACACAACATCTTTTGCAATATCTAAATAGAATGAAGATAATTCTACAGCAACAAAGTTATTCACTGCATGATACACAGCCGCGAAATCATAGCGATCATATGCAGCACGAACAGTTTTTAAAACATCTTGTAAGCGCATATAAACGTATTGATCCATTTCACGAAGGTCTGCATATGCTACACGATCTTTCGTCGCATCAAAATCAGCTACATTTCCGTGTAAGAAACGGAATGTGTTACGGATTTTTCGATAAACCTCAGAAACTTGCTTCAACATATCCATTGAGATTCGAACGTCTGCTGTATAATCTACAGATGCAACCCATAAACGAAGAATATCTGCTCCGTATTGATCCATCACCTTTTTAGGGATAATGACATTTCCTAAAGACTTACTCATCTTACGACCTTCACCATCTAGAACGAAACCATGTGTTAATAGTCCCTTATATGGTGCATAGCCATTAATAGCTACAGAAGTAATTAATGATGAGTTAAACCATCCACGGTGTTGGTCAGAACCTTCTAAATATAAATCAGCTGGATACTTCATACCACGCTCTACTAGCACACCTTGGTGAGAAGAACCCGAGTCAAACCAAACGTCCATAATATCGTTTTCTTTTGTAAATTCACCGTTCGGGCTACCAGAGTGTGTGAAGCCTTCAGGTAATAATTCTTTAGCTGTTTTTTGGAACCAAATATTTGACCCATGTTCACGGAATAAAGCTGAGATATGAGCAATTGTTTCTGGTGTAATAATTGGCTCTCCATTTTCAGCATAGAAAATTGGAATTGGCACGCCCCATGCACGCTGACGTGAAATTACCCAGTCTCCACGGTCACGGATCATATTATAAAGTCGAGTTTCACCCCAAGCAGGTGTAAATGTTGTTGATTTTACAGCCCCTAGTAACTCATCACGGAATGCATCAACCGACGCAAACCATTGTGGTGTTGCACGGTAAATAACTGGTTTTTTCGTACGCCAGTCATGTGGATATGAGTGTGTAAAGAAGTTAAGCTTTTCTAAAGCACCTACTTCTTTTAATTTTTCAGTGATTAATTTGTTGGCATCATTATAGAATACACCTTCAAAACCAGGTGCTTCATCTGTATAGCAGCCGCTATTATCAACTGGGCTAAGAATTGGTAGACCATATTGTTTACTAATATGATAGTCATCTTCACCGTGTCCTGGTGCTGTATGAACACAGCCAGTACCCGCTTCAGCAGTTACGTGCTCTCCAACCATTACAAGAGATTCACGGTCATAGAATGGATGCTGTGCAACAACTCGGTCTAACGCTTCACCTTTAACTTCTTGCACAACTTCATATGCTTCCCATTCAAGTTCATTAGCAACTTTTTCTAATAATTCTTTTGCAATGATGAATTTTTTATCTGCAACTGCCACAACAACATAAATAAATTCAGGGTTTACAGAAATCCCTAAGTTCGCTGGAATTGTCCAAGGTGTTGTTGTCCAAATGATCATTTTAGCATCTGCTGGAACTACACCTTTAGCATCTTTAAGCGCAAAGCTTACATAAATAGAAGGCGATTTAACATCTTGATATTCAATCTCTGCTTCTGCCAGTGCAGATTCAGATGATGGAGACCAGTAAACTGGTTTTAAACCTTTATAAATATAGCCCTTTTCAGCCATCTTACCGAATACTTCGATTTGACGTGCTTCAAATTCAGGCTTTAATGTAATATATGGATTTTCCCAATCACCACGAACACCTAAACGTCGGAATTGTGTACGTTGGTTGTCAATTTGCTCGTAAGCATACTCTTCACATAATTTACGGAATTCAGCAACAGACATTTCTTTACGCTTTACACCTTTGTTCGTAAGTGCTTGCTCAATTGGTAAACCATGAGTATCCCAACCTGGAATATAGTTTACATGGTAACCATTCATAGAGCGATGACGCGTAATCATATCTTTCAGCACTTTATTTAAAGCGTGACCGATATGGATATCACCATTTGCATATGGAGGTCCATCGTGTAACACATATTCAGGAAGTCCTTCTGTACGCTCCATCTGCAATTTATTAATGTCCATTTCGTCCCATTTTTCTTGCATCTTCGGTTCATTTGCCGGTAAGTTTCCACGCATTGGGAAATCTGTTTTTGGCATTAATAAAGTATCTTTGTACTCAACCATTTTTCAATTCCTCCTTTATGTTTACAAACAACAAACAAATGCTCATAGGCGCTCATACACTGACGACAGTTATTAGGCTTATCATTATAACGTGTTGATTTCCGTTCCGGCTGGGCGCTACATAGAACCATTTCGGGAAATACCCTCAAGTTCTAGTTATCGGCAAAATCAACACGTTTTAACAATGGATGTATAAGTTCAAACATAGGATTTAGCCATTTCATACTAATAGAGATGAAGCCAACCGTCATTTGAACATAAAAAAGCCTCTCAATCCCTGAAAGGGACGAGAAGCTTATACTCGCGGTACCACCCTAATTGTAGCACAAAATTGTACTACCACTTAAAGCACATTAACGTCGTGCACTACGAAATAACTTACTACATTCAGTTATTTAGCTCCGAAGTGATGTTCATTGTTATTTGCTTGTTTGGGCTCACACTATCCCCAAATCGCTTAACTACGCCTAACAAATACTGTCTTCGTCTTTGCCTGTTTGCATATGTGTTCAAAATAATTACTATTACCATAGTATATGAAAATCATACAATCACGTCAAGTTTCACTTATTGCTTCCCAATGTCTACAATTAGATAGATTAAACTTGATCGGCTTCTTGTGCTTCTTCGACAGATGCTTGAATTTCAGTAAGGTCAATATCATATTGTAGCAAATGATCCCAGTCATCTGCATTTAGTAAATCAAGCTGTGCCTCTACAAGCATTTTAAAACGATTACGGAATACTTTTGATTGCTTTTTCAGCTCATCAATTTCAATTGTCACTTTACGAGCCTTTGTTAAAGCCTCATTGATAATTCGATCAGCATTTTTTTCTGCTTCTTTTACAATCAGTTTAGCTTCTTTTTGAGAATTTCTTCGTACTTCGTCAGCTGCCTCTTGCGCAACAACAATTGACTTTTGTAACGTTTCCTCTAAAGAATTAAAATGTCTCGCTTGTTCTAAGGAAATCTCCAGTTGTCTGTCTACTTCCTTCTTTTCCCGTAACAAAATCTCATAGTCTTTAATAATTTGATCTAAAAATTCATTTACTTCATCTTCAGCGTAACCTCTGAAGGATTTAGTAAACTCCTTATTATGTATATCAATAGGTGATAACGGCATACGATCCTTCTCTCCTTTACATGTACATTCATACTTTCTATTATACAATTGTTCCAACAACTTAGCAGTAAAAATTAATGAAATTTACTTGATTTTCAGCTTTTTTGGGCCAATCGACCGATTTGTAATCGAATTTTATCTTTTTTTGTACGTCCTTCCGTCATCATAATTTTTATTCGACCACTTCCACGTACAGATAAAATGTCTCCTTCTTGTAATTCAAACGCAACTGTATCCCGTTCAGTCCAATTGACACGTACCTTTTTACCTGTAATTAATGCTTGTGCCTTCTGGCGAGAAGTTTTTAATACCGTTGAAATAATAACATCTAAACGCATAGAGGAAACAGTATGAGATTCTTCTAACCACTCTTCCTCGTTTTGTAGCAGTGCCTCTGTCTCTTTAATCGATTCTACATGTACCTTTACTTTGCCGATGCCTGTTAAATGTAAGCGTACAAATTCCGCTACCTCATTCGCTACTACAAATTGTACTAGATGTTCATTCACACGAATATCACCGAATTTGCCCCGATTCAGCCCTAAAGATAATAAAGCTCCAAGAACATCCGGATGTCGTAGTTGGACAAATTTCACAGGGTATTGAATCGTAAATACGGTAAGCTGAAAATCTTCTTCCAAAGGCTCATAATAGGTAGGATAAATCAGCATGCGTTGTCTTTCTGCATTATCAAGAAGCCCAGCATTAGCTGTTTTCAATGTGTCATATTGTCCAATAATCGATGTAACAATAAAACGTTGACGAGGATCTAGAAAATCAGTAAGCTTTGGAGCGTATCGGTCCTCTACTTCATGCTGCCAGCTCACAACCTGTTCAATAAAAGGCTGTTCATCTTTTCTAAAATGCTGTATTAAATGCTCCATGTTTACTCCACCTTTATTATCTCTCATTTACTAGCACAATTTTATCGGTATTTTTTGGTTTTATATCAAAAAATATTGGTTATCCTTTTTTGAACATACAAATTAATTAGGGGGCTCTGATTTCCGCTACGGGCTACTCGCTTTCCCGTGGGAGTCGAGTAGCCCTACGCTACAATCAGTAAAATGGGTATATTCTGCAAAATATCCACAAAAAAATTGTTATTTTAATAATAGATGTAGCGGACCCCATCACTCAAATCAACATTACGTTTAAACTAATGCCACCTCAACTTTTAGTGAATAAGTAAAAATATATGTAATTATATTAGGGATGCATTTCATACCAACAATACTTTTTAATTTTAATATTGTTCCTTAAATTCAGTTAGATTTGCTTTAGTAATGACAGAACACTAATCTATACTCCTACTTAGGCATTCTAGGAATAATGACAATAAAGCAACCTTTTTTGTTAAATGTAGTATTCCCCATAAATAAAAAATCCCCACCGTTCGTGAGGATTTTTTTTAAATCAACATTTCGTAAATTTTTAAAATAACAATAAACAGCCCTTTTTGAATATAGTTAAGGAGAAATATTGCTACGATAGGTGAAATATCAATCATGCCGATTGGCGGAATAAATTTTCTGAAAATTCCAAGATAGGGTTCACATAATTTTGTTAAAATACGTCCAACTGATGTATTTTGAACAGCAGGCACCCAGGACATTAACACATATGCGACTAGCATTAGTGAGTATACATAAAATGCTATAGACACATACTTCAAGATTAAATAAAATGTCATATAAACTACAATCCTCGCTATTAATTATCGTCTAAAATAAAATTCGAAATTTCGCCAGATACTTCTACATTTTCAGGTGTGCATAGGAAAATGTCTTTACCGATTCTTTGAATATCGCCGCCGAGTGCATATACTGTGCCACTTAAAAAATCAATAATTCGTACGCCTTGATCTCGCTCAATTCGTTGTAAATTGACGATCGTTGCACGCCTATTTTTTAAATGTTCTGCAATGTCCTGTGCTTCGGCATAAACTCTAGGTTCAACTAATACAACTTTTGCACCTTTAGAATTCATTGCTGCCTGCAAACTAACAATATTGTTTGTAGGCGTTGTACTCTGCGGAAAAATTTCCTGAACCGGTGCCTTACGCTCCTTCATAACTTTTTTAGGCTTTACCGATTGGATTTGTTGCTGTTGTTGTACGGGTTGCTGCTGTTGAATAGGAGCTTGAGTAATTTCTTCTTCTATTTCTTCCTCAAGATAAAAGAAATTTTTAATTTTATTTTTCATGCTCATCCTGTTCCCCTCTTTCATTTCCAACAAGAGCCGTTCCAACTCGTACAAATGTAGCCCCTTCTTCTACCGCAATTTCAAAGTCATTAGACATGCCCATTGATAACTCGGTACAAGGCGCATGTGCGAATCCTTGCTCGGCTATTTGCTGTTGACATTGTTTTAATTGCTTAAAAACAGAGTGAATAATTGTATCCTCATCAGTATTCGGTGCCATCGTCATTAAACCAACAACTTGAACTTTCGTAAAACTTTTTAATGATTCAATAAAAGGGAGGACTTCTTCAATCGATAAACCATGTTTTGACTCTTCGCCCGATACATTAACTTGTACAAAGCATTTAACAGGTTTGTCTGCTCTTTTTTCAATTTCTTGCGCTAAACTTAAACGATCTAGTGAATGTAAATAATCGATACTGTTAATGACCTGTTTGACCTTACGTGTTTGTAAAGAACCGATATAATGCCAATGTACATCAGCTTGAATCGCTTCAGTTTTACGATTTAAGCCTTCTGGACGGTTCTCTCCTAAATGAATAAGGCCTGCATCAATTGCTTCTTGTGTTCTTTCTACAGAAACTTCTTTTGTCACTGCAATAATTTGAACTTTCTCTGCTTCACGATTTGCACGTTTTTTTGCTGCTTGTATAAGATCATTAATTTTCTTCAAATTTGTTAAGATTTTTGTCAATGTTTTTCCCAACTTTACAACAATAGTTTCTTATATTGTAACAAGCAATGCTTGAATTATCAATGAATAGCCTGACCTATGTGAAAGTACATTTTACCCTGGCAACGCTTTAAAATGCTTAGATTTTTAATATACATAATAATTTTGTCTTTTAGGATATTGCTTTCACTAAAATGACATCCTTTCCAACTACAAGTACATCTTTCATATACACTTTCCTAACCGATTCTTCCCCGCGAAAAAGCCCTAAATATTTTCGGGGCTCTGCAATCATAAAAGCCGTTACATAGCCTGTTTCTTTGGATACCTCTGCATCTACCACAAATCCTAAAAAGCGTCCGTTCCCTGCTTCAATTACTTCTTTTTGCTGTAACATCGAGAAACGCATTTTATCCCTCCTAAATCAATTACTCTCAACATCGTTTTTATCTCAACAAACTATGTTTTCTCTTTATATTTATGTGTTTATTGTTGGTTAAATGAAAATGAAATGATCAAGTAATCTCGCTTTGGCAAAACGAAGGGGCGATTTCCGTTCCAGGCTACTCGCTTTCCTGTGGGCGAGCGTCGAGCCGCTTCCTCCACTAAAGGAACGAAGGCTAAATGCGTCACGTCCTGTGACAATGCCTTCGTGACCAACATTATGTTGGCCTCAGGGTCTCGCTGTCTCGCTTTCCCACTGGAGTCGAGTAGCCTTCCACTCCAATCAGCGATGGCGTAAAATTTCAATAGTGGACGGTATAACAACAAACCTTAAGTTAACACTTCGCCTTCGTATAGACAAAACCCTTTTGCTAAAGTTACGTTTTATCACTTAAATTATAGCGATTGGAAGGGGATACATGCTATATGAATTTGTTGATCTTCGTTACGACTGGGCGACTCCTTGGGGATTAGCAATAGAGGAGCGGAGGCTAAAAGCATCCCATCCTGTGATAACGCCTTCGTGTCCAACCTCGTGTTGCAGCCGCTACGTTAGCACTACGCTTTCGCGCAAAAAACATCATGTTGGCCCAAGTGGCTCATCGGATGCCCCTAGGAAGCTCTGCTCTGTGCGAAAGCGTAGCGGCAGCAGCAAATGTTTTTAACTGCGCGAAAGCGTAGCGGCAGCAGCAAAGCACCCAGTCGGAACGGAAATCGCCCCCTCGTCTTGCTGAGGGGCCCTACTTAATTTATACCATTGACATAAATTAAAATGCGCACCGAGAACTCGGGTGCGCATTGTGTTTTTACTTATAATCTTTCTGCATTGTTTCAATTGCATTTTTTTCTAGACGTGAAATTTGCGCTTGAGAGATCCCCAATTCTTTTGCAATTTCAGTTTGTGTCTCACCGTAATAAAAACGCTTTGCAACAATCATTTGTTGACGATCATCTAACTTTTGTAAACTTTCCTTTACCGACACGTAGGCTACCCATTGATCTTCTGATACATCATCATCACGTAATTGATCCATCATATAAACAGCGTCTCCGCCGTCTGAATAAATAGGCTCCTGTAAGGAAACTGGATCTTGAATGGCATCTAAAGCAAATAAAACATCTTCCTTTTTCATGTCAATCATATCAGCAATTTCTTCAATCGTTGGTTCTCGTAAATTATCGGTTATCCATTGCTCTTTTGCCTGCATTGCCTTATATGCAATATCTCTTAGAGAGCGAGAAACACGCAATGCATGATGATCACGCAGATGGCGACGAATTTCACCTATGATCATTGGCACAGCATATGTTGAAAATCGTACATTATGCTTCAAATCAAAATGATCAATGGCTTTCATGAGGCCAATACAGCCTACTTGAAATAAATCATCTGCCTGTTCACCCCTATAGGCAAATCTACCGACAATACTGAGCACTAACCTTAAATTGCACATTACAAGCTCTTCCCTAATCTCAGTTTCTCCAGCTTGTAAACGAATAAATAGTTCCTTCATTTCCTCGTGCTTTAAAATTGGCAAAGTCGATGTATCTAAGCCGCAAAGATCTACTTTAGTTCGCATATATTCGATTCCTCCGGATGTTATTCTCTGACTAAACCGTTACATCAGTTTGTCCGAGAGAAACGAGAATATGCACAAAAGCTACGACCAATTTTAGGTAGGGTAAATTTCCCTCTCTAAGAAATTGGTTGATTCAAATTTTCACGTAGATCTTGAATAATTTTCTTCTCTAATCGGGAAATATATGATTGTGAAATACCTAAATGATCAGCAACTTCTTTTTGAGTCATTTCAATTTTTCCATTAAGGCCGAAACGACATTCCATAATATATCTTTCACGCGCGCCTAGTAAATTAATCGCATGAAACATATGTTGACGCTCAATTTTCTTCTCTACATTGTCTAAAATAATATGCTCTTCCGTTCCTAAAATATCAGACAATAACAATTCATTTCCATCAGCATCTGAGTTTAATGGTTCATCTAATGAAACTTCACCCTTCATGCGACTTGTTTTACGTAAATGCATCAAAATTTCATTTTCAATACAACGTGATGCGTATGTGGCAAGCTTAATATTTTTATCAGTATTGAACGTTTCAATCGCCTTAATTAAACCGATCGAGCCAATACTTATTAAATCCTCAATCGGTGTTCCCGTATTATCAAAACGTCTAGCAATATAAACAACAAGACGCAAATTACGTTCAATTAGTGTATCTCTAGCTCTTAAATCACCATTCATAAAGGATGCAATGACTGTAACTTCTTCTTCTCGACTTAATGGCACTGGCAATGAATCATTTCCCCCTATATAGTACGTTTCACGACTCCGAAACTTACTCCAAAATTTTTTCAAGCTAGCAAGTAGCCTAAGAAGCAATAGTTCTCCCCCTCTATGAGTTATTTGAAAGCGCTGAAAAATGTAAAATTGCTGCTGTGCTGTGCGGAAAATTTTTAGCCTTTTTTGTTAATACGATATATTCATTCGTTTTCACTTGTGAGTGCTCCCCTTTTATATGCCACTCATCAAAGCGGAAACCTAGTACAACCGACTGCTGTTGCACTGTATTGACATGAATAAATCGAATATAACGCTGATAATCTTCTGAAAACATGGATACATTATACGGATCAGTTTCTTGCCATTCTATCAATGATTTGCAGAATGCTACAGGTAAATGTGAGCGTAATGCTGCATAAGAGACAAAGTGAACAGGTTTTCCTGATAGTGGCTCAATTGCTTGATTCCCTGTATCTACAAATGCAGAAAGTGGTATCGTGATATCAAAAATTTTTAAATTCGTATCAAACACAAACTGACCACTTAACCGCTCAAGCTTTACAAATCCCCATTGCTTATAAAAAGCAGCAAGGTTACCAACTGCTAATAGTAGGCAAATAATTATAAAATGGACAGCAGAAAGATTTTTTAAATACGGTTGTAACGCTGTTAATAATCCACCAATAATGATTGTTGCTGTTAAAACAATCGGTCCTTGCTTCTGAAAGCTTCGAATCTTAAAGCGAAAAGCTATGCCGATTAGTAAGATAAAGCTCAGTATTGTCATTAACAGCATTTGACCACCTATTACAGCTACAAAACTACTACATATAGAACTCATTAATAATCTCGTGTTCTTTACAAAAACCCCTGTTACTCTCGCTGTAAACGTAAGTATCGCTAGATTAAAAAGTGTATTAATGAGCACCAGCCATTCTCCATACATAACAGCCGCCTCCTACTTACAAAGTTAGCATGTTACACCCACAAATATTGTCAAACAATCGCATCATTTCATAAAAATGTTTTGACAAAATACATCCTTTCCTTACACATTTGAACATAATTAATTTTTAAGTCACTGGAAATATCTATGAAATAATGCTGTCATATTAAATGAAGTATATGTTTTTTTGCAAAACGAGAGGTTGATTTCCGTTCCGACTGGGCACTTTGTTTTTGTGTGAAAGTGTACTCTTAACGGAGTGACAGTGACAACACAATGAAGGAAACGGCTCGATGCTCGCCACTGAGGAAAACGAGTAGCCTGGAACAGATAAAGAGGCAACAACATTCATAACATAATAGTTTTCAACAACACAAAAAAGCTCGTATTTCACATAATGTAAAATACGAGCTTTTTAAAGTTTGGATGCTGACTTATCCGCGATTTTTACGATTGCGTAAAAATGCCGGTACTTCAAGCGTGTCATCCTGTACATAATTTTGTTGGTTTTGACGTGGTAGTTCTTGCTGCACATGCACTTCTTGACGTTGCTCACGGATCGGAGCTTGCTGTTGTTGCGTAGCTTGTCTATTTGCATTTAACGTCGGTCGTGGAGCATTACGCTGTTGCTGTAAAGCTTCCTCAGAGAAGCCAGTTGCAATTACTGTCACAATAATTTCATCTTTTAGATTTTCGTTAATAACAGAACCGAAAATCATATTTACTTCTTCATCTGATGCTGATGCTACAATATCTGCAGCCTCTTGTACTTCAAATAGGCTAAGATTTGATCCACCAGTAATGTTCATAAGGACACCTTTAGCGCCATCAATTGATGATTCAAGTAATGGACTTGAAATTGCTTTTTTAGCCGCTTCTGCAGCACGGTTTTCACCTGTAGCAATACCAATACCCATTAACGCTGAACCTTTGTTAGACATAATTGTTTTTACGTCTGCAAAGTCTAAGTTAATAAGACCTGGCGTTGCAATTAAATCTGAAATACCTTGTACACCTTGTCGTAAAACATTATCTGCTTCACGGAATGCTTCTAGCATTGGTGTAGATTTATCGACAATTTGTAATAACTTGTCGTTCGGAATAACGATTAAAGTATCAACAGACTCTTTCATGCCACCGATACCACCGATAGCTTGTGTTTGTCGTTTGCGACCTTCAAACGTAAATGGACGAGTTACAACACCAACTGTAAGGGCTCCTAGATCGCGAGCAATTTGTGCGATTACTGGCGCGGCACCAGTACCAGTTCCTCCGCCCATTCCAGCTGTAACGAATACCATATCTGCACCACGAAGAACTTCCTCTAATTGTTCACGGCTCTCTTCTGCAGCTTTTTTCCCTACTTCAGGATTAGCACCTGCACCTAATCCACGTGTAAGTTTTGTACCAATTTGTAGCTTAATTTCTGCCTTCGATAAATTTAAGGCCTGTGCATCTGTGTTTACTGCGATAAAGTCAACACCTTGTACACCATGTTCTATCATTCGATTGACAGCGTTGTTACCGCCGCCACCAACACCAATGACTTTTATTACTGCAAGTTGATCAACACTTGTATCAAATTCTAACATTTCTTTTTCCTCCCACGGTAACTCGACTCTGTATCATTCATTACGCATTCAAGATCAATTATGCCTCGGTATAATTGCGTCCGGGATCGGCTTTGTGCTTAGGCCTGCACGAGGGCCGACACGATGTCGGTCATTTCGGTAATGCCACAGGACGTGGCGTTTTTACCGATGCAGGTCAGTTAGCCGTTATCGCATGGATGCGATGATCTTAGGCTAACATCCCCTAAGAACTCATTTCCGATTCCGTGACATCCGCCGGAGGCATTAACTTCTTTCAGCAGGTGTTTGGACATCTGCTAAAAGTAGCTTAAATCCGCATTCATTTCACCACCTATAGAGGTGGGAGACTTCAGCTGAAAGAAGTTAATCAAAAAACTTATCAAATAATTTTTTTGCTCTTCCGATTACGCTTCCTTTTGGTTCTGAAGGTGTAGCATATTCTTGCTTTTTAGGTGTGGCTGCAGGAGATCCTACAACTGCATATTCAATAGGTTGCGTATTAGCACTTTTTCCATAAAAATCATCTTCTAAATAGGCGTAACGAATAAGTCCAACTGCCGTCGTAAATGAAGGCTCTCTAACGCCAATATAGTCAGGTGTATATATTCTAACACGAGTTTGCAGAATCTGACGTGCCAGTTGAGCAATACCGTCAAGCTTTGCAACGCCTCCAGTCAAAACAACACCACCTGGTAAATCTCTAACACCTAGACGGGCTAACTCGTCAATGACTAATTCAAATAATTCTTCCAAACGAGCGCCAATTATTTCTGAAATATAGCGCTGGCTGTACTGATCTGTTGAATCTGTCCCTACAACCGGTACTTCGAAGAGTTCTTCATCAGATGCATCATCATAATAGGCATGTCCAAATTGATGTTTAATTTGCTCTGCCTGTTCTGTTGGTGTTTTTAAGACGATTGAAATATCTTTTGTAATATGATCGCCACCAATTGGAATGACACCTGTATGTGTTAATAATCCCTCTTCAAATACTGCGATAGTAGTTGAACCGCCTCCTAGATCAACAAACGCGGTTCCTTGGTTTTTTTCATCCTCCGATAATGCAAAAAAACCTGCTGCTAATGGTTGCAAATATATTTCTCGAATGCTTAGACCTGCACGTTCTACACAACGTAGAACATTGTGTAAAAGTGTTTTTGAAGTAGTAATCATTGTGGCATCCATTTCTAAACGGATGCCAATCATGCCTCGTGGATCTTTAATCTCATCTAAATTATCCACAATAAACTGTCTTGGAATAATATTCACTAATTCACGTTCAGGAGGTATTGACATGACTTGTGCAGATTCTACTACTCTATCTAAATCATCATCTGTAATTTCTCTATTTTCACTATTTACAGCGACTACACCTTTAACCAGCTGTAACATCGTCTGGTTAGCTGGAACACCTAAAACGACTTCATTAATTTGATATCCTGTCATTCGTTCAGCTTGATCTATTGCTTTTCGAATTGATTGAACTGTTGCATCAATATCAACAATCGCACCTTTTCGAACTCCATTCGATTTTACATTTCCGACCCCAATTACATGTAACTGACCGTCGCTCATTTCACCTATTAATACCTTGATAGAGGAAGATCCTATATCAAGAGAAATATATAAATCTTGCTGATTCAATTCGCTGCACCTCCTCGAAAAAATGCTCTTATTCTCATTCTATTGTAAATTCGGCATAATGTCTAAGCAAATCGAGCATTTAGCTCAACTTTTCTCTCATTCTATGGAATTTTTGTTCCTTTTGTGACGTTTCTCATCTATCTTAGTTAGTAAAATACGCCTAATTATTGCTATATTCTGGAACAAACGTACTCCGAAAGCGAAAATGGCCGCTAAATACAAATCTATTCCTAAATACACACCTAAAAAGGCTAATCCCGCTGCCAGAATTATATTAAAAAAGAATCCAGATACAAATACTTTATCGTCATATACTTGCTGTAATTGAGCACGAATACCGCCAAATAATGTATCTAAGGCTGCTAAAACAGCTATTGACAGATAATTTTCATAAATAGAGGGTATTTGCATATTTGTTAACAAGCCAAGGGCAAGTCCAAATATCAAACCTAGAAATGGTAGCCACATATATTATTCTCCTTTTTTCACCTCTGTTAAATAATCATTTGTCAATGGCTGATCAAATGCTGGGATTATTAAATGCTCTGTTGGTTCCTCTATTATTAAGTTAAAGTTGTCCATATAAAAGGAATCAATAAATGTGGAAGCCTGTAATGAATTGTACATTTTTTGTGCTTCCTTAAATGAGCTTGTCCCAACAAAAATTTCAAAGGGTGGTGCTGACAGTGGTACACTGTTCACTGTCGTCTTTCCATTTATGTCTCGAATGGCTGTTGTCTGGACAACTCGATTTCCATCTATCGAGACACTCGCTGCATTGTTTTTAAACAGAGCATTTAGTAATTGGGTTAGTAAATCAGGCGAAATTTCTTTGATTTCATACCCCATTTCTACTAATTCGGGCGCTGGTTCTACACGAAGTGCAACTCCGGGCCCTGTCACTTCCGTTAACCCGGCCTGTTGCTTTAAACGATTCAGCGTTTGATATAATGCCGACTGTAAATTTGCTTTCTCAGATTGCTCATAGCGACCCACTACTTCATTAAGTGAACGAATTTCTGCTAATAATGTGGAATGCCTTTGCTTTTCTTCTGCTAATTCCTCTCTTATGGCCCAAATATCTCGTGTATCTCGCTCAGCTGGTTGCTTTATGGTATTGTATTGTACCGCTATCATCAAACCGATAATAAATAGCACGATCGTTATTCGGGTATACATATTTTTTTTCAAAATAGCCCCTCCTAGACGTATCGTAACCCCTTACAGATTTACGCCTTAGATCTTAAATTAGAAAAATCGTTTAACTTTCTACTTTTGCTTTTGGCATCGTTAGCTTTTGCTCTTCTTCAAATGATACAACAATATTGTCATTTAATAATTGATCCACAACGCCACCTTTTAAGTTTAAGGAAGCTTTGAATGTTGCTGAATCTCCTACAGCCTCGATGACGAATGGAGCTGGATGTTGCTTGCCATCAATCGTAATGACTGGTCCATTACAGCGTATATAAGAATTCGCCAAAACACGTTGACCATTAATAGCAATTGCTTGAGCGCCAGAAATTTTAAGCTCATTGAGCAATTTAAAAATATGGCTTTCATGCACGATATAATCATTAGGATTAGCAGATTTTGGATCGTAATCACCATCTTGAAGAGTTATACGTATCCCTTTTCCTTCTGAATTTAAATCGCCTAACAACAAACGTAAATCCTCTGCTTCTTCAACAAGTTTTTTATAATCCTTTTTGCCAGCGACGAATGATTTTTCATACTTACGAATTTTTTCCTGCAAAGCATTCGCTTCTTCTGATAATTCTTTATTGCGCTCTTGCTGTGCAATTAACTCCTCACGATATGAATCCTCTTGCTCCAAAAGCTTTGGATTGGTCGAACCTGCATCTCGATTATCTTTTGCCTGGTTGTAGGAATAGCCAATGATAAACCCCATAGTTACACAAACAATAAGCAACTGAAATTGTTTTCTTGAAAAGAAATTTTCTTTGCTATTCTTTTTCTTGTTCATCTTTTTCCACTTCCTGGTCGGCCGCATCGGTATCTATATCAATAGCTGCTTGGTTGTACTCATTATTGAAAGGACGATAATACGAGCCTACCTCTAAATCGATAACTCCCTTCTCCAAATTTGAAATTTGTGCCACAAGTGAAGGGTAATGATTTAGCTTTTCTGCTAATGTTTGAATAACAGCTCGAACTTCATAGCCATCGTTCATATAGAGCTTGACTGCATTAGGGTTTGAGTTATTGCTATTAGTATTGACTTGAGAAATGAGAGTTAATACTTCTGGATTTAATTGTGCTAACTGCTTTACAAGTTTCTTAATTGTCTTTTCGCCAGATATGCCGATAAATACAGGTGCATCAATCGGGATTTCATCTCCAGCTTGATCAAAGCGCTTGCCATTTTCAAGTAATGGATAATAAGTACCGTCACCAGCTAAGTACGCAACCTTTTTCCATTCTTTAATTTCTATTGCCACGCCTTGAGGCCAATTACGTTTAACATGTGCTTCTTTCACCCATTTATCCTTTAGTAATAATTTCTCTACCTCTTCTTCTTTAAATCCCCACATTGACTTCCCAGTTGCAAGAGTACTTGACTTCAAATAATATTGTTCTTCTACTAATCGAGCGCCATTGACTGTAATTTTGTTAATTTTACTGTAAGGAGATTGAAAATAAAGGAGTACTGCTAACACGATAAAGAAAAGTAATATTAGCACTATAAATTTCCGATTTGTACGCTTTTTTCGTCGCTTTTTTAGCGTAGGTATGCGATCTTCTATGTCAATTACTTTCTCCAAAAAGTACTCCTCCTTTATATTTATTTCGCTAATTGATAAATAATACCTATTATTAGCCACATTGTTACTAAAGATGTTCCTCCATAGCTGATAAAAGGTAATGTGACACCTGTTACAGGCACTAAACCAATCACTACTGCTATATTTAGAAATGCTTGTACGGCTAACATTGTTACAAGTCCGATGATCGCGTAATAAGATGTTCTTGTTTTAGCCTGCACTGCAAATTTATAGCCTGCATAAATCGTCAGTACGAACAGTGCTAAAATAACAAGTCCACCAAACAATCCGACCTCTTCAAGGATTATTGCGTAAATAAAGTCATTTTGTGGTTCGGGTAAATATAAAAATTTTTGCCTACTTTGTCCAAAGCCATGCCCAAAAATCCCAGCCGGACCTATAGCCATTAACGACTGCACAGCCTGAAATCCACTTCCTAAAGGATCTAACCACGGATCAATAAATGCCTCAATTCGCTTTAGTCGGTATGGCGCTGTGACAATCAAGCCTACTAATCCAGCAATTCCAGCAATCATAAACATTGCATAAAGCTTTAAAGGATACCCTGCCACAAAAAACAATAAAAACACAGAAACAACGAGAATAAAAACTGAACCAAAATCGGGCTGTAGCATAATAAGTACAACGGGCAATAATAAGATCAATCCATGCCGCCAATTAACAATCGACGTACCCGTTTTATGCTGCGCTAAAATATGGCTCATGTATACAATGACGGTAATTTTAGCCAATTCAGCTGGCTGAATTGTTAGGGGACCTACGCCAATCCAGCTTTGAGAGCCATTTCGTACAAGTCCAATTCCCGGTATAAGTACAAGGACTAGTAAAACTAACGAAAATATATAGGCCATTTTCCAAAAGGACTGCTCTTTCAAAATATTTAATCGAACAGTGATTAAAAACACTACAATAGCTACGGCAAAGTATAGACTTTGCTTCATATAAAACGGCATTTTTCCACTATAATGAACGGCACTCCAATAGGTACCTGCAGAATAGACGAAAATAATGCCGATTATTGAAAGCATCAATGTTGTGACGAGCAATAAATAGCTTTCTTTTCCTCTCAGTAATGCCATCCTTCCAAGTCAAGTATATTCTAAAATAGTTACAGGCTCGTTACAGCTTCATTACAGCATCAATAAAAACATCGCCTCTTATTTCAAAGCTGTCATATTGATCCCAGCTTGCGCAAGCCGGAGATAGTAAAATAACATCGCCTTCTGCTGACATCGGCGCAGCATAGTGTACTGCATCCTCAATATTTTGGGCAATGACAGTTTGCTGTACACCACATGATTTTGCAAATTCTACAAAACGTAGTCCTGTTTCTCCAAAGGCAACAACACCTTTTACATGGCTCATACATGGACGTAATTCTTCAAACGAATGTCCTCGATCTAATCCACCTGCAAGTAAAATAACAGGTGCTTGGAATGCATCTAAAGCACTTTTTGTAGCTAAGCAATTTGTTGCTTTGGAGTCGTTGTAAATTTTGCGCCCGTTCCATTCACGCACAAATTGAGTACGGTGACGAACGCCACCAAACTTCGCTAGCACTTCTTCCATTTTAGCTTTGTCACAGCCAATTAAAATACAAGCTGCGACAGCTGCTAAAATGTTTTCTAAGTTATGCTTACCAGGCAAAGCGATATTCGCTCGATCTAAATACGGCTCACCTTGCCAATATATTGTTGTGTCATCCGCACTAATTCCTTCATCCGTGCGACCCTTAGAACTAAATGGTACTTTTTGAGCTTTTGATTTTGTTGCATAGCCAACAACAACAGGCTGATCAGCATTATAAATAAAATAATCGCTTTCATCTTGATTACGTGTAACACCAAATTTTGCATCAGCATAGTCATCAAATGTCCCGTGATAATCAAGATGTGCATCATAAAGATTTGTTAATATAGCAATCTTCGGCTTAAACGTTTTAATCCCCATTAATTGGAAGGATGATAACTCTGTAACAATTACATTATCCTTTTGTGCTTCTCTTGCAACACCACATGCAACTGTTCCTATATTCCCTGCAATTAACGGTTTTAAACTTCCGTTATTCAGCATGTCGAAAATTAACGTTGTCGTAGTTGTTTTACCGTTTGATCCTGTAATACCGACAAATGGCGCTTCACTAATTAAATAAGCAAGCTCAATTTCTGTCCAAACAGGTATTTCACGGCTTATTGCATCTGCTACTATTTTATTGCTATAAGGAATCCCTGGATTTTTCACAACTATTTCAAAGCCTTCATCTAGTAAATCTTCTGGATGACGCCCACAAATAACTGTAATCCCCTTTTGCAATAGACCTTGCGCATCTGGACTTTCGTCAAATGGTTTGGAATCATTAACCGTCACAAAGGCGCCAAGCTCATGTAAAATCTCAGCTGCAGCCACACCACTTTTAGCTAGACCTAAAACAAGGACTTTTTTATGTTGTAAATCTGTAAAATTTCTCATAAGAACGCCTCCGATAAAACTCCAATCAATGCTACTGCTAAAGCCGTTGACCAAAAGACAAGTACTACCTTCCATTCTGACCAACCTGATAATTCAAAATGATGATGAATAGGACTCATTTTAAAAATACGTTTTTTACGAAGTTTAAAGCTGCCTACCTGTAAAATAACGGATAATGTTTCAATAACAAACACCAATCCAATTAATAACAGTAAGAGTTCTGCTTTTACTAATACAGAGATCATAGCTAAAGCTCCACCTAATGCTAGAGAACCTGTATCTCCCATAAATACTTTTGCAGGATTCGCATTAAAAAGTAAAAACCCTAATAATGCACCTGTTACTGCGAATGTAAATAAGGCGATATCAGCTTGTTCTTGGAATAGAGCAATAACACCAAATGCTGCAAAGGCAATGGATGCAGTACCTGCTACAAGCCCATCTAAACCATCTGTTAAATTCACAGCATTTGAGAAGCCTACTAACCAGAAAATTAAAAAGGCTACATAGAAAATACCAAGATCAATCGTCCAATCTGTAAATGGTATTGCAATTGATGTATCAAACGATCCATGTAGTAAGAAATAAGCCAAGACTGCAATGGCAATTTGACCAATAAGCTTTTGAAGAGATGTTAATCCTAAATTACGTTTAAAAACAACCTTTAAGCTATCATCTAACAAGCCGATTAACCCAAACCCTACTAATACTAGTAGCAGTACGACGGTATATGTTGTAAATAAATCTAAATAGCTTCCTACTCCAACAGTAGTGAGGATAATGGCAATTAAGTAAATAATGCCCCCCATTGTTGGAGTACCAGCTTTCTTCATATGGGATTTTGGCCCCTCCTCACGAATACTTTGACCGAACTTTAATCGGCGAAGAAGTGGAATACTAATTGGTGCCAGGATAACTGTTACTATAAAAGCAAGAGCTAAAATGGTAAGCGTTGTTGCGAGTTTCATTGAAAAATCTCCTTTAAATCTTGTTTCACTTTCTTCTTGAAGAAAAAAGCACAAACTTTCATGTATTTATTACTACCCTTCATAATAATAGTGGTTCTTTCCCATTTTTTAAAGGTAAAGTTAATTAGTTTTCTAAATAAAGATGAATGGTGCCATCTTGTTTGATAACACTATCCACTTCAGGCAGTTGATTGCCAATTTTGGTCCCTTCCCCATGCCATACAATGCGGAATGGATAATGTTGCTTGGCAATATCGTCCTTCGTTTGACCAATAAAACTTGGTACCTTCACAGTGATTGGGTCACCCCATCGATAATCCTTTTCAAGCTGTTCCTTCGATTTTTCAATGCCAACAAAAGGTGCAATATCTTCAATAATTTGACCAACGATTGGAGCTGCTATCACACCGCCAAACTGTGTTCCCTTTTTCGGGTTATCTACTGCTACATAAACGACAATTTGCGGATTATCCGCAGGTGCGAAGCCAATAAACGATACGATATATTCACCGTCTTTATAACGGCCATTCTCTACTTTTTGTGCCGTACCTGTTTTACCACCGATTCGTAATCCATCTCGGTAAGCTTGACGTCCTGAGCCCTTTGCGACAACAGATTCTAATGCACCTCGAACCTTTGCAGACGTCTCCTCACGAATAACTTGTTTTTTAACTTCTGGTTTAGTCTCTTTTATAACGTCCCCGGTATTGGGGTTAAAAACCTTCTTCACAACATATGGGGTATACAGCTTGCCCCCATTTATTGCTGCGCCTACTGCTTGCACTTGTTGAATTGGTGTAACGGCAACCCCTTGGCCAAATGAAGTTGTGGCCTGCTCAACAGGTCCAAAAGCTTCCTTGGAAAATAAAATCCCTGAAGCCTCACCAGCAATGTTAGAACCTGTTTTTGTACCAAAACCAAAATCTTTAACATACTGTAGTAGTTTTTCATTACCTATTCGCTGACCTAATTCAATAAAGCCAGGGTTACAAGAATTTTCTACCACTTCAAGGAAGGTTTCAGATCCATGACCTTCACGCTTCCAACAACGCAATCTTGCTCCTGCAACCATTGAATAGCCTGGATCATAAAAAGTATCCTTCTCTAAATCCACTACGTTTTCTTCTAAAGCAGCACTAAGGGTTATAATTTTGAACGTTGACCCGGGCTCATATGTCATCCAAACCGGTAAATTTCTATTGTAGATTGTTTGCTCTACCGTTTGATATTCTGCTGGATTGAAAGTAGGGTATGAGGCTAATGCTAAAATTTCTCCATTGTTTGGATTCATGGCAATGGCCATTGCTTGGTCAGCATCATAACGCTTCATCGCCTGTGATAATTCACGTTCAACGACCTGTTGTACATCTACATCTATCGTTAGCTCGATCGTCGCGCCATCTTCACCAGCCTTCCAGGCACTCTTTACATTCGGTAAATTATTCCCTTTCGCGTCTGTAAAGATTCGTATAGCCGAAGAATTAGCCTGTAAAAGCTTATCGTATTCATATTCAATTCCCGCTAAACCTTGTGCATCATAGCCTGTGAAACCTAAAAAACGAGATAGTAGGGTACCATATGGATAATCCCTTGAATAATCGACACCACTATATAATCCCTCAATCTGCATACCTTGTAACTCCACTGCTTTTTCATAAGGAATATTTTTTCCTTCTGGTGCCAGCTTTACTAAGTACACTTTCTTCTTCATTTTTTCCAAAAGCTTTTGTTCATCTACACCTAAAACTTGTGCAATTTTGGCCGCTGCACCTTCAATATCCTTACTTTGAGAAGGCATGAAATATAAAGTTGGTGCAAGCTTATTTGTGACAATATTTTTCCCCTTACGGTCAGTAATATGCCCTCGCTCATTGGCAAAAGGAATTTCTCGGTCCCAATTCTCTTCGGCTTTCTTTGTCAGTTCTTTTTGATCTAATACTTGCAAGAAGAACAGCCTAATAATAATCGCAGCGGCCACAAACATAAACAATACATATAAAACACGCAAACGCTTTTTGGAATGGATAGAAATCCACTTCATTCGACATCACACCTTGTTTTTTACAACGTATGAAATAAAGTGGGCTTCTATTCAGTCTTTATTCAGTTTCACCCTCAGTTGGGGCTTCTACATCTTTGATAAAGCTTTCAGCTGGCGTTTTCAGCTTCACGACAATCGGTGAACGATCTGAGACTACAGTACCTGCCGAGACGCTCTGACTAGCTACAAAGCCCTCCCCAACGACTTCAAGTTCTAACTCTGCCAATGCCTTAAATGCAAGTACATTACGCAACGACCAGTTAGTGAAGTCTGGAAGTACTACATCGCCTGCTGTCTTTAAAAACACAAAATTACCTTTCACAAGTTTTTGTGGACCTTTAGGATATTGGTCAATAACTTTACCGCCACCACCAACAATAATTGGCTGTAGACCATCATTCTGAAGCTCTACTTGTATAGCTTCAGCACTTTGACCTGTGTAATCTTGTATTTTTGTATCGTCAACTTGCTTTACATCTTCCGGGTTAATATTTAAATACTTTAAACTATTTAACATAACAGGGTTAAATACTTTAGAAACTGGTATAGAACCAGCTTCACCATTTAACTTTGGCCTTTTTATGGAGACATACATAATGAGCTGAGGGTCATCTACTGGAGCCATCCCTAAGAAAGAGTATAGAAATTCATTTGATCCCCATGAATACCTACCATTTCCTAAAGGAATTTGGGCAGTACCTGTTTTCCCTGCAACTTCATATTCATCAAGAATAAAGTCACTCGCCGAACCATCCTTAGCTGTTAACGTAGATGCAAGGGTTTCTTTTACTTGTTTCGCTGTGTCTGCTGAAACTGGTTTTCCCTTTACAATCGGCTCATGCTTTTTAATCGTTTTTCCTGTTGAAGGGTCAACAATACGATCGATCACATACGGTTGCATCATTTTCCCGTCATTCGCAATCGCTGTCAATGCTTGAATTAATTGAATCGGCGTTACCGTAGAACCTTGACCGAATGTTGTTGTCACTCGTTCCACTGGATAATTCGATAAAAGTTTTCCTGATGCTTCATTCGGTAAATCAATACCTGTTTTTTTACCAAAACCAAATCGATCTAAATAGTCAAAAAATACATCCTCACCAATAAGCTTTAATAAGTGTGCCATCGCAGTATTGGATGAACGTTGGAAACCTTGTAAATAAGTAATATACCCCCAACCAACTCTATTATAATCTTTAATTACACGATCATGGACTCTGTATTGACCTGACGGATACCATTTATTTGGATCCCAAACCCCTGTATCAATCGCAGAAGCGAGCGTGAATGTTTTCATCGTCGAACCTGGTTCTATAGTCTCTTCAATAGCCTCGTTCAGCCACTTCATATTATCGCCTTCACGTGTATCAGGATTAAACGTTGGCCGCTGTGACATCGCTAAGATTTTGCCGGTTTTTGGATCCGCAATAATAGCTGTCATCGATTCAGGGTTGTATTCCTTTGCAACCTCTGTCATCTTTTCCTCTAAAATGCTTTGAATTGTTTTATCAAGCGTTAAATAAATGTCGTCACCATTTTTGGCAGGTGTCACCATTTTTTCACTATTCGGTAATAAATAACTGAAAGCATCTGTCTCATATTCTACCTTACCGTCTTTTCCAGTTAGTTCTTTATTGTAAGTAAGCTCAAGACCCATTTTCCCTTTTGTTGTAAGCGTACCATCCTTATTTTCCTCTTTTAGTGCGAAACCAATTAAGTGTGAGGCAAAGATACCATTTGGATAATAACGTTTTAAATCGTTTACAAATAAAATCCCTGGTAAATTCTCTTCTTTGATTTTACTCATCATTTCATGACTTAATCCACGTCCCGCACCGCCAAATTCAACTTGATAAGGCTTTTCGCCATCATCTTTTACTCTAGTAAGCTGTTGATAGATTTTTTTTTCGTCCATAGGGATATATTCCGCTAATATTTTTGCTGTTTTTTCTGGATCTACTACATGTCGAGGTTTTTTTGAATTCGTCGTGGCCTCTTTATTGACAATTGCGATTAGTCGATAACTAAGTGTATCCTCCGCAATAACTTGTCCATTTGCATCAAAAATTTTCCCCCGATTTGCTGTTATTACACTTTCTTTGCTATATTTTGCAGCTGCCTTTGCCGCAAGCTCTTGACCTTCCACTTCACCTGTCGCTTGTAACGTCACCATTCTCGTGAACAATAGAAAAAAGAGCCCTCCATAAAAAATAAATAATAGAAAGGCTCCCCATTGGAATCGAAATCTCTTTTTTTTCATTCTCCCGGCACTACCTTTACATTTTTCTCATTTTGAGTTAAACCGAGTTCTTTAGCTTTGTTCAATATGTTATCGTATGTAGACAGTTCACTTACACGAACTGTCAAGTCAACATTCTGTTTAGTAATCTCTTCTGCTTCAGTTTCGATTTTTTGAATGTCCATGCTGGTTGTCTGAATGGCTGCTTGCTTATTTAACACTAGTACTGACATTACAGCGATAATGCTAACTAAAGCAATTAGCATTGTTTTTTCAAACTTCTGGTTCGATTTTTTACGACGTTTGATAGTGGGTTGTGGGCTAGGGGGTGTTATTGGTTGTTGCACTTGCTGTTGCTGGTGCTGCCTTACACGAACTGCTGCCATTTACTCACTCCCTTTGTCGTTAATTTTCTCTACCACTCTAAGCTTTGCTGAGCGAGCGCGATTGTTTACAGCTAGTTCCTCATCAGAAGGAACGATCGGCTTTCTCGTGATAAGCTTTAAAGTTGGCTTCATGTCATCAGGAATTACTGGTAAATTCGGTGGTAATTCCGGTAATGATGACGCTTCCTTAAAAATAGTCTTGCATAGGCGGTCCTCCAATGAATGGAACGTAATGACACTAATGCGTCCACCTACGTTTATCATATCAATCGCATCGACTAATGAATCCTCTGCTGCGCCTAGCTCATCGTTAACAGCAATTCGTATTGCCTGGAATATGCGCTTCGCTGGATGTCCACCTTTACGGCGAGCCGCTGCTGGAATACCCTCTTTAATAAGTTCTACAAGTTGGGCAGTTGTTTCAATCGGTGCTACCTTACGTGCCTCTTCGATTTTACGAGCAACTTGTTTTGAAAATTTCTCTTCCCCATAACGGAAAAATATACGTACTAAATCTTCATATGCCCATTCATTTACGACATGAAATGCTGTAAGGGATGCCGTTTGATCCATGCGCATATCTAAAGGTGCATCATGGTGATAACTAAAGCCTCGTTCTGGTGTATCAAGCTGTGGCGAAGATACGCCTAAATCATATAAAACACCATCAACTTGCTCAACACCAATCGCCAATAGCTCTTCTTTTAAATAGCGGAAATTCGAATGAACAAATGTCACACGTTCAATATATGGCGCCAATCGAATTTTTGCATTGTTAATAGCTGTCATATCTTGATCAAAGCAAATTAATCGACCTTTTTCAGATAATTGTTGTACTAAATACTCACTGTGTCCTGCCCCACCTAACGTACAGTCCACATACACACCATCAGGATCGATGTTCAACCCATCAACTGTTTCTCTTAATAACACGGTTGTATGATCGAACATACCACTCGCTCCCTTCAGGCCTTAACTTCATCTAGCTGACACTTAAGTGTCTAAAAAAGTTAAAAATCAAAGCCAATCATATTTTCTGCAATTTCATTAAAGGATTGCTCCGACTCACTAAAGTAAGTCTCCCAAGCATCTTTCGCCCATACTTCAATCCGATTCGAAACTCCTAACACGACACATTCTTTCACAAGATGTGCATGCTGCATCAGAGTTGAAGGAATGTTAATGCGTCCCTGCTTGTCTATTTCTACTTCCGTTGCTCCAGAAAAGAAAAACCTTGCAAATGCACGTGTATCTTTTTTGGTCATCGGTAAGCCCTTTAATTTTTCTTCGAGTTTTCGCCATTCATCCATAGGATAGCCAAATAAACAATTATCAAGTCCGCGTGTTACAACAAACGTTTCACCTAAGGCTTCACGAAATTTTGCGGGCACGATTAATCGTCCTTTTGCATCAACAGAGTGTTGATATTCTCCCATGAACATGCTATTCACCCCACTTTATTAAATAATGTACCACATCCCCCCACTTTCCTCCACTTTTTTTAAAAAAAACTTGACATTTTAACAATTAATGTACGATTAGACCTTTAACAAATTATTGGAACTGTGCTAAATGACTCAAAAAAAGAGCTATCCTTAGTAGGATAGCTCTCTATTTACTATTTATATCGACATTACCCATCAAATTCACATTGTATCAAATTATTAATTAGGTATATAGATACAAATATTGGATTATAAATAAATTATATAGTGGTGATTACCAACTCTATAATTTTGTTTCAGCATTTCAGTAATTAACATAGGTCCAAACTCATTAAAATATTGATATGGACTATAAGTTCTTTCCTGGAACCCCTCATTTGGATACAGCTCATTTTGTAACGTCATAAATTTTCGGATCGTCGTTTCGTGTTTGTTAAGAACAGTTTGTTCAACCTTTTGCTGTAAATACTCAAATTGCTTTAGGTGATTCTCTTTATTTTTCTCAAGTATTTTATCTAATAATAGCTGTTGTTCTTCTAAATAAAGTTGAAGTGCATCATATTTTTCTAAAAGGTCTCGTTGCATCGTTTGAATTTGGCGCTTCGCTTCAGTGTCCTGTACGTCAGCAACATACTGCTCTTTAAGCTGCAACACTTTGCCATCCCAAACTTCAGCAACAGTTAAACGATATTCACGTAAAAGTTGTTCTACGTGACGTGTAACAAGTGTAATATGAAGACGCGGAGCAAAAATCGGCATTTGTAAGCCTAATACCGAAAATGCATCCTTCAATGTCGCCCAGTAGGCAAGCTCCCCTGGTCCACCAACAAATGCTAGCACAGGCAATGTCATTTCCTGCATTAACGGACGCGTCACAACATTATTACTTAACTGCTCAGGATGTTCTTCAGCAATTTTTAAAACTTCTTCACGAGATAGTTTGATATTTGCAGCTAGATTGACAAAATGCTGATTTTTTCTTTCTAAAAGATGACGCTCTTCATCTTCTACATAAAATAAATTGGTCGCTTCGTTTGTTGCCAAAATAGGCTGGCCATAACCTGCACGTTCAAGCTCCGCTTCCTTCTCCGTTACCACTCTTGCAATTTCTTCATTTTTATGAATGATACGGGTAAAATTCCCACTCTCATATTGACGGAATTTAAAGTCCGCTGCATCTATCATCAATAAACCTTCATCTTTAAACAAATGGTTCATAAGTTGCGCAAAGAAGTCCGTAAACGTGTCACTCTTATTTAGTGTATCTACTAATTGTTTAATAAGCATTTCAGTGAATTCTGTTTCACCCATATCCTTCACAATAGCATTTATTAATTGCGTCATGGATTCTTTGTTTATTCTTGTTTCAGAAGCCATTGTTTTACGTCTTGAGCGTTCACCGTATGCACGTTTTTTAATATCTACACCCTGCACTGTATACGTATGGTTAATTTCCTCTAAATCATGATCTTCTCCAGCTATCCAAAAAACAGGAACAACCGGTCGCTGTAGCTTTACACTTTGCTCTTTCGCTAATGCAATAACCGAAATCGCCTTATGCACCGAGTAAAGAGGGCCTGTTAAGATACCTGCTTGTTGCCCACCAACAACCGTAATAGCTCCTTGCTCTAGTTGTAACAAATGTTCATTCGCTTTCTCCGAAATACCAAGAGGCTCCATAAATTGACGTATGATGGCTGTTAATTCTTTTTGATCATACGCATGCTGATCAAGATATTGTGCGCGTTTCTCAAAAGATTTATCGTTATATTCGTATTCAAAAAACTCACGGATGGCAGTATTCGGTGACCAATAATCTGCTAGCAAACGATTTTTTATGGGTACTTGGATTGACTCCAGTTTCATTTAACACAAACTCCTCTACCTAAATCATCTTCTTACTCTTTAATAAGCAAAATAAAATAAACTCCCAGAAAAAAGTTAAGTAACAATTTTCAACAAACCTCAAACACTTAAGTACTTTGGAATTTCACTTCATATTTTTGCACATCTAGAGTTATTACTAAAAAAACAATTTATAATGCTATTATTTTAACGCTTATGGCTTCAACATGAAAAGAAAATGCTTAGACTGCCTGTAAATATTCTATAACAGATCGAATAACACCTACTAAACAAATAATAATATACGCCGTACTTAGGACTAAAAATTGAAAGCGCCAAATTTTCCTAAGTAGCGGTTTTACTTCAATTTCCTTTTTTGTTCGCCAATCAATATATGTAAAAATTATTGCCATCACTACCGTCAATGTAACTAAAAGTGCGCTAACATCGACATTCCACAGCACCCTAATTGCTAGTGGTACTGAAAAATACAAACACAATGTTGTCGCGTCCGATGCTACTCCAAAAGCATGAGTGCCTCGAATTTTAACCTTTCGACCAAATAAATAGACAATCACAAAAAGGAGGATTGGACAAATAATAATGACACTTATCATAATATGTAAAAAATCTTTCAACGTCTTTCACCGCTCTCCTCTATCGCAAGTACTTGGTGATATAAAGTACGTAAAGTTGGCAAATCGTGACCATTCGCTAGAGCTTTTTCTAGTATTACTCCTACAATCGTGTCAATTTCGCTTTTCCTCCCTTGCACCCGATCCGCTAGCATAGAGGATGTATTACTTGCTGTTTGTTCACATAAGTCTATCACCTTGAAAAAAGGTATAGTTTGTTCTATGCCTTCAAAAGCTTCCGTAAATTCTCGGTAAAGAGTTTGCATTAATAGAAACGCTTGCTTATTCGTAACTAACTCTCCATTCTTCAGTTGCAGTATAGCCGTCAATGGATTAATTAAGCAGTTGAATACAGCTTTCTCAAATAACATTTGTTCCGCATTAGCAACTAGTTTAACTGGATATAAGGAATTTTTCAGTTGTAACAAATCGGTAAAAGCATCACTACCTCCTCGCTCTATCGCAATTTTACAAGTACCTACACCTCTATGTTGCACAGTTGTCTGATTGATCAATTGAGCACCGAAAGATACAGAACAAAAAGCAATATTCTTTTGTGGCAAACGTAATGCCTCGTCATAGTGCGCCAAACCATTTTGCATAAACAACAACGGTACCGTACTCGGTAATGCAGATAATTGTTTGTAAAGCTCTTGTAATTGACCGTATTTAACAGCAATTACAATTAAATCTTGTCGTGGTAGTTCCGCTAATTTCGTAGTTGAAGTAACTTTTTGTACAGTTTTCGTTCCATCAACATTCATGCGCGTTAAATACTTTTCATGAAGTTCATCTACCTGTTCCTGCCTCCTCGCAACCAACGTTACAGATATACCAGACTCAGCTATAAAACTTGCCGTTAACTGACCTACAGCCCCGGCACCAATAATCGTTACACCCACAATACATCACACCTCCCACATTTACAACGGACGATCAAACATAAGAGAACGCCCCTCTCGGCATAATTGCGTCCGGAATCGACTTTTCGCTAGGCCTACTCGAGAGCCGACACGATGTTAGTCATTTCGGTAAGCTACAGGACGTGGCGTTTTTACCGATGCAGGTCAGTCAGCCGTTATCGCACGGATTCGACACTAACATCCCCGAAGAACTCCATTCCGATTCCGTGACATCCGCCGAGTCTTCGGCCCAACAAGTTGTTGGTCACTCCGTCGTTGCCACAGGACGTGGCGTTTTTAGACTGAGTTCCTCTATTTAAGCGAATGTTTGGACAGCCGCTACCGTCCATCATTACACAGTCCATTTCGCCCACTCTACAGAAGGAGGTGCCTTAGAATGATTCCTAAGGCACCTCCTATGCAGGTTCTTTTATTATACAAGATTGGCTAAGTGTTTACGACAATATATAAAGTGAAACTTTAATCAGCGGGTTTTTCCACTGATCATTAGTCTTAACAATCTGACTTTTACAGGCAGTTACTCTCACACCTAACTTCTTTACTTTCGTTACATTTCAAGGTTTGTTTCGCACCTGGCGCTTCGCATTCGGTACAGATAAATCACTGCCTATAAATTCACTTAGCGCAGCATTATGTTTTAATCTAACTTATATTCTTTCTAAGTAACTTACTCTACCGCACTTGTAACCTTCATTTGCTTCCTTACTTTAATCTTTCATTAAAGAATATCCTTGCTGTAACCATTTCACTAGTTTTTCATGCTCACTTTGTAATTCACGGTGTCTTATTTCGAGACTTTGATAGGCCTCTGTTAATTCATCGAAACTTGTTAATGCCAATTTCAAATGACTTCGCATAGATTGTTGCGGCTGATTTCGTACAGCTAGTAGTGACTGACTATATTGACTACGTAATGTTTTATTCCAACGGAAACCACATGCCTGTTTTGTACGACCTAGTTCATTAGCAGCCATTTCAAAAGCCTCTAGCTGTGTTTTGCCATTTTGCACATTATGCAACACAATTTCTGCTAATCTTTCATCATCTTCCTTTGTCCATTGATCTTTTCTTTTTTTCAATTCCATAATCTATCACCCTCGCATTTTTTACTACTATATGCATGGGCGAGCAAAATAGAATCATCGAAATAAAAAAGACAGTGATTATGTTTTGTTATAATCACTGCCGTTATACATTATTTATTGTTTTTCTTTGCTAGGAAATTAGCAACTGCCTCGTGGTGAGCTTCACTTTCCCACAATTTCGCACACGTACGAACTTCCTCCATAACACGTTCATACATATTACGCTCACGCCACTTTCGAAGCTCAATTTCTTTATAAGCCTTATGAACAGAAGGATGAATTTTACGCATGTGTTCGATAAAATCATTCAACGCCTCTTCTTTTGAACCTTCGAAAACACGCATTGCCCAGCCAATTTCATATAGCAATTCTGCTGGATAAGGCTTCGCATCGATTAGCATCTTCATTGCACGATCATGGCGTAACCCACGTTCGAATAAGTATGTACCGCCTCCCCAGCCACTCGTAATTGCTAATGTCCCCTGTATAAAACCACATTTCGCATGACTTGCCACTAGACGAAAATCGCAAGCTGTTGCAATCTCACAGCCTCCACCAACCGCTGTTCCATTAATTAACGCAATCGTCGGCACAGGCAAAGTCGCAAGGTCGTATAATATTTTGCCCATCTTACTCAACATCCCGAACGCCTCATCCTCCGTTTCAAGCGAATGAAATTCAGATAAATCGCCCCCTGAGCAAAATGACTTATCTCCAGCGCCCGTCACGACTAAAAAACGGACATCATCATGATGTCGAATATATGTAATAACTTCTTGAAGCCCGTCCATAACCTCATCATTAACCGCATTCCTTTTTTCTTCCCGATCAATCGTAAACGTCATAATACCATCTTTGTTATCAATTATATAAGCCATACTATTTCCCCCTTTGTCCCGATGGATAAATTGTATCATACAATTATTATAGTACTATATATCTTTCTGTTATTGCCGAAAGATTCCGTCTTTTCTAGTCAACAAAAAGGCTAGTAAAGAGCCATGGTCTCTTTACTAGCCTTTGACGTGAGCAAACACTGAATTATTTGCTTACTACTTCTTTACCTTTGTATTGTCCGCAAGCTTTGCAAACACGGTGTGATAATTTTGCTTCACCACAGTTTGGGCAAGCTACCATACCAGGTACAGATAGTTTGAAATGCGTACGACGCTTTCTTTTTGCAGTTTTAGAAGTTCTTCTAAATGGTACAGCCATTGATGGCACCTCCTTACAGATCGTCTATTCGTCTGTTTGATCAAAATACTTAGCTAAATCAGCCAGTCTTGGATCCACTTTTTGTTCGTCAGCTTTTTTGTGTAGCTGAACGTCTTCATCTGTTGCGTAAGTCCAGTTTTTACCACCATGCACTTGCCCTTCGGTATTATCCTTGAACACTTGCATAGGTACTTCGAGAAGCACTAACTCCTCGAGAACCGGCTTCATGTCGATTACTTCACCAACTATGTAGTGAATATCTCCGCCATCTTCCCCACGTTTTTCTTCGTCAACCCAGCTGAAAATTTCAACTGTCTCAACTTCGATAGGAAACTCAACATCTTCCCACGTGCGTGCACATGGAAGTGTTAACGTCGCTGTCACTGTTAGCTGACATGTCATTTGCGATGCACCGAAAGTACATAGCCCTTTTACATGAACGGGCGAAATTGCTCGAATATCCTGGTTTCGCTCCATCACCTCGTCCAACTGGACATAGGCATCGATTGGCATCCCGTTTTGGCGGTATTTAGATAATTGATGAATTGACCATTTCATTCGTTTAATCACCTCGAGACAACACTGTTGATTATATAATGTGTAAAAATAGATGTCAAGATAATTTCTTGTCACCACAATAAAACCCACCTATAATTATATATTATTAAATGTGTATTTGCTCCAAACCGTTCTATATAAGCAAAAATGCTCCTTAGAACGAGAAGCAAATGATATAGATAAAGGGGGCTTACACTTGCAAGCAGTCGGAATAGTTGTTGAATACAATCCTTTTCACAATGGACATGCCTATCATTTGGAACAGGCGAAGAAAGTAGCACAAGCAGATATTGTCATCGCTGTCATGAGCGGGGATTTTTTGCAACGTGGTGAACCAGCCATGGTCGATAAATGGACACGCACAAAAATGGCTCTCGCAGGTGGTGTCGATATTGTCATTGAACTACCGTACGTATATAGTACCGCACCTGCAACTGATTTCGCAAAAGGAGCCATTTCCTTACTTTCTGGAATTGGTTGCGATTCTTTTGCTTTCGGAAGCGAAGATGGCTCCATACAACCCTTTATGAATACGTTTCAGCTCATTAATAATCACCGCACTGAATATAACGCTCTTATTAAAGAAAGCCTTAAAACGGGTGCAAGCTATCCTAAAAGTCTACATTACGCCTATGAACAGCTTTCTCAAAAGTTCCCTGCTGCATACATTGATTTAGGTCAACCGAACAATATACTTGGTTTTCACTACATTGAGGCTGCCAAAACTTTAGGTAGTAACATTAAACCTTTAACGATCCCTCGCATCGTTGCAGGTTATCATGACGCTATACAAGAAGGTGCATCCATTGCTAGCGCCACAGGAATACGCAAAGCACTAGCAACAACAAGTGCTCTACAAAATGTGCAAGAGTTTCTACCTAAGGCATCATTCGTTCATTTAGCGGATTGGCATGGAAAATATGGTGAATTTGCAAATTGGGAAACTTTTTGGCCATTATTACAGTTTACACTTATTCGGCACACACCTAGTGAACTGACGCGCTATGCTGAGGTAACAGAAGGCATTGAGAATGCACTTATTAAAGCAGCGAAAACAAGTCATTCTTTCGGTAGCTTTATGGAGAAAATTAAATCTAAACGCTATACTTGGACACGACTTCAACGTATGCTCACGCACATTTATACTGGATTTACAAAGGAACAATTGCAAAGCTTTGATGCGCCTTCTAGTATACGTTTACTTGGTATGAGTAAGCAGGGACAAGCGTATTTGGGTATGCACAAAAAAGACATACCTTTACCTTTAATCAGTCGTGTTGCAGCTATGGATGATGCTATGCTTGCTGTAGATATTCATGCAGCAGAGGTATACAATTTAAGTATAGAGCAAAGATCAAAAGGGCAAAGTTTGCCTAAAGATTATCAAACACCACCCATTCGTTTTTAAGTAATAGAAGATCTCAATAAAAGGATGCCAGAAATTTTTCTAGCATCCTTTTATGTTGTAGAAAAACAAAATGGTCCAAGAGCCATAAAATATTTTATCTGCGAGCAGCGGTTTTCTTTTATGTAAATCCCAATAATACAAAAATTTTCAACACAATAAAAAGATGCCAGAAATTCTTCAAGCATCTTTTTTGTTTCTTATTTCGGCTGTAGCTGTTTTAAATATTCGATTGCATCATCCACAGTTTTAACCGGAACTATTTTCATTTTTGTTTTAATTTCTTTCGCTACCTTTACTGCTGTTGCATAATTTGATTCTAGCTCAGGATATTTAGCTTTCATTTCTGGAGTAATTTCATCATCTGGCGCGAAAAAGATTTCCATACCATCACGATCAGCTGCAATGACTTTATAGTCTATTCCACCAATTCTTCCAACAGTGCCGTCAACCAGCATCTCTCCTGTCCCAGCGACAGCATAGCCCTTCGTTAAATCTTCTTCGAGAAGTTGGTCTAAAATTTCTAAAGTAAACATTAGTCCAGCAGACGGACCTCCAATATCCTCAGTTTTCATTGACACATTTGGATTTGTTTCAATAGATTTACTTTCAGCATAAGTAATACCTAAACCAGCCCTTGTTTCTTCTGATCTAGGGATTTCCTTTAATGTTATCGTTACCTCTTGTTCTTTTTTATTACGTATAAATTGAATTGTCACTTTCTCGCCAAGCTGCTTCGGCTTTAAAAGATCTACAAGCATTTGTTGATTTCTAATTTTTTGTCCATCAACTTCAATAATCTCATCACCAGCTTTTAAAAAATTTTCCGAAGCACCGCCCTCTAGAACATTTAATACAAAAACACCGTTAAAAAGAATTTTTGTTTGAAGGCCAGCTCTCTGAAAAGCTACATATTTTGCATTAAATTGAGAATCAGTCATTAATTTAAGCTGTCGAACATTATATTCCTCTTCATCCTCTAACGGATTTCGAACTTGGGTAATATCCATTAATTTTTGGTATTTTTGAGTTTTTGCCCAAAGATATGAAAAAGGCGTAGCTTGCTGCATGGCCACCGTCATTAAACTCAAGGAACCTTTATCATTCGTGTGGCTATTTTCAACGTTAACAAATTCACTGACATCATAAGCACTTCCAGGCTTCATAATATAAGCGTCTAATCGGTATAACATAAAAAAACAAATCACGACTAACACCATTGCATAAATACTAATTTTTTTCTTCATAAGAAAAAACCTCCTAGGACGCTTGCAAAACCTTACGTTCATTTTTTTGCCTTTTTTACATATATTGATTTTAGCATTTGCCTATGTGAATGACAAAAAGTTGAAACGAGATGATAACATGTACGCGACAATTCAAATAGCGATTTGCATAGTTCTTATTCTATTACTCTTGTTATTCCCACAAACAGCTCATACAGGTACTGATTTAGGTTTAAACCTTTTTATGGATGCTCTATTCCCGTATTTATTACCTTATCTTATTTTAACGCAATGGCTTCTCCGTTTAACGGCTCCTATGCGCACGAAAACAAAAAGAGCTTCTTTATACGTACAAGCCTATATTATTAGCGCACTCGGAGGGTATCCGTCTGGAGCAACAACCATTGTTTACTTAAAAAACAGCGGGCAATTACACGCTAAAGAAGCAAATTTTTTATTAGCCGTATGTCATGCACCAAGCCCTCTTTTCGTGCTAGGCTTTGTAAGCCTTGATTTATTACACAGTAATACGTTCGGATGGTTGTTTTTATGTTTACTACATAGTTTTAATATTTGCTGCTTACTAACTGGTTACTTTTTATTTCGTAAAACAGACCCTCCTAGCATCTCAATACACAATACACCTTTGAATACAGCACCATTCTCTGAAAGCATAAAAGAAACAGCTCCGACAATACTATTAGTTGGAACGACAATAATTTTTTTCACTACCATCCAGACGATTGTCCAGCAAGGCTTAGATTCACTGCTACCTAATCTTCCCTACGCAGCTGAACTTTCCATAGCCGCAATTCTTGAAGTTACAAATGGTCTTAAAATGACCGTCTCAGCTTTTCCAAATCTTTCGTATTTGCCATTACTAGTTGTTATGTTGTTGACCATGCAAAGTATAAGCATTCACTTACAAATTTTCGTCATTGCAAAGTCAGCCAAGCTGTCTGTTCGACCCTATATAAAATTCCGCCTACTTAGCATAATCATTGTACCTACTATTTATGCTCTTTTTTTCTTAAAATAAATAATCATCTGCATGGTTCAGCATTATACGCAGGAAACAAATTGCTCCTCAAACTAAAATAAGGATGTCTTAAAAATAAGACATCCTCTTAGTTTCTTTTATTTATTTAAACTATACTTTTCTTTCAAAGCTTCTACGACACAAGCAGGAACAAGCTCGCTAACATCACTACCGTATTTCGCAACCTCTTTGACAATGCTTGAGCTTAAGAATGAATATTGATTTTTTGTCATGATGAAAAATGTTTCAATGTTTTTATCAAGAAAACGGTTCATCGAAGTAATTTGCATTTCGTATTCAAAATCCGAAACAGCACGTAAACCACGGACAATCGCTTTTGCTTTTTTTTCCTTGGCATAGTCTATTAATAGTCCAGATGAACTTTCAATACGTACATTAGGCAATGTTTTAGTCACTTCAGCCATTAATGCCATACGCTCTTCTACCGAAAATAATGGCTGCTTGGATGAATTATTTAATACAGCAACATAAACTGTGTCAAATACATCTGCCGCTCGTTTAATAATATCTAAGTGACCATATGTCACCGGATCAAAACTCCCAGGAACTACAGCAATTTTCTCTGACAATCTATTCCCCTCTTTCTTTTGCATAACGATCCATTTCACCTTGGCTGCATACGTGGCCACTCTTGCTTTTTCACAGGATGTGAAGTTCTTAGCCTGAGTTCCTCTATTCAGTGAGTATTAGGATACCCTACGAATGAAGATAAACGGATATAATCGTTCCGCCATATGTTTCTTGTCTTTTTAATTCAAAGTCCCCAAACCTCTGTGGTAATTCTACTTCTTTTGCATGCTCACATAAAATTACGCCATCATGTTGAATTTTATCATTGTCGACAAGAATCTGCACTAAGTCATAATATTCTTTGTGGTGATATGGAGGGTCTAAAAATACTAATTTAAACGAAATATCACGTTTTAATAGCGCTTTCACAGCACGCTTCGCATCTATACGAAATAGCTCAGAACAATCCTCGTAACGACATTTCTTTATGTTTTCCTGAAGTACTTGGAACGCCTTTGCATCCTTTTCAATAAAAACGGCGTGCTCAGCTCCTCTACTTAAAGATTCAATCCCTAAGCCACCGCTCCCTGCAAATAAATCAAGCGCTATACCTCCATCAAAGAATGGACCAATAATATTAAAGATGGATTCCTTTACTTTATCAGTTGTAGGTCTCGTCGTATTCCCTACAATCGCCTTTAACGGCATCCCTTTACGTTCTCCTGCTACAACTCTCATAGGCAAATCACCGTACTTTCTTATTCCATATAACAATTTCACCTTGGCGTAATTGTTATTATTTATTGTGTTGTCGCTTCGCTTTTGCACAGTCAAATTGCCACATGACATGGCGTTCTTAGACTGAGTCCCTCTATTTCAGCGGGTGTTTAGCACTCACTTTTAAGAAGTTAAAAGTATTTTTGCAGCGAAAGACGAACCTCCGCTGCAAAAATTTATTCTTCCTCTTGTGTTAACATCTTAATATTGATACGACCATCACTTTTTTGTAATTCTACTAAAAATAATCGTTGTAGCCAAGCTTCTTCAACATAATAATGATTGGCAATTTTTATAATTGGTTCTGAAATTGTAGAATATCTACGTTGATTAAATACATAAAACCCAGGCTCTTTCGGGAATCGGAAGGTGCGATTATCACTATTAATATAATATCCATTTTTCCCTTCACCAACCGTATATCCTAGATACGGCAACAATGCATCAGCAGTATACAATACTTGTCCTTCAGAAAGGATCACATGAACATCTTTTCTCAAAACATCATTCACATAAACATTTCGATCATCCTCAAATAAAAGTGGATATGTCCCGTTTACTTGGGCCGCATTCAACTTAAAATAAGACGTTTTTGCATTTAATACCTTTGATAAAAGATCGTCCATTAATGCAGGGGAAATCGGCTCTTCCCCAAGCTTATCTAAAGATTCTTGCCATGCTGACTCTTGATCTGCTGTCATATATTCTTTTAACGTCTTCACAATTTTCTTTGCTTTATCGGAACCAATCGTATCCTTCACTAAATAGGATGCCACAACTTCCGGCAACCATGTTGGCGAATCTTTAAACTTATATTGTGACTTTATTTGTGACAGTATAACTTCCTGTACAACTGCTTGTTCAGTTAGCTCAGGCATAAATAAAAGTCGGTCATCATGTTCTTTCACTGGATTCTTTTCTTGAATAATAGCAATGTGTTGATCATTCAAAAATTTGATGTTTTCCAATGACTTCAATAAATCCTTCGAAATAGCTCCTCGTGCATAAATAGATAACACAGGGGTTTGCTCTTGCGCTTTTAAATTACCCTTTTGCCAATAAATATCGCGAACTGTACCATCTCCACTAAACATTGTATAGTTAACAAGTGATAGTTTTTGCTGACCTACTAAAGGCAATCCCGTGATCCACTGACCAACAATTTTACTATCGGTTGAAATATGTACTACGGAATAAGATGCTTCACCATTCGTTAATGTGGCGAAAGCATTTTGGATGAGCATTTTATCTTTTAAGCCACCCTCAATCGGAATTATGTATGAAACAGATTGTGATTTAGTCTCTCCTTTTTTAAAATAAGAGACTTCTTCTGATAAACGCTCACAGCTTTTTTCGTTATCGATAAAGCAACTAGGGTTCACTGCATTTTCCGGCCACTTTATTTTCACTTTTTGGTTTGGTAAGTTTTTAAAATGTTGACGAATATCCAAGCTATTTTCTCGATAGACAATTTCTATCTCCTGTGAATAACGGAATTCGCCATTGCCTGCTTCTAAATCAGATGAATAGGCATGGTACTGAAAAAATAATGTTCCGGAAATGATTAGTACTAGAATGGAAAAAAAACTCATTGCAAATTTCATGTGCTTGACCTCCCGCAGCATGATACTATGTGTATTGGAAAGGATGTGCAATTTTTATGCCACAACAATTTATAGAATTAGGTGAAGGCTATGGTGATGTTTATGAGCTACTTGAAATAGTGAAAACCAATCAAGATCGCTTCCACCAAGCTTTTATACTAACATCCACTAAAGAAGAAAAAAAGTTTGCCTCTTTAGCAATCGCTTTAAAACCAGTCGGTGAAAGTAAATTCATGCCGATTTATATTTGTCGAGAAGGCATCCCTTATAATGAAGAGCAGCCTTCACAGCGACAAAAAATGTTTGAAGAAAGTATTAAACGACTAGATAGAAAAGCGGTTGTTGTAGAAATAAAGCACTCTTCTATATTTTCGGAATCAAAACTATTTTATCAATACTTAATCGGAATAATGAGACTTCATCACTATATACCAGCTTTAACATAGTATTATAGACCTGCTTTATAGTCATATTCTTTCGCTTTATCTGGTTTCGCATTTTCAAATTCAGTTTTAACAAATGGACGATAAGACTTTACAACGTCTTTCACAAATGGAAGGCGTTGTAGTTTTGTTGTCATTGATTCAATTTCCTCTCGCTCGCAATAAAGAACTACATATTTTTGCCTCCGAGAAATATAAAGAACATGACCATATTTTCGAAGAGACTTCGCATGTTTTAATTGATGGACGTAAACGATTAGTCCTTGGCGTTCGTTCATAGTATTCCCCTCATTTCTTACATAAAAGAATACCATAGACCGGAAAATGATAGCAACAGAGTTTAGCTGACAGAACGCTTGATTTTCCGTTATAATGGAAAAGCATACAACGTTGACTAAGATTTTTACATTCACTTATGCAAGTTAATAGAGCACTAGTTTAAGTTATAATTTTTTGTTTGCTCACTGAAAATTTAAAAGTGAAATTGTCAGTACTATTTATATTATTTTAATTGTTAAGGAGGACGAATATGGGTAAGAAAACAAAGATTGCGCTTGCAATCGCAGCAGCAAGTGCAGCGGCTTGGGCAGGTAGTAAAGCTATTTCTAAACCTCAACAACGAGAAGGTAAACAAGCATTACAATTTGATCACCCAATTATTCTTGCACATCGTGGCGGTGCTCATTTAGCACCTGAGCATACAATGCCTGCTTTTGAAAAAGCCATGCAGTTAGGTGTTCAGGGCTTTGAAATAGATATTCGCTTAACTAAAGATGAGGAAATTATCGTTTTCCACGATGATACTGTTGATCGTACGACAGATGGCTATGGACTTGTTGCAGATATGACTATAGCAGAAATAAATGCATTAAACCACGGTTATCAATTTGAAGATTTGGATGGAGAATTTCCTTATCGAGATGAAAAAATAGACGTTGTAACTTTACGCGAACTTCTACAATCTTATCCAAACATGTTAGTAAATATTGATATTAAAGATGCGCCAGATACGTATGAAGGAAGTTTAATGCCGTCTAAACTATGGCGTTTAATTGAAGAGCTTGGTGCTGAGAATCGAGTAGTTGTCACAAGCTTCTACGGCGAACAGATTGATCGCTTTAATTTATATGCTCAAAATCAAGTAGCACTAGGTGCAGGCGAATCAGATGTTCGTAAAGCATTCGCTTCTTTCTCAAGCCAGTTCGGACATTTATATCATCCAAAGGTAGATGTATTCCAAATACCACCTAAATCAGGAGTAATTAACTTAGATTCTCCAAAGTTTATCCAGTTTTTAAGCAATTTAAATATCCCTGTTCATTATTGGACAATCAATGACGTCCCAACAATGAATAAATTAATTCACAATGGTGCAAAAGGTATTGTTACAGATCGACCTGATATTGCAGTAGGAATACTGCAAAAACAAGATTAATGGAATGGAACTTAACTTCCATTAGGTTAACGCATTGATGGGTAAGGGCTGCTTTTTATAGCCCTTACCTTTTATTTTAATATTTTCTTCTTATAAAATTTGCAGGTACCGGGGATAGATTTAATTCTCTCGCCCATACAGAAAGCTGCCCTATATGATGAATTTCATGTGCAATAGTATGGTGTAAAATATCATTTTTTGTATACGTATTTATATCCCAAGAGACTTTTACGATTTCATCATTTAAATTCTCGTTATGCTTCAAAAATTCGATAATTTCGTCTTGTAATTCAATTGAAAGATTTTTTACTTTTTCAAGCGTTCTATATTCATCAAAATCGAACATTCTGTCTTTTTCTCCCATAATGCCACGAATCCAGCTATATTCAACTTCAATAATATGAAATAGTGTATATAGAATACTACCTACTCCACCAATTCTTTTCTGCAACAATTCCTCTATACTTAGCTGATTACACCACTCGAACCATTCGTCTCTTACTTGCCAGTTATACTGAAAAAACTTGATCATGTGACCCTTCACCCCTTAGATTTTTTAGTAAGTTTTAGCAAAAACCAATAAACAGTCGAGCTGATGAAAATCCCACTGTTTAAAATTCTATCATTACCATAACGCTGATCTCCAAGGAGTCACCCAGTCGTAACGAAGATCAACTTATATGCATACATTTTAACAAATGATCTGCACAACTTTTGATGATAAATTTTTATATTTTTCTTTATTGTAAATGATGCAATACCGCATCCGTTACATCACGTAATGTTGCTTTTCCTCCTAAATCACCTGTTTTAATACCTTGCGCTAATGTTACTTCCATCGCATTCAGCACTTTGGTACCAACTTCATGATAGCCTAAGAAATCAAGCATCATTTTTCCTGTCCAAATTTGTCCAAGTGGATTTGCGATTCCTTGTCCCGCAATATCAGGAGCAGAGCCATGAACTGGTTCAAACATGGATGGATATTGTCGTTCTATATTTAAATTCGCAGCTGGCGCAATACCGATGCTGCCCATAATTGCACCACCTAAGTCGGTTAAAATATCCCCAAATAAATTTGATGCAACTATTACATCAAAGTTTTCTGGCTTCATCACCAAAAAAGCAGCTAAAGCATCAATATGATTAGATACTTGTCCTATATCCTCATAATCTTTACCAACCTGAGCAAACACCTCATCCCAAAAAGGCATACTATACGTAATTCCGTTAGATTTTGTGGCACTTGTAACATGCTGACGTCGATTTTTCGCCATTTCAAATGCATATCGCATTGCCCGCTCTGTTCCCTTCCTCGTGAAAATAGCATTTTGGATAGCAACTTCATCTTGTCCACTATGTATTCTGCCACCACTCTCAGCATACTCTCCTTCTGAGTTTTCACGTACAACTACAAAATCAAAGCCATTTGGGTTACGTAAAGGTGAAGGCAAACCTTGAAGTAGCTTTGCTGGACGCACATTAATAGATTGTTTCATCTCACGGCGTATTTTAATCAGTAGTCCCCATAACGAAATGTGATCTGGTACTAAATCGGGCATACCTACAGCACCTAAAAAGATTTGATCATAACCTTTTAAAATTTCAATACCATTATCAGGCATCATTTTACCTGTCTCTAAATAATAATCACAGCCCCATGGAAATGTTGTCCATTCAAATTGAAAGCTGCCATCTAGTTGAGCAGCTTTATTAAGCACTTCTATCGCCGCAGGCACTACCTCTTTACCAATCCCATCTCCTGGTATAACGGCAATTCGATAAGTCTTCATCTATTTATCCTCCTTTAATTTCTATATAGCCTATTCAATTACTATACAATTTTTATTCAGCAATTTCATCCTGATGTATGTTGCTTTCGCTACAACATAATATAGTAATAAAAAAAACTATATACAAACTCAATCGAGTTTTGTATATAGTCTATTAAAAAGCATTACCTTGTGTTAAGCAGAGCATGAGCAAGAACCACCTGAGCCACATCCTCCACCACATGAAGAACCTGATGCAAAGAACGGATTACTTACAGGAACTTTTACCGCTTCAGAAACAGTTTTCCCTATAAGTAAGCTTATTTGGTCAAGCAAATCTTGAAAATCGTTCTCAGCAAGTTTCAATGCCGAAACCTTTTCATTTAAATCGAGTGCGCGCTTTTGCTGACGAATCGATTTCATAATTGTATGATAGTCCGGATGATATTTTCCGAAACGTTGTACATCTTCGTACTGCTCTTTCATGCGATTGAAAGCGTAAATAGCTTCCACTATTTGGACGTCGCTATACACATCATCATAAGCTTGTTGCAGCGCTTTCGCAGGCTCAGAGGAAAGAATCATCTCACAAAGCTCATCGGCCTCATCCAAAATGATTGCCCAGTCAGAGGTCATCATCATTTTTAATTCCCCCAATCTCTTTTCCATCATAACAGATTTTATGGTAATTTTACATTATTGATACTTTTAAATGAAGGAGTTTTTAAATTGGTACCATCATCTAAAGAACAAATAGAACAATTACTTGCAGAGATTTTACAACATAGCACAGCTGAAGATGAGGAAGTCTTACTACATTTATTGTCTGGACTTCGCGATAAACAACAAGGTATTCATCGACGTTATATTAATGCTGCCTTACATATGGTAGGCAAATTTGAACCCGAAGTTAGTGAAGTTCGCATTCCCATTACACCTGTTATCCATAATACTATTAAGGTACCACACGGTGGGATTATTGCAACAATTGCAGATGCAGCAATGGGCGGACTTGCTTCGCGTTCAGTGCCAGAAGGCTTTAATGTTGTCACAACAAATATGAATATCTCTTATATTGCTACAACAACGAACAAGGAACTAATCGCTCGTGGGCGTTTCGTCCATAAAGGGCGCCAGACACTTGTGATGGAATGTGATATCGAGGATGAGACTGGACGAAGACTTGCTATTGCGACTGGATCTTTCTTTGTTATTCAACGCCGTCCTTAGACATAAGATTTAAAAAGTAATCTCGAATACATTGTTGATCGGAAAAAGGGAATTTTTGATTTTTTATTTGTTGGGTTTGTTCATGCCCTTTTCCGGCAACAAGTACAATATCGCCTTTTTCTGCCTTTGCTAGTGCTTGATGAATAGCAACTTTTCGATCTAAATAGATTTCATAATATTGCTGCTCAGTAAAACCAGCAATAATACTTTCATTAATTAAAATAGGATCCTCATCACGTGGATTATCCGTTGTTAAAAAGATGACATCCGCATACTTACTAGCTACCGCTCCCATCGCAAAACGTTTCGCCTTATCTCGATTCCCCCCACAGCTAAATACAAGGTAAAGGTTTTTAGAACGATCCAAAGTTTGCAAAACAGCCTGTAATGCCTCGGCCGTATGAGCATAATCTACATACACGTCAACCCCAAATGGATTGTCTATTTTCTCAAGCCTTCCTTCTGGTAGCCTTAACAACCACACATGCTCCGCTAGATCCTCAATTGAAAAACCTAGTCGCCATAAAGTCATTAACGCAGCTACAGCATTTTGTACATGATATTTTCCGTTAAAAGGAATTTCCACGATATGTTCACTCGAGGACGTTTGTAAACAAAGCACCGTTTTTCCAATTGATTCACTAACAATTTGGATATGTAAATCATTATGATTATCAAAGCCGAATGAGCAGGATTTTTTCTTATCATAAATACCAACGGAACGGCAAAAATTATCATCCCCATTTAGCACAAGCTTTTTTGACAAATCTGCCAACCTTTTTTTCGCACGCTTATAAGCTTCAAGTCCTCCATGATCTTCTAAATGGTCCTCCGTTAAATTTAAAAAAACACCACAATCGATATCACAATGATCAAGCCTATGTTGCTGTAACCCCATTGACGAAGCTTCTAAAACAACATGTGTAACACCATTTCGTACACATTGCTTTAAAATAGGATGCAACTCTTTTGCCTGTAATGTAGTTAATTGCTCATGCACTGTTTGCTGTTTCTGTTCATTGATGAAAAATCCTACAGTTCCAATAACCGCGACGTTTTTATGTAGAGCTCTTAGCAATTGGCTCACAAAATGACTCACTGTTGTTTTACCATTTGTACCCGTAACCGCAATGACTGTTAATGCTTCCGCTGGAAAGGCCGAAAGCTTTGCACTCGCATACGATAAAAATAAGGATGTATTCGGAACCCAAACAAAAGGAATACTTTGATCAGTAATAGGTATTGAAATACTTTCCTCTGATACTATAGCGGCAGCTCCCCGAGCTAATGCTTCTTTTACAAAACGACTTCCCGATGTTTTCTTACCTTTACGTACAATGAAAATATCCCCAGGTTTTACTGCCTGAGCATAGTCCTCAACGCCTGTAATATTTGTACGAATAGATCCTCCAGTTACACTACACGGCCAGTCTTTTAATAGCTCAGCTAATTGCAAGCTTCATTCCCCCTTTCGGTTCTCTAGCATATGACGGCGTATATAATGGTGTGACGAATATTGTAGTTGGTCATTGTGCATTTCTTTTTCGTCTAACTGAAAAGACTGAAGATACACTTGATTTTACCAAGTATATCTTCAGTCTTTGATTTCTATATATTCCAGCATTTTAGATGTACCGAAAGCGGAACGAGATTCACTGTCTCGTAAACGCTTGACTATTGAAAACTAATAATCAGTGAGGTGAAGAAGAACTCCTTAGATTAAGGTGATGATTCATCAATATTTTCTACTGGTTCCTCAGAGTCTTTATTCTCACTATCCAGCTCCTGTGAAGAAGACTCTAACAATATTTGCGTATAATAGTTTAAAAAGACTCCAGATCCCACTGTAGTATATAAATCATTTAATATGATTTTTCGATGCTCAGATGAATTTAGCCAACCATGCATTGCTTCGATAGCATCAAAATAATCAGTCGCAAGATTTTCATTCGCCTCACTATATTCGATTTCCTGTGTTTCTAATCTCTTTTTTAAATCTCCATTTGTTGGTGATTCATGACCAACGAAATTTTGAACCTTCATATCTTCACTATGCATATTTGCAACTTTTTCTATTGATTCATCAATATTTAATGGAGATAAATCATGTTGAACTCTTGCTACATTGATTAAATCGTCAAGTTGCGCAGCACTTGCTTCATTAATTTCCTTCTGTAAAAAGGAAGAAGGTGGTGTTGGTATAACTAACTCGCCTTGATAAGTCATTTCATAAGGTTGATGAAGAACAAGCGTTTTACTATTAGTAAAGCGTATGCCTTGTAGCTCACTCGTTTCTCTATCGAGATAGAGTTGTGCAAACAGCCCATCGAATTTTACAAGCAACCGTGTCTGCATATCTTCTTCACTCATCGAGAAAGAGAAAATATTTTCACCAACATTCGCCGTTACTTCGTAATCAATGATAGTCATTCGGTATATATCATCACGCTTCTGACCAACCTTAAAAGGAGAAGCATCTAAATCTTCACCAGCTAGATAAACTTGTGTCACCACATTATTTTCAACGCCTACCATAAAAAATTTGGAAGGACTTGCATTGTAGATCCACCAATCATAGCCAAAGGACGATGGTTCCTTTCGCACTGGTTCACCATATTTATCTGAAACTACCTTTATTTCTTTACCGATTAATGTCGACATCCCGCTTTTCGGACGTGGCATTGCCCCCATTTCAGGTTGCGTTAGCTCGGTTTTGGGAATGATATTTGAATTGGCATTCGGGCCTTTTAGCGGCTCATTTTCACGTGGTGTATTAAAAAACATAAAGCCAATCAACGCAATTGCAGCACATGCCATAAAAATGCGAAATAAAGCTTTCATATATGACTCCTTCTTATCACGATTATTCTAAAACTATTATATCAATTGTAGTTGGGTTGACACAATGTTGTCATTGCAACAATGTCGAATATGCTCTATTATAAAAATGAGCGTATACTTTGTACGAGAACCTAAAGGAGGATTAGAGATGTATTTTGAAAATACTAACCTTGAAAATTTAACAGCTGATCAAGAACTTATTGTAAGCGTCATGAAAAAAAACGGTTTAGAATGTGATGGCGGCTGGGACTACGAACGTATGACATTTGATAAGCGTTTCGATACTCGTGAGGGACGTTATTACCTACGTGTATTCTCATATGCTAAATCAGGTGATGTTGGTGCACACGATGCAATCCTAACATTAATGAAACCAGCACTTGGTAAGTACTACTATCCACACGGTGTTGAGTATGGTGATGATGAAGTTTATCCAGCTCATCTTGTAAAAAAATGTGAAGAAATCTTAAAAAAGGTTAAATTAGACTTACAAGATTTTGAAATTCGCGCTTAATTTTAGATAGTTATTTCACGGTGCATATATGTCGATTAAACATCGAAATCATTTTTATTTTTTTATCAGGTAACAGTAACGGCAATAGCATGCAGTGCAATAGCTAAACTGAAAAGACTGGTGGTCCAGTCTTTTTTATTTTGAGTAAAAATTTTATTTCTTCTCATACTAACTATATCTTTTACATGATGTAGGTGAGATAAATGTTACAATTTTTAAAAAGTCCTTTTTTTCGCCATCCGATAATCGTTATAGCGATTGGAATTGCAATTCTCTGGTTTATATCCCTGTCATTACCGATACTGCTTGCCTACGTAACTGCATTATTATTGGAACCTGTCATCATACGAATTAGTAAACGGTTCCGAAAAAAACGAAAAATAGTCGCATCCATTTTTTTTATGATCTTTTCAATTGTGACATTATTATTATGTATTCTCATCATATTTATAAGCTGGAAACAATTTTCAATATTTATCATTGATATTCCAGAGTACCTCAATCAACTCTCAGCAATATGGATTCAAATGCAATCCAAGCTCTCCAACTACACGCATCGTTTGCCCTTAGATCTTGTTATACAAATTCAACTTATGATAGCACAAGCTCTTTCTTCAATTGAGAAATATGCTCTTTCTTTAACAAATGTGAATGTTTGGTCATCTTTACTTACGTATATTACTTCTCGTTTGTTTGATATTTTTGTTTATTGGATTGTGTTATATATGTTTCTTTTAGAACTACCGAATATTAACCGGAAAATGTTAGCACCTATTTCGTTTCACTATCAACAAAAAATACTATTTATTGGACAGCGTGTGAAACTGGCTTTATTTGGTTTTATGAAAGCACAATTTTTTGTTGGTATTTGTATTTTAGCTATATCTTTTGGGACTTTTTATTTTCTTAAAACTCCATTCCCACTTGTTTTATCACTCTTGCTAGTCATTTTAGACTTCGTTCCTTTTTTAGACTCATTCATTTTGCTTCTTCCTTGGGCACTATACAAAGCCTTTACAGGTGATTATATTTTTGCTGTTATGCTAGTCGCATTAACAATCGCACTATTTTTAGTTCGACGTATGATTGAACCTAGAGTAATTGGAAATAAAGTTGGACTCTCCTCACTCACAACCTTTATTGCAATGTTTATCGGTTTTGAAGTGTTTGGATTTGTTGGTATTTTAATCGGTCCTTTACTCTTTGTTGTTGTGCTGTCCCTATTTAATCAAACATCTATAAAAAATCTCCCTCCTTCTCAAAAATAAAAGGAGGGAGATCTTTTTGATCAATTATGCTTCTGCACAATGACACCAGCTGAAAGAAGTTAAAAGCCTAAAATTGCTTTAATGACAGATGTTGTTTCACCTGGCTCAAATAAAACATAAAGTAACAAGTAAACAAGAACTCCGGTAATAGCTACGAAGAACCAAATAATACTTGTAATCGGTCCAATACGACGGTGAAGCTTAAGGTTCGTTTTCAAACCAGAGATGATACTAACAATACCAAATACTGCTCCGGTTGTTGCAAGCGTAATATGGAAAATTAAGAAGAACGTATAATATGGTTTTAAATCTTCTCCGCCACCAAACGCTGTGTTACCAATAAAGATTGTACGTGAAGCATAAATAATAAAGAAGATAAGTGCTGCGACACCTGCTGCAAGCATTACTTTTTTATGTGCCTCCACTTTTCTTTTTATAATTAAGCCCCAACCAATAGCTACAAGTACAGCACTAATAACAATGAATGATGTACTTATAGTAGGCAAAATTTGTAATTCCATTGACAAAACCCCTTATACTTTAAAATCAATTCTGCCTCGGCATAATTGCGTCCCGAATCGGCTTTGTGCTTAGGCCTGCACAAGGGCCGACACGATGTCGGTCATTTCGGTAATGCCACAGGAGGTGGCGTTTTTACCGATGTAGGTCAGTTAGCCGTTATCGCATGGACGCGATGTTTTTTAGGCTAATATCCCCTAAGAACCCCTTTCCGATTCCGTGACATCCGCCGGAGGCTCTAGGCCAACACGATGTTGGTTACTCAGTCGTTGCCACAGGACGTGGCGCTCTTAGACTGAGTTCCTCTTTTATACCGAAAGCGTAGCGACAGGTATTTGGACACCTGTTGAAAGAAGTTAAAAATTCTTTTTTACAATTAATGTTGCTGCTGGCTTTCCCATTTCTTTTGATGCTCTTTTAAAGCATCGGCAGTAATTTTATCCGGATCCTTTTGTTCTGCACGATACCAATTAAGGAAAATCGCCCCTAGTAATACACCAAAAATAATCTCTTGTAAAATCTTCATTAAAACGCCGCCTAATTGCTGATCAGCAACAGATGTCATATTTGTAAAGAGCTCTGGTCCTGAAAGAGATAAACTAGATAGTGTGGCAACTGGCACACAAAGTTCCATTGCTTTTAGCCATGCTTCACCATTTGTATATGTTTCATACATAGCGTTTGGTGCAAAAATAATTAACGCACACGCAGGTGTAATTAATACCGCATTAGCAATGATATAGGCTAATTTATGCAAAGGCTTCATTTGTGGTTGATTTGGCATCTTTTGAATCAAAGGCCAGTACATTAAGACAGCAGAAACAAATAATACAAATGTATATGTACCATGTAGAGTTTCGTTTAATTTAATGTAGTCTAGTACTGCAGGTAAGTGATAGAAAGAAAATAGACCAATAAACACAAATACTGCAGCGACGGGAAATGTAAGTACTTTAAATAAAGATCTAACAACTGGTGCTTCAATCGCAACTTTCCATACCCACCAAGGAATTCCCTTAATTAAGAAAATCGGTACAAGTAACAATAAAATAGCCATTTGCACCATATGCATTGTAAACATAATGTGCGCCATTAAATCTATTGGAGATCCTTTAATAATATATATCGTTACCATCGCCAGTACAAAATAAATAGCCTCTCCTTTTTTCAAAGGCTCACTTACTTTAAAATCCTTGCGCCACTTTGTTGTGACTAGAAAATAGATGACTGTTATAAAAACAAGAACCCCTATTAAGTATGGGCTCCATAAAGCTTGGAAACCAAATATACTAAGTGGCATACAAAACGCACTCCTTTAAACTTCAGTACCCCTATTATAGAACGCTTACAAACATTCTGCAATGAACGAAAGGTGAACAAATTTACTATCTATAGTTTACCTTTCTTACAGGATGATCGTACATATAGAAAAAATAATCAAAGTTAAAAAAATCAACATGAATTATATTAATTCTTTCCAGCTTATCATCATAACGTGAGGTTGATTTCCGTTCCAGGCTACTCGCTTTCCTGTGGGCGGGAGTCGAGTAGCCTTCCACTCCAATCAACAATAGCATAGAACTGAACTTTAATAAATTTTATTCATTTCAAAAGTGGGCTCTATGGCAACGCACCATATTTGAACAGATATAACAGTAATGTAATTATACATTTGTTGTTGCTGCCGCTACGTTAACACTTCGCTTTCGCACAGAAAACATTTACCGCTGACACTTCGTTTTCGCACAACCACTTAATTAACCCGACATGTCAAAGGATACATGCTAAGTGAATCAGTTGATTGGAGTGGAGACTGGGCGACTCCATGGGGATCAGCGTCACAGATGAGACCCTGCAGCGAAGCGAAGCGGCTCATCGGACGCCCCAAGGAAAGCGCCCAGTCGAACGGAAATCAACCCTTCATTTTGCCGAAGAGTTAATGTCATTAATGGCAGTAGCTCCACATTAAATTGTATGGAACTATTATAGAAACCAAAAAGAAAAGCACGTTCCTACAGTAAGTAGAGAACGTGCTTTTTTGGTGATTACCACCAAATAATTGTTAAAAATGCTAAGAAGAATGTAAATGCGATTAAAATACCCATCCACATGAAGAAGCCAATTACACCACCGAAGTGTGTTTTTTTGTCTTCTAAGTGCATGAAAGAGTAAAGTTGAAGAACAACTTGAACTCCAGCAAGCAATAAAATAAGCGGTAATATTAAGTATTTAGAAAAATCAGCTGCAACTACTGCGAATGCGATAAACGTAAAGAAGATCATAAGCGCAAAGTTGATTACTTGTTTACGCATATGAACGGCATTATGATGACGATCATACTCGTATTGTGCCTGTGACTTAGCAACTATAGGTGTATCGTGCGATGACATATTATCCGATCACTCCCATCAAGTAAACTACTGTAAAGATGAATACCCAAACTACGTCGATAAAGTGCCAGTATAATGCAGCCACGAAGAATTTAGGTGCATTGTATAAGTTAAGACCACGCTTAGCATTACGAAGCATTAACGTAGCAATCCACACAAGACCTAATGTTACGTGGAAACCATGTGTACCAACTAATGAATAAAACGCAGTTGAGAATGCAGATTGGTCAAATGTAAAACCAAGACCTACATAATGATTGAATTCATAAATTTCAAGACCTAAGAATCCAAGACCTAAAAGTAATGTTATACCAAGCCAAGTTTGCATTGCCTTAAAGTTAAAGTTACGCATGTGGTAAATGGCATAAACAGACGTTAGTGAAGATGTTAATAATAACATCGTCATAGCGAAAGCTAAAGGTAATTCAAATAAACTTTGTGTTGTGAACTCCATGCCAGCTGGCCCTTTGTTCTTAAGCGCTAAGTAAGTAGCGAATAAACTTGCGAAAAGCACAACTTCACAGGCAAGGAAAATCCAGAAACCAACAACTTTATTTTTCCCTTCCATCGTAGCTTGTTCAGGATGATCTGGCCAAGTATGAGGAGTAAATTTAGTATTGAAATCCATTATTTATTTCCTCCTTTGCCGTAAAGATGTTCTTCAATTTCAAGAATTTCTTCTTTGTGTAAGTGGAAGCCGTGATCGTCCTTAACAGAACGGAAAATCATAGCACCAAATGTAATTGCAAGACCAGCAATTAAAATATAAATTGACCATGGTTTATCTGCATCTGGATTGTAAAGAGCACCGAATGCTGCGATAAACATACCCATCGAAATAACAAATGGGATAGCTGAGTTGTTTGGCATATGAATATCACCGATTGGCTCAGCAAATGTAACTTCTTTATTACCTTCTTGCTTTTCAATCCACCAAGGATCTAAACCACGAACAAGAGGTGTTTGACGGAAGTTATAGAATGGGATTGGTTGTGGAATTGACCATTCTAAAGTACGTCCATCGCCCCATGGATCGCGACCTGCTGGTTTGCCTTTGATTGACATTAAGCAGTTGATTACCATTAAGATAACCCCTACACCCATCATTAATGCACCGATTGTAGAGATATAGTTGAACTGATCCCAACCTTGACCTTCCATGTAAGTGAATACGCGACGTGGCATACCCATTAAACCTAAGAAGTGTTGAACGAAGAACGTTAAATGGAATCCGATAAAGAATACCCAGAAAGTAATTTTACCAAGTGTTTCGTTTAACATACGGTTGAAGAAAATTGGCCAGTAGAAGTGCGCTGAACCAAATAACGCTGTTACGATACCACCAACGATTACGTAGTGGAAGTGAGCAACGATAAAGTAAGAATCGTGTAATTGGTAGTCAAGAGGTGCAGATGCTTGCATTACCCCTGTAACACCACCCGCAACGAATGACGGGATGAAACCAAGTGCATAAAGCATTGGTGTTGTAACTTTAATAGATCCGCCCCAAATAGTTAAGATCCAGTTGAATACTTTCATACCTGTTGGAACCGCAATCGCCATTGTTGCAACAGCAAAGATTGCGTTAGCTGTTGGCCCAAGACCAACTGTAAACATGTGGTGAGCCCAAACCATGAACCCTAAGAAACCGATTAAAATTGTTGCGAATACCATTGAAGAGTATCCGAATAAACGCTTACGAGAGAACGCTGGAATAATCTCAGAGAATAAACCGAACGCTGGTAATACTAAGATATAAACTTCTGGGTGTCCAAAGATCCAGAATAAGTGTTCCCAAATAATTGTGTTACCACCCATTAAATGGTCAAAGAAGTTACCACCGAACATACGGTCAAATAACATCATTAATAAACCAATTGTTAATGGAGGGAATGCGAATAGGATTAATGCACTTGATACTAGAGAAGTCCAAGTGAATAATGGCATACGCATAAATGTCATACCTGGAGCACGCATTGTAATAATCGTAACGATAAAGTTAAGACCTGAAATTAACGTACCTGCACCTGATATTTGTAAACCGAGAACATAGAAGTCAATACCATGTCCAGGAGAATATAAAGATAATGATGCATAAGACGTCCAACCCGCATCAGGAGCGCCACCCATAAAGAATGATAGGTGAAGGAATACTGCACCTAGGAAGAATAACCAGAACCCTAAAGAGTTAAGGAACGGGAATGCTACGTCACGTGCACCAATTTGTAATGGTACAAGCATGTTCATAAATGCGAATAGTAATGGAGTCGCAGCTAGGAATAACATTGTTGTTCCGTGCATTGTTAATAATTCATTGAAAAAACCAGCTGATACGAAGTCGTTATTTGGTTTCATTAATTGAATACGCATTAATAACGCTTCAAAACCAGCGATAGCAAAGAACAGTGTACCGGCTAATAAATACATTACTGCTAACTTTTTATGGTCAACAGTTGTAATGTAGTCCCAGACAGTTGCTCCAAAGCCCTTTTTCTGTGTGTATGAGCTCACAACTTTTACCTCCCTCAAAGTTTGTTACATAAAACATCAATTGTGCCTTGGCATAATTGCGTCTGGAATCGGCTTTGTGCTTGCACAAAAAACTCCTTTCCGATTCCATGACATCCGCCGGAGGCTTTAACTTCTTTCAGCGGGCGTTTGGACACCCTCTGAAAAAAAACTTACATTCGCATTCATCTCACCACTAAAGAGGTGGGAGATTCTGCTGAAATAAGTTAAAATTATTTCTCTACAGATAAGCCCATGATATACGTTGCAAGAGCTTGAATTTCTTCATCAGTTAAGTCGCCATAAATTGGCGCAGTACCTTCTGGATTCATCATTAAGTTACCTGGTTTGAATTTGCCAGGATCTTTAATCCAATCTTTTAAGTTTTCTTCATTGTGTTCTAAGAAACCAGCAACACGGTTACGGTCACCAAAAGTAGTTAAGTTAGGACCTGGTGTGCCTGCACCACTTGTACCTGATACAGCATGACAACCCATACAGCTCTGAGCAAATGTTGCTTCCCCTAGATCTGTTGAAGCTTTGTCAGCCTTTTTCCCGTCTGTTGCTTTCATTGAAGCTACCCATGTATCGAATGCATCTGGGCTTAATGCTTTAACTTTGAAGTCCATTAATGCATGTGAAGGACCACATAACTCAGCACATTTACCATAGAATACGCCGTCTTTAAGGTCTTTTGATTCTTTATCGAATTCTAGATAGAACTTGTTCAAGTTATCTACGTTCGTATCCATTTTACCGCCTACAGCAGGAATCCAGAATGAGTGCTTAACATCGGCAGCTTTTAAGTTAAAGTAAACTTTTTGACCTGTTGGTACTACTAATTCTTGTGCCGTTACAATACCTTGGTTAGGGTATTCAAACTCCCACCAATATAATTTCGCAGTTACATTTACTGTAAGTGCTGTTTTGTCACCGTTTTCATCTACTTCGTCCATCGCAGCAACATCTGCAAATTTGTAAGTAGCCGTAACAACTGGTACAGCTAAGATTAATAATAAAATAATTGGTATAACTGTCCAAATCACTTCAAGTGTGTGACTTCCTTCTACTTGCTTAGGAATAACATTTTCGCCAACTTTTGCGCGGCGGAATTTTAAGAATGCAAGTAAATAGACAACGGATACTACTACTACAACTAACGTCATAATTCCAGTAGCTAGCATTAATAGATTGAATTGTTCTTTACCTACTTGGCCAGACGGTTTCAGTGCAGAAATATAATCTTCACCACAACCAGAAAGGAAAACCATCATCACTGCTAGTAGTGAAAAAAGACGCCACTTTTTAAGGCCTTTCATCATAGCTTAATTAAACCCCTCTTTCTTTGTTGTATTTTCATGTGTACCTAGGACATCAGTTCTGTCTATATGAATTCTTTAAGAAAAGAAAGAATTCCTACATTTAGCTAAACAACGCAAAAATTATGATGGATACAAATAGTATGGTCATATGATTCAAAGAATAGATAAACATTTTATTTGCCCATTTCATATCATCTTTTGTCGTAAAGCCTTTAAAAGCTAGAATCAACCAGCCCAAGTTCAATGCAGTCGCAAGAATCAAGAAGCCAATCCCAAGCTCCGGTAAAAGGAAAGGTAACGGTAATAATAAAAGAATCCAGAATAACATTGAGTACTTAGTTCGTTTAAATCCCTTTACTACTGGTAGCATTGGTATATTAGCTGCACGATATTCCTCAGTACGTTTCATAGCAAGTGCATAAAAATGCGGTGGTTGCCATGCAAACATGATCAGGAATAAGGCAAGTGCTCCAGCACCTAATGTAGGCTCAACAGCTGCAAACCCAATAACTGGTGGGATTGCCCCCGAAATACTTCCTACAACCGTGTTACTAACATGCTTCCTCTTTGACCACATTGAGTACAGAACAACATAAGCAAATATTCCTACAAGTCCCCACATGCCGGCCGCAAACGATGCCGCAAATAACAAAATTTCACCTACAATTAAAAATGAGAGGGCAATGGTCAGTACAAAATTCGGCTTAAATCTACCCGTTACTGTCGGTCTTGCCTTCGTTCTTTTCATGATTGGGTCAATATCCTGATCAATAAAGTTATTCATTGCGCCCGAGCCACCTATAATCAATGCTGCACCCAGCATGGTGAACAATATGACATCAAGCTCTTGCAAGAAGTGTCTACTAGTAAATTGAAATGCCAGCCACATCCCTGTAAACGTTGTGACAAGATTCGAGTTAACAATTCCAATTTTTATCAGTGCTAAAAAATCTTTCACAACAGATGTTGATGCTGGTCCACCATTTCTAGTAGCCGTCAGTGCACGACCGTTTGACATGATACCTCTCCTTTCATTTTTGTAAGCATATTCCGCTACCAATTACTATAGCGAAATTTGCGATTGATTTCTAGACATTAAGTGAAATTTAGATGAAGTTGTAAAAATTAGCTTTGTCTAGAAATATAATAAAAACAACATATCTATAGTAAATCATTTTCCAAAATGAATTGTGAAGGATAGAGTACGAAATTATGAACAATTTGTGAAATGGAATCGACATCTAATACTCCCTACTCTTTACAAGTTGTTTTTTACCTGTATTTTCGATATCATCTATTAGCAGAAACATTACTTTCATGTAATGTTCATAGATAAAGTAGGTGACTCATTTTATGCAACACAACAAGTATATGAAATGGTTTGCTGTTGCCGCTACAGTTGGAATGCTCCTTATTTTATTAGGAGGAGCACTTGTTACCAAAACAGATAGTGGCTTAGGCTGTGGTCGAAATTGGCCTGATTGTAATGGTTCTCTTATTCCAAAAGATATAACACCAGAAGTCTTAATTGAATTTTCTCATCGTCTTGTAACTGGCGTTGTATCTATTTCGATTCTTGCGTTAACGGTTTGGACATGGCGTAAACTCGGTCATATTCGAGAAGTAAAATTATTAGGTTTCTTAGCGATGTTTTTCTTAATCGCACAAGCTCTTATTGGAGCAGCTCAAGTGTTGTGGGGACAAGGCGATTTCATATTAGCGCTCCACTTTGGGATATCTCTTATTTCCTTTGCTGCTGTGCTCCTTCTTTCTATGATTGTATTTGAAGTCGATCGGAAATTTGATGCCGATAACGTATTTATTGGTAAAAAGTTACGTTGGCATACAATTGCTGTCACAATTTATTCTTATTTAGTCGTTTATACAGGGGCGCTTGTTCGCCATACAGATTCTAGCTTAATATGTCCTGACTGGCCATTTTGCTATAACGAAACACCATTCGCACCGTTTAATAATATGTACGAATGGGTGCAAATGGGGCATCGCCTAGCAGTTCTTATCTTTTTCATTTGGATTGCATACATAACTTGGCACGTTGTAAAAGAATATAAAAATCAACGCGTTATTTACTATGGCTGGATTATTGCCTTTACTATAGTAATTTTACAAATGATCGCAGGTATGTTAGTAGTCCTAACTAAATTGAATTTAACAGTCGCATTACTTCATTCATTATTCATTTCAATTCTATTTGGTCTACTTTGTTACATGATAATGCTAGTTGCACGTAGCAATTATAATGAAAAAAGCAAATAATAGTAGAAAAAGATTCGCTACATTTTTCAGTAGTGAATCTTTTTTATTTCGGCAATCACTTCTACCATTTATGTGTAAAAAAATCAACAAGTTTATTATTACAATATAGCAAATTTTGACGTATTATCTCTACAAAAACATTTGTAACTGACGCTTTGCTTTCGCTACACAAAACAAACATTTGCTGAATAAAGATAAAAAGGTTATTAGTATGCTGTAAAAGCCATCTAATAACCTTCTTTATTATCAATTATTCGATTTCAATTAACAAATCACCTGTTGAAATAGCATCGCCCGCATGAGCGTACACTTCTTTCACGATACCGTCTTTCGGCGCTTGGACGGTTGTTTCCATTTTCATCGCTTCGGTAATTAATAAGTGATCCCCACGTTTTACATGGCTTCCTTTCGATACGACTACTTTTAAGACCGTTCCAGGCATCGTTGCGCCAATTTGATTTGGATTGCTTGGGTCTGCTTTTAATGCCAGACTGCCATCTACTTCGACAGTCATATCTTGAATCACTAGTTCACGAGATTGACCGTTCAGCTCAAAGTATATAACACGCGTACCATCGTGCTGCGGTTCTCCAATAGAAACAAGTTTAATGATTAGTGTTTTTCCTTTTTCAATCTCGACTTCGATTTCTTCGCCTAGTTTTAACCCGTAAAGGAATGTTGGCGTATCTAATACCGAAATATTCCCGAAGGAGTTCACTGTTTTTGCATACTCTTCAAACACTTTAGGATACAAAGCAAATGCTAGCACATCCTGCTTTGTCACGGGACGATTTAATTTCCCCTCTAGTATCGCCTCTAATTGCTCAAAATTCACAGGCTCTAATAGCTCGCCAGGACGTACCGTAATTGCTTCACGATCCTTTAACACAACCTTTTGAAGTGCCTCTGGGAAGCCACCATGTGGTTGTCCTAAATAACCTTGGAAGAATTCAATCACAGAATCCGGGAAATCGATTGTTTCCCCTCTTGTCAGGACAGAGTTTTCATCTAAATCATTTTGCACCATAAATAACGCCATATCACCGACTACTTTCGAAGATGGGGTTACTTTGACAATATCGCCAAAAAGAAGGTTTACGCGGGAATACATACGCTTCACTTCTTCCCATCGATCTCCAAGGCCTACTGCTTTGGCTTGCTGTTGCAAGTTACTGTACTGACCACCTGGCATTTCATGGACATAAATTTCAGAATGCGGGCTAATCATGCCGCTTTCAAAATCCTTATAATATTTACGCACATCTTCCCAGTAGTACGATAATTTTTCAAGCGCATCGATATCAGCACGAACCTCGCGCTTACCGCCCTTCATTGCATAATACAAGGAGTTTGCACTTGGCTGTGATGTTAAACCTGCCATTGAACCGAGTGCCGTATCAATGATATCTACCCCTGCTTCGATCGCCTTGGCATATAAATAAATACCATTGCCACTTGTATCATGTGTATGCAGATGGATTGGAAGACTTGTTGTCTCTTTCAACTCTGAAATTAAACGATAGGCTGCTTCTGGCTTCAATAATCCAGCCATATCTTTTATCGCTAAAATATGGGCACCTGCTGCCTCTAACTCTTTTGCCATTTCCTTGTAGTATTGAACTGAATATTTCGCTCTTGATTCATCAAAAATATCTCCTGTGTAACAAATCGCAGCTTCAGCAATTTTACCTGATTGACGTGCTGCATCAATGGCTACTTCCATTCCTTTAATCCAGTTCAAGCTATCGAAAATGCGGAATACATCAATGCCTGATGCCGCTGATTCAGCGATAAACTCACGAATTAAATTGTCTGGGTAATTTGTGTAGCCAACTGCATTCGCACCACGCAATAACATTTGGAATAGTACATTCGGTACTTGTTCACGTAGCTTAGCAAGTCGCTCCCACGGATCTTCTTTTAAGAAACGGTACGCCACATCAAACGTTGCGCCACCCCACATTTCAAGTGAGAAGAAATCATGCATCATGCGCGCTGTTGCATCTGCAACTTCGAACATATCCTGTGAACGCACACGTGTTGCAAGAAGTGATTGGTGTGCATCTCGGAAAGTTGTATCCGTTAATAGCACATCCTCTTGCTCCAAAATCCATTTCACAAGCCCGTCTGCTCCTTGGGCATCTAAAATTTGCTTTGTCCCTGCCGGAGGAACGATTAATTTATCGACTTTTGGGATGCTCGGCTGTACAAAAATTGGCTTCGATTTCTTTTCTACACTAGGGAAGCCATTTAGCGTTACATTGCCAATATAGCTTAAGAGCTTTGTCCCACGGTCCTTACGCTCAGGGAAATTAAATAGTTCAGGTGTTGAATCGATAAAGCTTGTATCAAATGCACCCGTTAAAAATTTCTCGTGCGTTACGACATTATTTAAAAATGGAATATTCGTTTTAACCCCACGAATACGGAACTCTTTTAAGTTTCGGTCCATTTTTGCTGCCGCTTCTTTAAATGTCATCCCTGTCGTTGAAATTTTAACTAGTAGCGAATCATAGTACGGCGTTACAACAGCTCCTTGGAAGCCATTGCCGGCATCCAATCGAACGCCAAAACCACCGCTTGAACGATATACCATAAGCTTCCCTGTATCAGGCATAAAATCATTAGCTGGGTCTTCCGTTGTGACACGCGCTTGAATCGCATAGCCAATCATTGGAATATCTGCCTGTTGTGGAATATGGATTTCCTCACTATGCAGACCGTACCCTGCTGCCACTTTAATTTGGGCGTGCACAATATCGACACCCGTAATCATTTCAGTAATCGTATGCTCTACTTGAATACGAGGGTTGACCTCGATGAAATAAAACTCATCGCCTGCAACTAAAAATTCTACTGTCCCTGCATTTATGTATGAGACATTTTTCATTAATTGAACCGCAGCATCACAAATTCGGTTTCTTAAATCTTCCGAAATTGAATTAGATGGTGCGATTTCTACAACCTTTTGATGTCGACGTTGAATCGAGCAATCACGTTCATATAAATGAATGATATTGCCCTGTTGATCGCCAATAATTTGGACTTCAATATGCTTTGGCTTAATAATCGCCTTTTCTACATACACCTCATCAGAGCCAAATGCTGCTTTCGCCTCTGATTTTGCACGTTCATAGGAGGACGCTAGCTCCTCTTTTGTATGAACAAGGCGCATTCCTCGACCACCGCCGCCTAGTGCTGCCTTAATCATAATTGGATAATCATATGCGCTAGCAAAAGCTTCTACCTCCGCTAAATTAGCTACTGGACCATCTGTACCTGGAATAACAGGAATACCTGCAGCAATTGCTTGTTCACGCGCCTTCACCTTATCCCCAAACATATCTAAATGCTGGGAAGTAGGTCCAATGAAAACAATCCCCTCTTCTTCACATCGACGTGCAAATTCTACGTTTTCTGATAAAAAGCCATAACCTGGATGAATCGCATCAACATTAGCATCTTTCGCGATCGTAATAATGCCCTCAATATCTAAATAAGCATCAATTGGTTTCTTGCCAGCTCCTACTAAATAGGCTTCATCTGCTTTAAAACGATGGAATGCCCCACTGTCCTCCCGCGAATAAATGGCTACAGTTTGGATATTCAACTCCGTACATGCACGGAAAATACGAATTGCAATTTCTCCTCGATTGGCTACGAGAATTTTGTTGATTGATTCCATTGATATCCCCCTTTATGATTGTGTCTTTCTCCTTTCTACCTTTTCAAACATAGAAATATTGATTAATATTCCCATCGCTAAAGATAGAATAATTATAGATGTCCCACCATAGCTAATAAAAGGTAGCGTGACACCGGTTAACGGGATTAACCCAGTTACACCCCCAAGATTGATAAACGTTTGCCAGCCAATCCAGCTCGCAATACCAGCCGTAATCATACGTGCTAGTGGATCTTTCGTGCGCAACGCAATCGAAAATCCTTTATATACAATAAACCCTAAACCACCTAAAACGATAAGAACTCCCCAAATTCCTAGTTCCTCCATAATAATTGCCATAATAAAATCGGTTTGTGGTTCAGGCAAATACCCCAATTTTTGAATCGATTGACCGAGACCTCTTCCTTCTAAACCGCCTCCGCCAATGGCATAATAACTATTGACAACTTGATGACCACTACCAGTCTCATACTCAAACGGGTTAATGAATGATTTAAGACGTCCCAAACGGTTTGTCGTTAACATATTTCCTTTAAACAGCATTAGTATACCAAAGATGACTCCTCCAAACGCGCCCAACACTCCAAAAAACTTCCAAAATGTTTTAAATGGAATACCACTCGCTGCTACAACACAAACAGCAATTCCACATAGAATAATACTTGCTCCCAAGTCGGTTTCAAACGCTACACCAGCAACAACAAGAATCCAGAGGAATATAGGATAAAATATTTCATTTGGTTGTAGCTTCTCAAGCGTATATTTTTGTCCTTTCCGATAAAAAGCTGCAGCAAAATATAAAATTATAAATAGCTTCGCATATTCAGAAGGTTGAAAATTACCAAAACCCGGGACATGTATCCAACTTTTAGAACCTATCCCTTCCGTATCACCGTTACCAGCAACTTTTACCCAAGTAAATAGAACAACTAGCACAGCCGTAAGTAACAACATAACATTTTTATTCGCATAATGTTTATACGGGAAAAATGCAGCTACTAAAAATCCAAGAAAAGCTACAATTAAATTGATTACTTGCTTGTGATAATAGAAATCTGGAGCTTCTCCTTTTTGTGCAATCGCCACCATCATACTGGAGCTATAAATCATTACTAAACCAAATAAGCTTAATAATAGAACAGTAAAAAACAACGGATAATCAAAATTTTGTGCATAACGTTTTAAGTATTGTTTCATCGGAAAACCTCATTCTAGAAAAAAAACTCAAATCGCAAATGCGTTTGAGTTTTTTCTTTTTATTTGTCTGTATACGCGTCATGTAGTACAGAAAGTTCTTTCTCGAGTGAATCGAGAATTTCTTTGCCTTTTTCGCGTTCAATGAGTCCCAGCTTCACAGCAAATTCAATTTCACGTGAAAGGCCGAACATTTGTGTATCTAATACTTCTTCATATAGAGGGCATTGTGGCATTGTTAAATGATCCATTTGTACTCGAATGAGGCGAGCAATTTTATCTGCATCAGCAACTAAAAGCTCCAAAGCCTTCTCTTGAAAAGAAGTTTGTGATTTAGTATCCATGAGGACGCCCCCATTATCTGATATTTCTTCGATTCTATCTTAATAAAGTTTATCTTTTAGTCGTTAAAAATGCAAGTGTCTACATTGGAAAATAGAGAAATCGAATTATATTTCTTTATTATCTCTAGTCATTAGCGTTATACTATTTCATGGATATACAAGATTTAAGGAGGATTTCTATAATGGAGACAATAATTCCTATTAAGGGCGCAGTTACATTCCAATTAACATTAGATCCCACTGTTTGGATTTTCGATGATCGTAAATTAGATTTAAAAACGTACTTCGACACAAAAGAAGTTGAAGAAGATTCGGATATTAAATATATGCGTGAGGTAGGTGCTCACTGGTCACGTGAGATTATGGAAGGAGCTACTTTCCCACCAACATTGAAATCAGAACGAAAATTCGACCGCAAAGGGATGGAAACAGGCACTTTCGGAATCGAATTAAGTCACTTCTTGAAAAATGCTGTTATTAAACCTGAAGCAACAACAATCGTCATTGAATGTGAAGATAGCAAAGAATATCCATTTACAATCGAAGAAGCTTATACATTAATTTTAAAATATAGCCAAGATGGGAAGCCATTAATGGAAGATGGTCCTGTTCATGTGCTATTTAGAGACGGTTCAAATGTAGACAACCCTATCAAAAATGTATTAGCTATTCGTGCTGAGTAGGAGGGAATGCAATGCGCGTAAAGTGCGTTATTTGCGATACTATTAACAATTTAGATGATAATTTACCGTTAGCAAAAAAATTACGCAATCGACCAATTAATACGTATATGTGTGAAACATGTCATGACCGTATTGAAGATAATACCGTCGCACGCATTGAAACCGGAAATTTCCGTTTTTATCGTACTTCACCACAGATGGATAAAGAGTTTTAACTGATCAGCCGAAGGAGGTGACTCATTATTTGAGACACCTCCTTTAACCATCTATCCATTATTTTTTATAATCGCCTTCTCAATCAACTCGACAACCTGATACATAATCGTCGCAAAAAAGGCGATGATGAGAAGTGACATAAGCACAAGATTAAAATTAAACACTTGGAAGCCATAAATAATTAAATAACCAAGCCCTTTTGAGGCAACTAAAAATTCACCAACTATAACACCTACCCAAGACAGGCCTACATTTACTTTCAAAGTAGAAATAATCGTTGGGAAGGAAGCGGGTAAAATAACTTCTTTAAATATTTGCCACCGGGTTGCCCCAAAAGTTTGTAACACTTTGCTGTAGTTAGGATCCACCCCTTTAAAAGCCGTATAAACTACGATGGTTGTAATAATGATTGATATCAACGCACCCATTGCAATTATCGAAAAATAACCTGGACCAAGAGCGACTATTAAAATGGGTCCTAAAGCAACTTTAGGCATAGCGTTTAAAATAACTAAATATGGATCAAGTACCTTTGATAGCATCGATGACCACCACAATACGGTTGCTATTAATGTACCCAGTAGTGTTCCGGCAATAAAACCAATAATCGTTTCCATTAAAGTAACGCCAACGTGAAGGGTTAGCGTACCATCACTCACTTTTCCTACTAATGTACGCCATACATGCGTCGGCGAACTAAAAATTAAACGGTCAATCCATCCAAATCTTGAAAGAAGCTCCCATCCACCGAAAAATACAAGTAAGATGATAAGCTGATATAAACGAACATAGCGCTTTTCTTTTTTTAGCATTTGCTGATACTGTTTAAACATTGTATTATCCAAGACTCTCCAGCTCCTTCCAAATAATTTGGAATATGTCTGAATATGCTGGATGCTGTCGAACATCAAAAGGTGAAAGCTCTTGCAACTCTGAAGGTATATCAAATACTTTATGCAATGTACCTGGATTTGCAGAAAATAGAAATACGCGTTCACTCATCGCAATGGCTTCACCAATATCATGTGTCACCAGAATTGCCGTTTTTTGATAGGCCTTTAACGTTTCAACAACCAAATCCTCCAGTTTTAATTTAGACTGATAATCAAGTGCTGAAAACGGTTCATCTAGCAATAAAATTTTAGGATCCACCGCTAAAGTTCTTGCAAGTGCTACTCGTTGACGCATGCCACCCGATAACTCTCTCGGATAATTGTTCCCTACATGCGGTAAACCAATTTCTTGCAAAAGTGCATTTGCAGTTACTTTATGCGTTTTATTGCTTCGCTCCATGATTTTCAAACCGATCGTGACATTTTCTTCGATGGTTTTCCAAGGAAACAAATAATCTTGCTGAAGCATGTAGCCAATGAGAGATTGATTGTGTGTTGAAATTTCCTCACCATCGATGTATACTTTGCCCTCTGTAGACGAAAATAAGCCCGCAATAATTGATAATAACGTTGTTTTCCCACATCCACTCGGTCCTATAAAAGAAACAAACTCACCTTTTCGAATATCTAAATTAATATCACGTAAAACTTCCTTTGCCTGCGTTTTCGAAAAATAACTATGGTGAATATTTTCTACTTTTAAAAATTCCATCTTACTCAGCTGCCTTTTTAGCAAAGGTTGTATTTACAAGCTTTTCATAATCCACCCGTTGAGGAAGTTCACCCGCTTCTCCCATAATCGTTTGCAAGTTATCCCATTCCCCCTTATCCAAAATAGAATCTGTAGCATAGGAACCCTGTGATTTATAACGCTCTACCACTGTTTCGATTAATTCAATATCTACATTTTCAAAGTATGGCTGAATAATTTTCGCTATTTCCGCCGCACTCGATTTTTGCACAAAATCCTGTGCTCGCTTCAATGCATTTGTAAAGCCTTGAACTGTTTTCTCTTCGTCCTTTAAATAGCTGCTTTTCGCCATAAACGATGTATACGGCAATTGCCCAGATTCTGTACCAAACGAAGCGACAATATAGCCTTTACCTTCTTTCTCAAACATACTTGCTGTTGGCTCAAATAGCTGTACATAATCCCCCGTTCCAGATGCAAAGGCTGTAGAAATATTAGCAAAATCAATGTTTTGAATAAGTTTTAAATCATTGGCAGGGTCAATGCCATGCTTTTTCAGTACGAATTCACCTGCCATTTGTGGCATTCCACCTTTACGCTGCCCTAAAAATGTGGAACCTTTCAACTGGTCCCATGAAAAATTATCCACCTTTTCGCGTGCCACTAAAAATGTTCCATCTGTTTGTGTTAACTGCGCAAAATTTTGAATCGGGTCATTGGCACCTTGGAGCGTTACATATATAGAAGTTTCCGATCCAACTAAGGCGATATCAATTCCATCAGATAGTAACGCCGTCATTGTCTTATCCCCGCCCGCAATTGTTTGTAGCTCAACGGAAAGCCCTTCATCCTTGAAGAATCCTTTTTCAAGGGCTACATACTGCGGCGCATAGAAAATTGAGCGCGTCACTTCTCCAACTTTGACTTTTTCTAGTTCCGTTTTATTACACGCTGTTAAAGAAAGGAGTAATAAAGTAATAACACTAAATAGTAAACTTTTTTTAAGCCTACGCATTCCATTTCCTCCTTAATTAATGAAATAAGCCTATCGACATTAACTTATTCACACTAGAAGATTTCGGTGCCAATCAATTTAGATTTGAGAGAACAATCGATTGAAAATGGGTTCCGTAGCCAATCGTTTATATGTAGATTGCTTAAAGCGATAAATTTTTTTACTATACCAAATAAAACAGCCTTAGCAAATTAATGCTAAGGCTGTTTTATTACTTAAAAACTCAATACAAGTTTCACGGTATAGGAGCCAAGCTACTCTCATTGGTTGGCAGCTTGTTGCTCTTCTCTTTTTTCACGCCACATACGTGTTTTATATACAATCAAAATTAACGCCGCTACGATGAGACCCTCAATCATAGGTAGGAATAACGCGAAAAATGTCAACATAATACATCCTAGGAATAAGAACACATAAATGACAATAGTTTGAGATAGCTTTAACTTCTTTGCAAAGCCTAATTTATAGACAATTGCAGAAAGTACAAATACAAGGAGAAATACAACGAAGCCTGCAATTTCATAGCTCGGTAAATTTTCATATAAAAATCTTGTTATACCTGCCATTCTCTCATAAACCTTTGTTGTTTCCTCTGAATTTGTTGATGCAGCAACTTGAATAACATTTAGTTCACCCAATAAAGCGGACTTTATATCCAAGACTCCTCTTCCTTTCATGTCAGCGGAAAATTATTATTGTTCTGCGTTACGTAATTTTTTCGCTGCTTTCTCACGTTCGTTTTTATCTAGAATTTGTTTACGAAGGCGAATAGATTCTGGTGTGATTTCTAAATACTCGTCATCACCTAAGTATTCAAGCGCTTCTTCTAGTGATAAAATACGTGGCTTTTTAATAACATTCGTTTGGTCTTTGTTTGCTGAACGGATGTTTGTTTTTTGTTTCATTTTTGTGATGTTTACAGTGATATCAGCGTCACGAGTATTTTCTCCAACGATCATACCTTCGTAAATATCTGTACCTGGCTCCAAGAACAGTGTACCACGGTCTTCAATTTGCATCATACCATAAGTTGTTGATTTACCAGTTTCCATTGAAACTAGTACACCTTGGTGACGGCCACCGATTTTTCCTGGTATTAATGGTTGATAGCAATCGAACGTATGGTTGATAATACCGAAACCTTTTGTCATCGACATGAATTCAGTTGTATAACCGATTAATCCACGAGCTGGTACTAAGAACGTTAAACGAACTTGACCACTGCCGTTGTTCACCATATCAAGCATTTCACCTTTACGTGTACCAATTGATTCGATAATTGAACCAACATTTTCTTCAGGCACATCGATTTGAACGCGTTCGAAAGGTTCACATTTCACGCCGTCGATTTCACGCACGATTACTTGTGGTTTTGACACTTGTAATTCGAAGCCTTCACGACGCATGTTTTCGATAAGGATAGATAAGTGAAGCTCCCCACGACCTGAAACTGTCCAAGCATCTGGAGAATCAGTATCTTCAACACGTAAAGATACGTCTGTTTGTAATTGAGCACGTAAACGCTCTTCTACTTTACGAGAAGTAACCCATTTCCCTTCACGACCTGCGAATGGAGAATTATTTACTAAGAAAGTCATTTGTAAAGTTGGCTCATCAATACGTAATGGCGTTAGCGCGTCTGGATGCTCAACAGGGCAAACTGTTTCACCAACGTTGATGTCTTCCATACCTGAAACGGCGATTAAGTCACCAGCTTTTGCTGTCTCAACTTCTTCACGTTTTAAGCCGAAGAAACCAAAGATTTTCGTTACACGGAAGTTTTTCACTGTTCCGTCTAACTTCATAAGAGATACTTGTTGACCTACAGAAATTGTTCCGCGGAATACGCGACCAATACCGATACGTCCAACGAAGTCATTATAGTCAAGTAAAGCTACTTGGAATTGTAATGGCTCTTCTGAGTTATCAATTGGTGCTGGAATAGCTTCGATAATTTTCTCAAATAGACATTTCATATCCGCTTCTTGCTTAGATGGATCAGCGTCTAAAGAAGCTGTACCATTTACACCTGAAGCATAGACAACAGGGAAGTCTAATTGATCTTCATCTGCACCTAGTTCAATGAATAATTCAAGTACTTCATCTACTACTTCTAGTGGACGAGCTGAATCTTTGTCCACTTTATTAACAACAACGATTGGTGTTAAACGTTGTTCTAATGCTTTTTTCAACACAAAACGTGTTTGTGGCATACAACCCTCATACGCATCGACAACTAGTACAACGCCATCTACCATTTTTAAAATACGTTCTACCTCACCACCGAAGTCAGCGTGTCCAGGCGTATCAAGGATGTTGATACGAGTTCCTTCATAGTTTACTGCTGTATTTTTAGCTAAAATCGTAATACCACGTTCGCGTTCAATATCGTTAGAGTCCATTGCACGTTCTTCAACACGTTCGTTTGAACGGAATGTACCTGATTGTTTTAGTAATTGGTCGACTAAAGTAGTTTTACCATGGTCAACGTGTGCGATAATTGCGATATTGCGAAGATCTTGACGTAAGTTTGTCATTATTCCACTCCATATTCTTTTTTCGAATGTTTAACTGTGATATTATAGCACAAGAAGGATAGAAATGTCCTTATTAGAATTTTCCTCATTCTAAAAAATATATTTAATTTACAAATTTTTAATATAGGAGGCTCGGCTATGAATCGTGCAAAATTCGTAATGGCCATTTACGCATTAGCTGCTGTTTTAGCAATGTGTTCTATCGGGTATTCAGTAGCAATTAGCAGTGTATTAGGTATAATAGCAGGCATTGTGGCTACTTGTGTCATCTTCATGACAGCCTTTAAAATGAAACGTAAACTACGTGAACAAGGTTTACTATAATATGAGTTGATTGCTTAAGTAAGAAGGAGCCTGTCTAAAAAATAGACGGCTCCTTTTTTATTCATAAGGCACAATATAATTTTCTAATAGCTCTTTGTGTATAGAAGGATTGGCAATGATAAAAGTATCCTGATGCAAAAAGTCAAAGGCCTCTCCATGTAAATTAGTGGTGATGGCACCAACTTCCTTAGCGATAATAGTCCCCCCAGCAATATCCCATGGTGATAGTCGCATCGATACATAAGCATCTAGTTTACCACTGACAACAAACGCTATTTCCATTGCCGCTGAACCATATGACCGCGTACCACGTACTTTCCGAACCATTTCAATGACTTTTTCATGGTGAATATGTCGATTGGGTGCTACCCAATGAGCGTTTATACCAATGACCGATTCCTCCATTTTGACTGACTGCAACTTACGTAATGGAGAGTCATTGTACCATGCCCCTTGACCTGCAATAGCATAAAATAAATCTTCACGCATGACATCGAATATGTAACCTAGCTTGCCTACCCCATTAACAAAAATACCGATAGAAATCATAAAATGACGATGTTGCTTCACAAAATTCATCGTGCCATCGATCGGATCAATAATCCATACGACACCTTCTAACGACTCTACTTTCTCGCCCATTCCCTCTTCCCCTAAAATTTTGTGGGTTGGATCGAAACTTCGTATTTTTTCGATAAAAAATAATTCTGTTTCACGGTCAATATTTGTAACAAGGTCATTGGCACTTGATTTTGTCTCAATAATTAGATTGTACGAAAAGGCCTCCCGAATACGTCTCCCCGCTTCAACTATAATACTTTTCGCAAACTGATCAATTTGTTGTAAATCCATAAAAACCCACCCTTCGATTATAAGAAAAGGCCTCACACATTTTTTAACTTTCTCACTACTTAAGGCTTGATTTCTCATGACGTTTTGTTAATACGTAGCACCTAGTACTTCCTTGAAATTAAAACTTCTTATTATGATATACAGTCTATTTTACCCTTTATAGCAATAAAAATCACCTGCTGTCGGAATATTCAGCAAGTGATTTTTCAAATCGGTATAAAATATTGACTACGCATAGACGTGCAAGCTTTCAAGTTCAAGCTGAATTTCAGCCAGACGTTTTTTACTTTTTTCAATTTCAAACTCATTTTTTTCATTCATTGCCGAAAAGAGTGAGGCTAATTCATAATCTAATTCTAATTGTAAAATGTGTTCATATTGCTTTTCAATGTCGACTTTACGTATAATTTTTACGATAGGTTTCATAAAAATCACTTCCTTTTTTTATTTTTTCACAATAACAACTTCGAGAAAGTTCTTGTTATAAGATTTTTTCCCATTTTCGTAATAAAATAAACCTTATAAATCGAAAGGAGTAAATAAAAAATGACGAAAATAAAATGGACGAATAAAGACTTCAATGTTTTTCAAATAGACGGATTAGAACAGAGAATGGATGCCTTAAATGAATGTGTAAGACCAAAATTCCAAACTCTTGGAGAGGATTTTTCTTCCTTCTTTTCGAGTCATCTTGGAGAAGAATTTTATCCTCATGTTGCAAAGCATGCACGCAGGACAGTAAATCCTCCGAATGATAGCTGGGTTGCCTTCGCTCCGTACAAAAGAGGTTATAAATCATTACCTCACTTTCAGATTGGTCTTTGGAGCACACATTTATTCATCGTCTTAGCTATTATTTATGAAGCTCCACAAAAAAATGTGATGGCAGAACGTTTAATCGCCAACAGAGCAATGTTACAGCAACTTCCTGATGACCTCATTGTCTCTGGAGATCATATGTCTCCAGCAGCAATCTCCATGCAAGATGCAAAGGAAGACAAGCTAGATGAATTACTTATTCGTTTACGCGATGTAAAAAAAGGTGAGTTTTTAGTAGGTCGACATATTCCAAAAGATCAAGCGGTCAAGCTGTCAGCTAGTGAACTTCATCAATTAACAGAAGATACCTTTAACCGTTTACTCCCGATTTATAACATCATTGTTGGAAAATAAAGTTTAACAGATTGTCCTTCAAGCCTTGTGGCATAATAACTAAAACAATTTTCATGATTTTATTTATATTTTGTGGAAAATTTACGTTATTATCCCTAGCAAACGAAAATTTGTTTGAGGAATATTTTTATGGGTTTGAATTGAGAGAAGGGAATTATTATTTTTTCTCTATTTTTCAAGAAATTTGAAAAAGCTTGATTTTGTTTATGTAGTATATGAAACGCGCTTATTTTTAACACTGGCATAGTGTATATAGCGATTAAATAAAAAATATGGGATGGGAATACTCACATCCACATTTTTTGTATTTAAAATCAAAGTAGTCAAAATACATGCCTGTGAAGTAGTTGATTGGAGTGGAGATTAGGCGACTCCTTGGGGATTAGCAATAGAGGAACGAAGGCTAAAACCATCACGTCCTGTGATAACGCCTTCGTGACCAACATCCTGCCGCTTCGTTAGCACTACGCTTTCGCGCAAAAAACATCTGTTGGCCCAAGCGGCTCATCGGACGCCCCTAGGAAGCTCTGTGCGAAAGCGTAGCGACAGCAACAACAAATGTTTTCTGTAGCGAAAGCAAAGCGGCAGCTACAAATGTTTTAACTGTGCGAAAGCGTAGCGGCAGCAACAAAGCGCCTAGTCGGAACGGAAATCACCCCCTCGTTGTGCCGAAGAGACATCTGAATCGACACCTGACAGTATATTTTTAAAGTGAAATTGAAAAAATCCACATGAGAAAAGCGCAATAAATCAACGTTTTTAAAATTGATTTCTCGCGCTTTTTAAGTTTTGACCCGTTTTATTTATCTACGTTGCTTCGGGGCAACTTTAATAATTGTGCCGTCAGTTGCGTCTTTTGTTTGTTTCACAACAGGATAACTGACATAGCCACTCGCTTCTTCAAATTCACGGAAAATTGTTTTTTCCTCGGCCTGTGATGGAACAATTTCTTTAAAACGTCGATATTTCGCCATCATCACTTCACGCTTAATGCCTTTTTCATAAGCTTGTTCAATTCCTTCAAAAAATTGGACAACATCTACAATTTCCTCCGTTGACCAATCCGTCGAAAACGGATAAGAGTATTCCATTGGACATAACCACCTTTACGTTATTGACCCGATACAAAAAACATATACATTTCTTAAAAAAATGTAGACATCTCTACAGTGACACAACTTATATCTTTTGACTTTCGCTTTTGTGTCTTCCTTATTCTCCGAGCCTAGTTTCGCCGAAGCTACTGCCAATTAGTATGGCTCTCCAAAGGCGATTACAATATGAGATAGCTTGGTTTTCACAATCTCATTAGAACACTGATGTAAATGATTTGTTCGTATGTCGTTATACCCATTTTACCCGGATACTCTCTGCTTCTGCAACCATTCGAGTGATCAGCTCCTCGACAGTTGGAATATCATGAATCATTCCTGTAACTTGTCCAGCCCAACCAATGCCTTCTTCTTTTTCGCCCTCATAAATAAAACGTTTATTTGCTTTCCCGCTAATATAATCTTTTAACGCCTCATACGTAGGTGTAGTGCGTTCAATTTCTAAAATCTTTTCCGTGAATTCACTGCGTAACGCTCTTGCTGGTGCACCTATAGAGCGTTTTATAACGGTCGTATCTGCCTCGGTGCTTGCGAGTAACGCTTCTTTATATGCCTCAGAGGCATCAACACATTCTTTAGTCGCAATAAAACGAGTTCCCATTTCAATTCCCTCTGCTCCAAGTGCATGAGCTGCCATCCAGCCACGACCATCACCAATACCACCAGAGGCAATGACAGGTATTTTCACACTATCTACAACCTGTGGCACGAGCACCATTGTCCCAATATCATCGCGTCCAAGATGACCTCCACCCTCTTGTCCAACAACCATAACAGCATCTGCGCCTAGTTCTTCCGCCTTTTGAGCTTGTCTACGTGCAGCAACAAGAACCAATTTTTTAATATCCGTTCCTTCCAAAATATCAAAAATAGGTGCAGGATTCCCGCCAGTCATTGTAACAACAGGTACCTTTTCTTCCACCGCAACACGCACCATTTCCTCATAACCAGTACCATACATACCAATTGCAAAATTTACGCCAAACGGTTTATCCGTTAATGTTCGTACTTTATGAATCTCTGCGCGCAATAAGTCAGGATCACGTAAACTCATTGCTGTAATTTGCCCTAGCCCCCCAGCATTCGACACCGCTGCTGCTAAATCAGCATAAGCTAAATAGGCTAATCCCCCTTGTATAATTGGATATTTAATATTTAAAAGCTCTGTCACACGTGTATTCCAATTCATAGTACCTCCCCTTTCCTACGATACTAATTTCTCGAAATTATTAAAAAAACCTTTATTTTTTATTTTTTTCTGTAAAGTCTGTTTTTTCGTGCAATTAGGTGCTATAATTCACTTGTTTTGTTAGATATTAAAAAGTGAGGTGGTACCTGCGTTGTCACAACTAGAGACTCCATTGTTCGACGTATTATTAAAACATCGGAACAGACACCCAATTCAATTCCATATTCCAGGCCATAAGAAAGGTCAAGGCATGGATCCTGCGTTTCGAGAATTCGTCGGCGACAACGTTTTATCAATTGATTTAATTAATATTGCTCCACTAGACGATTTACATTCACCAAAGGGCGCCATTAAAGAAGCACAAGCACTTGCTGCACAAGCCTTTGGTGCTGATCATACATTCTTTTCCGTTCAAGGTACTAGTGGCGCCATTATGGCGATGATTCTGACCGTCGTCGGTCCAGGTGATAAAATTCTAGTACCACGGAATGTTCATAAATCCATTATGTCGGCGATTGTTTTCGCTGGAGCAATCCCGATTTTTATTCATCCTGAAGTAGATAGTGAATACGGTATTTCTCATGGAATATCGCCTGAAGCTGTTGAAAAAGCTTTAAATGCTTATCCAGATACAAAAGCAGTACTTGTAATTAATCCAACGTACTTCGGCTTCTCCGCAGACTTAAAGCGTATTGTAGAAATAGTCCATACACGTAATATTCCGGTAGTTGTCGATGAAGCACATGGTGTACACATTAAATTTCATGATGACCTCCCTTACTCCGCAATGGAAGCTGGGGCTGATATGGCTGCAACAAGCGTACACAAGCTTGGTGGCTCTATGACTCAAACGTCTATTTTAAACGTTCGTGAAGGTCTTGTTTCTGCAAAACGAGTACAAGCTGTTCTGTCGATGCTCACAACTACATCGACATCTTATCCATTACTTGCTTCTCTTGACACAGCACGACGTCAGCTGGCAATCCATGGTTATGACTTAATTGGCGATGCACTTCGTTTGGCAAAGGATGCGCGTAAACGCATTAACCAAATTCCACATATAAAATGTGCTGGTAAAGAAAAATTAAATTCATCTGCAACTTATGATATGGATCCTTTAAAGCTACTAATAAGCGTTAAAGATTTAGGCCTCTCTGGTCATCAAGCTGAAGAATGGCTTCGTCACAATGCAAATATTGAAGTAGAATTATCGGACCTATACAATATTTTATGTTTAGTGACATTAGGTGATACGAAAAAGGAAATTAATCTCCTCATCAATGCTCTTAGTCGTATGTCAAAAGCATTCGATTCAGAAGCTACTATTACTGAGGCGATGGTTAATGTACCGGATATTCCTGCACTTGCCATGTCACCACGCGATGCATTTTATGCAGATACTGAAGTTGTTCCTCTTGCAGAAGCAGATAATTGTATTTGTGCAGAATTCGTTATGGTGTATCCCCCAGGTATTCCGATTTTTATTCCCGGGGAAATAATTACACAAGAGAATATTCGTTATATACAAATGAATATTGAAGCTGGTTTACCTGTACAAGGACCTGAAGATACAACATTAAAAACGATTCGCGTCATAAAAGAACGCAAACCTATTATTTAATACCAAAGCTACCTCAAAGAGAGGTAGCTTTTTGTCGATTAATAATATAACCAAGTAGAAATCACACCTAATATTGGGAAAAGAATCCACCAATGCCTCCATAAAAAATCCCCAACAGTTTTATGATCCGATTCATTAGAATCAGTGGAATCAGAGGCTACTTGTGTATGATATTTTTCTTCCCCTGTAATAAGCTGGTCTAAAGAAATTTTATATAAATCACTTAACCTTCTTAAATTATCAATATCAGGATAGCCCTTTCCTAACTCCCATTTTGAAACAGATTGTCTTGAAATATTTAAAAAACCCGCGACATCGTCCTGTGTATATTTATGTTGTTCTCTCAATTCCTTTAAACGGTTTTCTATCTTCATTGATTTTCACCTCCAACTTATAGGATTTTGATCAAATAATAATGGATTATTACACTTTATTCTAGAAGTTATCATTTGCTAATTCGCAACGCATAGTTGCTTTCAAAGAAACTGAGCAAAAAATTCGAATCTAGAGCATACTTTCCTTACAATATTTATTGAGGAGTGATGGAATGAACACATGGGATCAACGATTTAAAACAGCCGAATATGTTTATGGTGAGCAGCCAAATACATTTATAGAAGACTACGTACACTATTTAAAGGATTATCCAAGTGTGGCTGCATATGCCGAAGGTGAAGGTCGAAATGCTGTATTTTTAGCTTTACAGGGACATACGGTAACTGCCTTTGATTATGCGGAAAGTGGTCTTAAAAAAACAGAACAGCTTGCAGAAAAACATAATGTATCAGTCCATACAAAGCTAACTGACTTACTACAAGATGAACTGCCAGAAGAAATGTTTGATGCTGCTATTATGGTGTTTGGACATTTTCCAGCTGAACAGCAACAAGAAGTGTTTAAGAGGATTGTTAATTCTGTAAAACCTGGGGGCCTTATTATGATGGAACTTTATTCAATTTATCAACTACCTTACGCCTCAGGTGGCCCAAGACAGCTTGATTTTTTATATGACCCTTTGGATGTTCTAAAATGGTGTCAACCTTATAAAATCATCCATTTTTTCACAGGTGAACAAATGCGAAATGAAGGTATACTCCACACAGGACTTGCTCATACCATTCAATTTATTATCGAAAAAAGTTAAAAAGACTATATACAGATTTTCTGTATATAGCTTTTTTTACAAAAATAAATAAACAAATAGTGGACATAAAAATGCGCCTATAATTGCAGTTAAGGCCATAGATAACGACCCTACTGATAATTCTTGTTCTCCGTATTCTCTTAATTTAACAAGTCCAACGCCATGAGAAGCACTACCTACTGCAACACCTCTACTAACGGCTGAATCAATTTTGCCGTATTTAATGACTAATGGTCCTATAATAGCGCCTACAAATCCTGCCAACATGACAAGCACAGCTGTTAATGGTGGAATACCGCCAATTGTCTCACTCACCTGCATACCTACAGGTGTCGTTAACGATTTAGGCAAGGCAGTCAGCAACCAGCTTTTATTGACACCAATCCATTTCAGCATAACAAATATTGTCACTAAACCCGTAACCATGGCGATAAAAACACCTGACAAAATTGCATATTTATATTTCATAATAATCTTACGCTGGTTATATAATGGATAAGCAAGTGCTACAACTGCTGGACCTAGCATTTTTTGTAGCCATTCTCCACCCTCCATATATGTAGAGTATGGAATATTAAAGACTACTAACATAATTGCACTGACGATAGTTGTCGTCACTAGCGGAATCATTAAAGGATGAGGGTAACGTTGATAAAGTTTAGTAAATAATACGAATAACACAACGGTACCAACGACAACAATAATTTCAATCAACTGTTAATTCCCCCTCTCCTTCTTCTACAATGGCTACTGTTTCTTTTTTAGTCAGCTCTTTTTTCTCAACCATTTGACTAAGTAATCCTGTCACATAAATAGAGATAAGCGTGCTTGCTATAACGGCTAGCATAATCAATAGACCAGTTGTTGAAACAAGTTCAGGGTAGTCAACTACTCCTACTGTTGCAGGAATGAAAAACAACGTTAATACGCCAATTAAAAAACCAGCTCCATCTTGAATGTATTCTACTTTAATTATTTTAAAATGGAGTGAAAGTGCTAATAATAACAAACCAATTACACTTCCGGGAAGAGGTACATGTAGTAAAGCAACAATACCGACGCCCATGTAATAAAAGATATTGAGTATCCCGATCTGAACAATAATTCGAACAACTCTCTTTAACATCGCAACAAAATTCTCGTTCATCATTTCGCCACATTTCACCCCCCATTACGTCCATTCTACAACCGCAGGAATTTTCTGTCTATTATAATTTTAGAAAAACAATAGAAAAAAGGATTACTTCAAGACTTTCCTATTGTGCACTTACTTAAGAAGCTACTCTGACAAACATATTGCTGGACATTCATTTTAAAAAAGCACTTCCTAAGTGATTTTAAACAAATAGGAAGTGCTTGTTTATTAATTTATTTTTTTGGATGTTTCATATCATATGCTTTCCAATTAGAATTTGGACTTTCTTTTATCAGATACAGGTTATCATAAAAACCATTGTGTGAAGATACCATACTGTCGAAAGGTTTGCGATATTGAGAAATAAGGAGGTATTCACTTCCTTTAAAACGGTAATATTCTACAGTAGGTTTTTTCACGTATTCATTTTCTACCCAAGAATCAATAAAGATCGTGTTTGGATTTGCTGCAATGTTATCGGTGCCTCTAAATATATATTTGTTTTCCAAAGGCATCATATCTTCTTTCATGTATTTATTAATATATTCAGGTGTGAATCCAGGAGATAAGATATCAATTATTTGAGTCTTTGTGAAGTAATAGATGTCTCCAAGCCGTATCTTATCTTGCATTCCGATTAGACCATCTACTATTTTCTTAGCTTCAGATAGTTCGAAGTCACTAAAATTCTTAATGTATTGGTTCGAAACATATCCTTCTTTTCCTTCGTAATTGAATAGAGAATAACCATATATATCATGAGAATAGGTCGTAATTTTTGTGCCGTTCTTTAATGAACCTAACTTTGCAAAATTAGTGCCTGGTCCACCTAAAACTTCGACTTCCTTTAAGTTAGTGGAGATAACTCCTGTTGCCACATCGTATAATGGTTTATCTGCATATTGATAAAAATTAGAAAGATCGTGGTAACCACCTACCGAAGTAGAAGGTTGATTATCTTTCTTGTCATAATAAATATTAGTTTTTGAATTTTTTTTAGGGCTGTTATATTTACCAATTGGATCAAGATTTATAGAAAACGTCTTTACTAACTTTCTGTTTGCATTGTCAATATTTGAATATTCGTCAGGACTAGGTGCGTTGAATACAACGGAAGGTATTCCTTTTTCCAAAGTTATAGAAGTTGCTAAAAATCCACCTAAAGAATGACCGGTAGCAGTAACTTTATATTTTGGATTTACCTGTTCAAATAGTTTTCTCGCATTATCCATTTGAGTATTATACAGTTCCGAAGTAATGCCCGATAGATCTTTAGAGATATCTCCACTGTCAGAAGTACCTCTAAATGCGATTACATATTCTTCAGTTTTTGTATTTTTAAAAACAGCTCCGAAAAAGCCTGTTATATCATCACTTTCATAATCATCTAGAATCCATTTTTCTAAATCAGCATATTCGATAAACTCACTTACTTTCATAGAAGGGTAGTAATGTTCTTTTTGAATTTTCTTCCATTCATCCTTAAAATTTTGCAGTGGATCACTTTTAGCTTTTAATGCATCAAATTTCATATCTACTAATTTTGTTCTTTTTTCAAATTTGCTTAGGTCTGAGTAAACTAAGGTGCTAAAGAACAATGCTCTTGTTTCTTCTTTTGTTAGATTTTTCGGGCTAAGATTTGGTACAGTTGCTGCTTTTGCCGCTTGTGGATTTACACCACTGAAAATGATTGATAAAAATGTAGTAATGATTAAAAAAAATAAAAAATTTCTTTTCAAAAAAAATCCTCCTTTAATGGTTTCGAACAATTATATCACCCCAATACCAGCAAATGAATAATTTTACAGAAGTTAATGTCAATGGAAAACCTCTTTGATACTTAATCAAGAGAAGTATTACGGTGACGTATTTATCTCGTATGAAGAATTGAAGAAGATAATTGAACGAACGCTATATCGACCACTATAGCAATGAACGTATTTAAACTAAAACTGGCTGGCATAAGTCCAGTAAAATCCCGAACTCACACCAGCCAATTAGCCGCATAATAAAAACTCTAACTTTAAGGGGTTACTACCTTTGAGCTACCCTTTTTCTATACATATGATAAAGAAACTGTCTTAAAACTAATCTACAATCAATTTTTTGACAAAGCTAAATATACTTTTCTCAAAAAATATTACTCTATAATGCATGCCCGGAACCACCATCAATATTTACAGAAGTTCCTGTCACATAACTAGCAGCATCAGAAACTAAAAAAGTAATGACATTTGCTGCTTCTTGAGTTTCCCCTACACGACCAAGCGGAATTGCTTGACCTACTTTACGGGAATACTCATCCCACGATAGCTCGGGTTCTGCCTCTTTCCACGTCTTCTCTATTTGATCACTACGAATAAGCCCAATACAAACAGAGTTCACACGTATATTATCTTTTCCTAAGTCTTTGCTCATAGCTTTCGTTAATGCCAGACCTGCAGCACGACTTACAGTACTAGGGAGTGAGCTTGCCGGTGGTGTTTTAGCCATTACCGCAGTCACATTAACTATTGCACCGCCACCAACCTTACGCAAATGGGGTACAGCATATTTTGAACAATTGACAGCACCAAACACTTTTAAATCTACATCAGCCTGCCATAGCTCACTACTAACCGATTCAAATGAATTAGCTGAAGCTGTGCCTGCATTATTAATAAGAATATCAAGGCGACCAAAATGCTCTACTGCTCGTTCTATTAAGTACTTACAATCTTTTTCTTTTGTAATATCAGTTGGTACAATTAAAACGTCCTCGCCTGTTTCATTTTTAATACAGCCAGCAGCCACTTGAAGCTGTTTTTCACCACGAGCACAAAGTACGACCTTCACGCCCTCTTTCACAAGCTGCATCGCTGTATAATAGCCAATTCCCTTACTTGAACCTGTAATAACTGCTACTTTCCCCTTTAAGCCTAGTTCCATTTTTTATCACCCCAGTTTTTATGATCAACTTCCCTTGTTTCAAAGACATCGTTATCATTTCCGGACATCTAGCATTCAATTACTAGATTTTTAAGTCTATCCGGTATGTAATATGTTCCTAACCGAACTGTATTTTTAGAATATTCATTCGATATAATTACTTTATCAAAATTACATGTAATATACAAAAAAACGGCTACAAAGCAAATGCTTTATAACCGTTTTCATAAACTTTATTATTTTTTTGCTACAATATGGATTGGGTTGCCAAGTAATACTTCAGCAGCTTCCATTGTAATTTCACCTAATGTTGGGTGAGCATGGATTGTTAACGCGATATCTTCAGCAGTCATACCGCCTTCAATAGCTAAGCCCATTTCAGCGATCATATCTGATGCACCAGCACCTACGATTTGAGCACCAATTAATAAGCCATCTTCTTTACGCGCAACAAGTTTCACGAAACCTTCTGTTTGGTTTAATGCAAGTGCACGACCATTTGCTGCGAATGGGAATTTCGCTGCAGTGTACTCGATGCCTTCAGCTTTCGCTTCATCTTCGTTATAACCAACTGTTGCCATCTCTGGATCTGTGAAGCATACAGCAGGAATAGCTAAATAATCAACGATTGATTTTTCACCAGCGATTGCTTCAGCAGCAACTTTACCTTCGTAAGATGCTTTATGAGCAAGCTGAGGACCAGCTACAATATCACCAATTGCATAGATGTTTGGAATATTTGTACGGCACTGTTTGTCAACATTGATAAGACCACGTTCACCGAATTCAACACCGATTTCAGCAAGGCCCATTTCATCTGTATTTGGACGACGACCTACAGTTACTAATACGTAGTCAGCTTCAACTTTTTTCTCTTCTCCGCCAACTTCATATGTTACTACTACGCCGTTTTCTGTTTCTTCAACGCCTTTTGCAGATGCGTTTACTTCCATTTCAACGCCTTTCTTTTTAAGGCCTTTTTTCACGATTTGTGTCATTTGTTTTTCGAAGCCAGCTAAGATATCTTTTCCGCCTTCGATAATTGTTACTTGTGAGCCAAGGTTAGCGTAAGCTGAACCTAACTCTGTACCAATATAGCCTCCACCGATAACGACTAATTTACCTGGTACTTCTTGTAAAGAAAGTGCGCCAGTAGAATTTAGTACGCGATCAGAGAATTTAAATGTTGGAATTTCAACTGGGCGAGAACCCGTTGCGATAATTACATTGTTAAATGTGTAAGTTTGAGCAGATTCACCATTGATGATACGCACTGAATGAGCGTCAACGAAATAAGCTTCACCTTGTACAATTTCAACTTTATTACCTTTAAGTAAGCCTTCAACACCGCCAGTTAATTTTTTAACAACGCTGTCTTTAAATGCTTGTGCTTTTGAGAAGTCTAATTTCACATCAGAAGCGATGATACCCATGTCATCTGAATGTTTAGCATGCTCAAAACGGTGACCTACTGAAATTAATGCTTTAGATGGGATACAACCTACGTTTAAGCACACACCACCAAGTACATTTTTTTCAACGATTGTTACTTTTTGGCCAGTTTGAGCTGCACGAATTGCTGCTACATATCCTCCAGGACCTGAACCAATGACAAGAGTATCTGTTTCGATTGGAAAATCTCCTACTACCATTTTTGTTACGCCTCCATTAATAATAATTCTGGTTCACTTAACAAACGCTTTAAGTGATTTAAAGCATTTTGCGCAGTGGCTCCATCAATCATACGATGATCAAAGCTCAATGATAATGCTAACACAGGTGCGGCTACAATTTCACCATTTTTTATTACAGGTTTTTCTGAAATTCGACCAATACCTAGAATCGCTACTTCAGGATGATTAATTACCGGAGTAAACCACTGTCCTCCTGCAGAGCCGATATTCGTAATCGACATCGAAGCGCCCTTCATTTCATGTGGTGCAAGCTTGCTTTCACGAGCTTTAGTCGCTAATTCATTAATTTCATTTGATACTGCAAAAACAGATTTACGATCAGCGTGCTTAATAACTGGTACTAGCAAGCCTTTTTCTGTATCTGCTGCAATACCAATATTGTAATAATGCTTCTGAATAATTTCTTGTGTTGCATCATCTAATGAGCGGTTAAATTCTGGGAATTCGCGTAAAGTTGAAATTAGCGCTTTAACTACATATGGTAAGTACGTTAATTTAACACCTTTTTCAGCAGCGATATCTTTGAATTTTTTGCGATGTGCTACTAGAGCTGTTACATCGACTTCATCCATTAGTGTAACATGTGGAGCCGTTTGTTTCGAGTGAACCATCGCTTTTGCAATCGCTTTTCGAATGCCCGACATTTTCTCACGTGTTTCTGGGAAATCACCTTCAAGGACTACTGGTGCTACTTGTGTAGTTGTTTCTTGCTGCACAGCTTCTTCATTAGCTACTGGTGCTGCTGCTTCAGCCTCTACAACGCCTCCACCTTTTAGGAAATTCTCAATATCTTGTTTTAAAATACGACCATTTTTGCCTGTACCATTAACTTCACGAATATTCACATCATTGTCACGTGCAAATTTACGTACTGAAGGCATTGCAATGATACGCTTATTATCTTCAGCTACCGCAACAGCTTCAGTCTTTTCAGGAGTTTTCTCTGGAGCCTGCTCAACTTCAACAGGTGCCTTTGCTACTTCCTTACCATACTCAGCAGTCGCTTGAACTTGAGCCTCTGTTTTCGCTTCAGCATGGTCATCACCTTTTAGCTTTAAATCTTCATATCCAGGTGCATCAAGGCGGATTAAGACATCACCAACAACTGCTACTGTGCCTTCTCCTACTAAAACTTCCTCTACTGTCCCTTCAACTGGAGACGGAATCTCTACTACTGCTTTATCATTTTGTACTTCACAAAGAATATCGTCTTCTTTTACTGTATCTCCAGCTTTAACGAACCACTTAACGATTTCGCCTTCGTGAATACCCTCGCCAATATCCGGTAATCTAAATTCAAATGCCATGTGTACCCATCCTTTCTATTTGCTGTCCTTCAAGTTTAGAAGTTACATTAGAATGTTAAAACTTTTTTAGCTGTTTCCATTACATCTTTATAGTTCGGTAACCAAACACCTTCAGCTTGTGGGAATGGGTACACAGTATCTGGTGCAGCCACACGAAGTACAGGTGCTTCTAAACTTAAAATCGCGCGCTCTGTAATTTCAGCCACTACGTTTGCAGCAATACCTGCTTGTTTTTGAGCCTCTTGTACAACGATTGCACGACCTGTTTTTTCAACGGACGCAATAATTGTCTCAATATCAATTGGTTGGATTGTACGTAAATCAATTACTTCTACAGAGTGACCTTCTTTTTCTAGCTCCTCTGCTGCCTTTAAGCTTTCGTGAACCATTAAACCGTATGCAATAATTGTTAAATCTTTACCTTCACGTTTTACATCCGCCTTACCTAGTGGAATTTCGTATGCTTCCTCAGGTACCTCTTCACGGAATGAACGATATAATTTTAAATGCTCTAAGAAAATGACTGGATTATCATTTCGAATAGATGAAATAAGTAAACCTTTAGCATCGTATGGAGTTGATGGGACAACAACCGTTAAACCTGGCTGTGCTGTCATTAAGCTTTCTAAACTATCAGAGTGCATTTCAGGTGTATGCACGCCTCCACCAAACGGAGAACGGATTGTTACTGGTGCATTATAGACACCACCGCTACGATAGCTCATACGTGCTAATTGACCACTGATCGAGTCCATTACTTCATATACGAAACCGAAGAACTGGATTTCAGGAACCGGACGGAAACCTTGTAGAGAAAGACCGACTGCTAAGCCACCAATACCTGATTCTGCTAACGGTGTATCGAATACACGGTCAACCCCAAATTCTTTTTGTAGGCCTTCAGTTGCGCGGAATACCCCACCGTTGACACCTACATCTTCCCCGAATACAAGAACGTTTTCATCATTCTTTAATTCTGTGCGAAGTGCATCTGTAATTGCTTGAATCATCGTCATTTGTGCCATAGGTTATTTCGACTCCTTCTCTTTGTAGATTTCATACTGTTCTTTTAAATTAGATGGCATTTCGCCTTTGTACATGTTTTCCATTAACTCTGTTACTTTTTGTTTTGGAGCAGCATCGGCTTTTTTGATTGCTTCTTTAATTTCTTCTTTTGCACGCTCAATAACAGCCTCTTCTTTTTGCTCATCCCACAGACCTTTTGCTTCTAAGTATTTACGGAAGCGTACAAGAGGGTCTTTTTGTGCCCATTCATTATCTGTATCTGATGTACGGTAACGCGTTGGGTCATCCCCTGCCATTGTATGAGGACCATAGCGATAGCACATTGTTTCAATTAATGTTGGACCTTCGCCATTTACTGCACGCTCACGTGCATCACGTGTTGCTACGTAAACTGCTAGCGCATCCATTCCATCTACTAAAATACTTGGTAAGCCTGCTGCTACACCTTTTTGAGCAATTGTTTTTGCAGCAGTTTGTAATTCGCGAGGTGTTGAAATGGCGAATTGGTTATTTTGTACAATGAAGATTGCTGGTGACTTAAATGCACCTGCAAAGTTAATGCCTTCATAGAAATCCCCTTGTGATGAACCGCCATCACCTGTATAAGTTACTGCCACTGCCTTTTTACCACGTTTTTGAATACCAAGAGCTACACCTGCTGCTTGAATATATTGTGCACCGATAATAATTTGAGGTGCTAATACGTTTACGCCCTCAGGAACTTGGTTCCCCGCAAAATGACCGCGTGAGAATAAAAACGCTTTATCTAAAGGTAAACCGTGCCATACGATTTGTGGTACATCACGGTAACCCGGTAAAATCCAATCTTCTTTTTCTAATGCAAAGTGCGACGCAAGTTGTGAAGCTTCTTGCCCAGCAGTTGGTGCATAGAAGCCTAAGCGACCTTGACGGTTAAGAGAGATAGATCGTTGGTCTAAAATACGTGTATAAACCATACGCGTCATTAACTCAACTAGTTCCTCATCAGATAGCTTCGGGTCTGCCTCTTCATTTATAATTTCGCCTTCTTCATTCAAAATTTGAAACATTTCAAACTTATCTTCGATTTCAGTTAGCGTTTGTTTAGCATCAAAAATATTATTGTTTTTCTTGCTCATTTGTCACATCTCCCTTTCAGCTGTATTAAAATAAATCACCGTTTCAACTAGTACAACTTATTCTTTGCACTCAGTATACTGAATAAAATACTGTCGGTCAATCATATATTACGCGTACAAACAAAGATTTTTTCTAACATAACAATTAAACAACTCTGTTTCATACTGTACCACTAATTAATATTTTCTGTATTATAACAACGTATTAAAGGTACTCAATTATTACGTTCTCCTACATGATTACCAATAGTAGAATGCCCAGTTTCAGACAATCTAATAGCTATTAAAAAATTTTTTAAGTATATTCAAATAAGGTTTTTTTCATGTGATTGTTTTAAGACGTGATGTATACTTATAAGCAAGACACTACAAAGTCGAAAGGAAGATTCATATATGATTTTAATGGATGATATTATTCGCGAAGGTCATCCGACTTTACGCACAAAAGCCGAGGAGGTAAAATTCCCTTTAACTGATGAAGTAAAACAACTCGCAGAAGACATGCTTCAATATTTAATAAACAGCCAAGATCCCGAAATGGCAGATAAATATAACTTACGTAGCGGCATTGGATTAGCTGCCAATCAAATAAATAGCCTCCATCGAATGTTTGCCCTCCATTTAACAGATGAGAATGGGGAACAATTAAGTTTTGTAGCAATCAACCCAAAAATCGTTAGTCACTCAGTAGAAAACACGTACCTTGCAACAGGCGAGGGCTGCCTTTCTGTAGATCGCAATGTTCCAGGCTATGTACCACGTCATGCTCGTGTTACAGTTAAATTTAAAACCATTGAAGGTGAGGAGAAAAAAATGCGCCTTAAAGGAATGCCTGCTATAGCCTTCCAACACGAATTAGACCACCTTAACGGCGTTATGTTTTACGACCGCATCAATGAAAAAAATCCATTTACGGAAATTCCAGATTCTACACCATATGAGCGCGATTAGGCGCACGAAAAAGAAAGCAAACCCCTGCAGTTTTTTTAAACTGGGGGTTTACTTCTTTCTTGCCTCGTTATGAAATTCATCTGACACTTTAACTTCGGGATCAGTCTAACATCCACCTGAGGCTTTAAGCCAGTACGATACCTCGTTCTAAACGCTCATTAATTTTTTCCAATAATGCTGGGAGCTCTTTTATCGTTCGAATCGTATAATGTGCACCTGTTTCTTTAAATATTCTTGCTGTTTTTTCAATAGCAAATTGCTGCTCTTCTTCAGATAAAGCCATATACTCTTCTTCAGATAACCCCATTTCAGAGCTTCCAATAATAACACCAACAGCCCATACACCTGCATTTAAAGCTTCTTGAATATCTGAAGTTGTATCACCAATCTTCACCACTTGTTTCGTCGCCTGAATACCCATTGCTTCCATATTTTTAAAAATCATATATGGGTAAGGGCGTCCTTTATCTCCTAATTGAGTAGGCGTTACTAAAAAATCAGGTTCATATCCTTTAGCCGCTGCATGCGAAGTCACTACCTCCATCATCGAGTCTGTATATCCCGTCGTAGAACCGATCCGAATACCCTCTTCTTTTAATTGTTGTATCGTTTCTGTCACATACTGAATCGGATCCGTGTAAGTCGCTAAAGATTCCATTAACTTTGATTCAAACTGCATATATAAAGCGTGGACATCCTCTTCCGTAAAATCTCGTCCATACTTTTCGTTCCATACCTCACGAATTCTTGGCATTTCAAGCATTGTACGAATATGATCTATTTTCAACATGCCCATCGGTTTACGTGCTTCCTCTAGCGTAACTTTGATTCCCGCATCTTCAAAAACTGTAAGAAAAACATTCACAGGAGCAAAGCAACCAAAATCAACAGTTGTACCTGCCCAATCTAAAATAATCGCTTCAATCTTCATTTTTTTATCACCACCATATAATTTTCGATAACCTTACACAATGACTTCATATCATCTTCATGAATGTCTCCAATATTGCCAATTCGGAATGTATCCACATCTGTTAGTTTCCCTGGATAAATGACAAATCCTGCTTTTTTCATCGCATTATAGAAATGATCGAAGGAGAACCCTTCATAAGGGAATAAAAATGTCGTAATAATAGGTGATTGTAACCCCTCTGAAATATAAGCGTTAAAACCAAGTGCTTGCAATTGAGTACGAAGTATACGATTATTATTCGCATATCGTTCGTAACGAGCACGAATTCCACCTTCTTCCACAAGTTCCTCTAATGCCTTCGCAAAAGCTGCCACTACATGTGTAGGGGATGTAAAACGCCATTTTCCATCGAGTTTCATCACTTCCCACTGATTATATAAATCTAATGCAACACTTCTAGCTTGCTCTTTACACTTTTCTAATTCCTTAATCTTTGCGATAACAAACCCAAACCCAGGTACCCCTTGGATACATTTATTAGCACTGCTAATTAAATAATCAATCCCTAATGCTTTTAAATCCATCGGTACGCCACCGAAGCTACTCATCGCATCAACGATAAACGTTTTATCCAACCCTTTTACAACGCTTCCTATTTCGTGAATAGGATTTAAAATGCCCGTTGTCGTCTCACAATGTACAATAGCAACATGTGTTATTGTTGCATCATTTTCCAACAGCACTTTCACTTCGAGTGGTGACGGCGGTTCATTATAAGGAACACTATAGACCGCGTGCTGTAGTTTAAGCACTTTTGCCATTTCAACAATGCGTTCACCGTAAGCACCATTTGTGATAATAAGGACTTTATCTTCCTCTCCAACAGCCGTTGTTAACACTGATTCCACAACAAAACTGCCACTTCCCTGCATAAGAACAGTTGCATAATCTGTTTCTGTCACTTGCGCTAACTCTAAAAGCTGCTTACGTATTGTTTGTGTGACACTTTTATAATCATCATCCCAAGTGCAACGATCTTTTAGCATCTCTTGTTTTACGGTAGCAGTTGTCGTTAAAGGTCCTGGCGTTAACAATTTATAGTTGTTCATAAAAATTAATATCTCCTTATTTTTGCGCTTCTTTAAAGAAAGCTTGATGTTTTTCTAATAGATCTACCGTTAATGTCGTATCCCACTTCTTCAAATATTTAGGTACATGCTCATCATTTACTTGCTCACCTTCATAAAGAGCTACAGGATATTGCTTCAATAAATCAGGGCGGGCCTCCGTTGCGATTACTTTGGCTATTTCATGCGCTAACGCTTCATCCCCCTCTTTATCTACTACAGCCACTGATTCTGTTAATGTAAAGTTACCTTCTATTGGATCGATATAATCAATCGGTAGCCCTTCTTTTTTAGCATTGATAGCCTGAATACGCAGACCAAACCCTACAGCCACTTCGCCCGTTTTTACTTTTTTAATAGGCCCAGAGCCTGAGCTTTCGATATGCGGTCCAGCATTTTTGATTAAATCAGCTAATATTTGTTTGCCCTCTTTTTCTCCATACTCATTAATAATAGCCTGCACTAACAACCAAGCTGTTGACGAGTCATGAATATTAGGAAACGACAATAAATCTTTATAGGCAGGGTTTGTTAAATCCTTAACAGATGTTGGAACTGGCAAATCTTTTTGTTTTAATAAATCCGTATTAATAAAAATCGAGCCGATATTCCCTAAAATCGGTAATGCAAATGTAGAACCATCATCTAAAGGCTTTAAATCAGAAGATAAATCTACAAACATGGACTTGGACTTTTGCGCACTTTCAATAAAATAAGAAGCCGTTGTTACGACATCTGCTTCAATGTCTTTCCCCTCCGCCATTATTTTCCCGCCCAGTTCAGACGTTCCGAATGATTGGATTAAATATTTACCTTTATACCCCTTGTTATCTAATGTTGCTTCCATAACGTCAATCGCTTCATCATCCGCGTTTGAATAAATAATGACTTGATCTTTCGAACCTGCTTCCGCTCCTCCACATGCTGCCAAAACAATTGCTGAGCTAACTGTACCTAACATCATTACTGTTGATTTTTTCATCTTTATGCTCCTTTGTTTTTTCTTTAGGTATTGCTATATAATCACAACCTAATTTCACAATGAGGTTTGTACATAAAATAAAAATCGATAGAACAAAAATGTCTGTATACTTCGCGAAATGTTGAAGTTCTTTTATACGTGTCGATACAAGCATCGTTTTCGTGCTAACAAGGAAAATTACCCCGCTAACAGTCACCATGGCGTTTAAAAAATAATAGCTGAACATTTGATAAATCGTAGGTCTAATATTCGGTAAAATAACGCGAATAACCGTTTTCAACCACGAATCTTTTAATAGCTCTGCTGTTACTTCCCATGTCGGATCCATTTTTTGCAATGAATTTTTCGCCATTAAATATGGTGTTGTAAAGAAGTGAACGACATTACACGCAATAATGATGAGGAATGTCCCTTTTAAGGAACTCCCATTAAAGAAGAACAAGTAAGAAAGACCAAGTACCATGCCTGGCACAGTATTCGTAACCATTGAAGCAAAATCTATGCTTTTCCTTCCTTTAAGTGGTGTTCGTACATTTAATAGAGCGGACACAAACGCTACAGCCACACCTAAAACAGCTGTCAAAACAGCCACTATTAGCGAGTTCATATAGACTTGCTTCAAGCCCTGTTCAGCTAGTACGTTTTTCACATGCTCGAATGTAAAACTGAAATCATATGGATAACCTTTCGTAAAAGGTACTATAAATATTGTTGAAAACATGATTAATACCGCACCTACACAAACAAACGAGAAAACAGTAAACATTACATCACGGAAACGATGGACAACGAGGTCACTTTTAGAAACTTGCTTATACTGAAAATTAAATCGTTCCAAAATCGTTAACATAACAACTCCAAGCACTGCAGGTACTAACATTAAAATCGAAATCACAGCACCTCTCTCAAAATGTACAATGGAACCAAGCATCGCTTGATATAGCTCAGTAGCAATAACTTTGTAGCTACCACCAACTGACGCTGGTATCCCGAAATCTGTAAAACTTAACACAAACGATAGTATGAATGCCCCACCAATCGTCCCTTGCATCGGACGAAATACTGTATGATAAAATCTTCGGTATGGTCGATCATGCATCAGCATGGAAACTAGCAGAAACCTTTTATCAATATATTGCATAGAATTTTGCATTAATATAAAGGCAACAGGCAATGTATACAGCACATAACCAATTAATAAACCGTTAAATCCATAGACTGTAAACAAGGGCTGACCAAGTATCTTCGTAATAATCCCTTGATTGCCAAAGGTATAAATCAGTACAAAGCCATATGTTATGGTCGGTAATAGCATTGGTAATGTAATACCCATTTGGACAAGCTTTTTCGTAAAGCGATGCATCGTTGTAAAATGAACAGCATAGGCCAATAAAAAAGCCAAAATGGTCGTGATTAAAGCTGCTATTAAAGAGACTTGAAAACTATTGAAAAACGCATCACGAATCTCCACATTTTGCAATGTTTCCACATAGTTTTGAATGGTGATAGCCTTCCCCTTTTTTAAAGATTGCCAAAACATATACAGTAACGGAACAATTAAAAAGAAAACAAAAAAGAAAATAATCGGAAGAAAAATCAATTTCATTATTTTATTTGTTTTAAGCATACGATTCTCCAAATAGCTGATAAATGTTATGACGTTTTATATGAAGCTGTCTTAATATAAAATCTTCAACAAATTGGTTTTCTGGTGTATTTACTATTTCTTGCGGCGTTCCAAATTGCGAAACAGTTCCCTCATTAATAATTAGCACTTTATCTGATAGCGTAAGAGCTTCCTCTGGATCGTGCGTGACAATGATTGTCGTTAAATTAAATTGGCGAGCAATGGATTGAATCCGTTCTTTAATCGATTCCTTTATCACGCCATCTAGCGCACTTAACGGTTCATCCAACAATAAAATTTTAGGCTGCATCACAAGTGTTCTAGCTATAGAAACACGCTGTTTTTGCCCGCCCGATAACTCATGAATCTTTTTATGTAAATGTGGGGTCAGTTCTAAAAAGTCTATATATTCCTGAACCTCTTTTTTTGACATTCCTTCTTTTTTATTTTTCAAACCATAGACGATGTTGTCATAAGCATTTAAATGAGGAAACAACGCAAAGTCCTGAAAAACAATATTAAACCCTCGATCTTGCATAGATTGTTTCGATATATCTTGTCCGTTGTAAAAAAGCTGTCCATTCGTTTGTTGAGTAAGACCTAGAATAATATTGAGTAAAGTTGTTTTTCCACAACCACTCGGCCCTAGTAACGAAACTATTTCACCCGATTGAATGTTTAAATTTATATTCATCAAAACTTTTTTATTTTTATAGTTTTTCGAGATATCTTTTAGTTCTAACAAATTGGTCACCTCTCTTTAGTTCTTAACCTCAGTATAGGGACAATTTGTAAAGCGAATTGCGGATTTGTGTAAATATTGAGTAAATATAGACTAATTGTTGACAAAGTTACGATCATTTTGATTTCATTTAATAGAGGTGATGTGCAATGTATACAATAGAAAGGCAACAGCATATTTTGCAATTTGTCCGAAAACATAAGGTAGTAAAATTAGTAACGCTAACAAAAGAGTTTAATGTATCAATGGAAACAATACGTCGTGATATTCATCAGCTTGTGCAAGATAAGAAAATGGAGAAGTTTTATGGTGGTGTTAAATATATGGAACCTGCCGAGGGATTGATGGATAACCGATTCCATGAACAGCTACCAGAAAAGATCGCAATCGCAAAAGCTTGCGCTTCTTTAGTACAAGATGGGGAGTGTATTTTTTTAGATAGTGGAACGACCACATATCAAATGACACCTTTTTTATTAGAAAAAGAGAAGTTAACCGTTATTACAAACTCACTTCCCGTAGCCTTTGATTTAATAGGCTCCAATATTGAAGTGATCATTATCGGCGGTAAAGTTCGTCATTCTGAAAAATCTGTAACGTCTAATGATTTCCTCTTCCGCTTCGATCATTTAAATATTAATAAAGCTTTTATTTGTGCTAGTGGGGTGTCGATTGAAAAAGGAATTTCAGATTTCAATTTAGAAGAGGCTATCACCCGAAAACAAATTATTAATATTTCTCAAACTGTGTATGTAGCAGCTGATTCTTCGAAATTTGACAAAGATGTCGCTATTCAAGTTTGTCCAGCAGATGCGGTAAATATGATTATTACAGATCGTGGACTCTCTAAAGAAACGATCAATCATTTCACGGATAAAGGTGTACAGTTAAAAATAGTAAGTACAAACATAGATACTGAATGAAATTTATGAAATACAAAAGCAACTAGCTGTAGTTAATACCTCCAACTAGTTGCTTCTCTTTAATTTCTTTAGATGATATTTAATTGGCGCATCATTTTAGCAAGGCCATCCTCATCTACATGTTCTGCAATATGGGTAGCAACAGCCTTTACTCTCTCATGCCCATTCCCCATTGCCACACCTGTCCCAACAGCCTGTAGCATTTCTATATCATTCATACCATCTCCAAAAGCAATGGCATCATTTAGTGTCAGCCCCATTTTCTCAAGAACCTTTTCAATACCAGTAGCCTTCGAGCCTCCCTTCGGTAAAATATCACAAGAATAGCGATGCCAGCGTATAAACTGCACGTTAGGAAATGCTTCACGATATAAATGTTCATCTTTTTCTTCCATAAAAATAAGTGTTTGATATACATCGTTCTGCATATAATAAGTTGAGTCTAAATTTGGATACTGGTATTTTAAAGTATTTAAGCTTTCTGCCACCATATCGTTATTTTCAACAGATGCAATCATTTGCTTGTCATCTAAAAATACTACAGGTTCGTTCCGTTCTTCACCAAAGGCAATGATTTTGGCTAGCTCGTCTTTCTCAACACCATTTGTATAGACAACCTCACCACGATAAACAACATATTGCCCATTAAATGTCACATACGTATTAATATCCAACTCTTCTAGTAAGGTCTGAATCATAAATGGCGCACGGCCAGTTGCAATCGCTAGCTCATAGCCATTTCGACGAGCCTCAAAAAGCGCTTCTTTCGCTGAAGCAGGTAATATTTTCTCACTATTATAAAGCGTACCATCTACATCAAAAAATAATATTTTCTTCATCTTATAGTCCCCTTCATTATGTATTATTCTGCAAAGGCCAACGACTTTACAGAGGTATGATTTTTCATTATAATGATCCTAAGGAGTGATGTGCCATGCTGAAGAAACTCAAACGCAAATTGTTGAAGCAACTTCGCGGCATACTCGGAAAAAAATCAATTGCCTAACATTTGCCCTTCATTATTTGAAGGGCTTTTCTTTATTTTAGAGTAACTGCGTGATAATATAAAGGAAATGCATTTATTTGGCTATGTGCAACCACTGTCTCATTGCTTTATTCAATTGCAACTTGTTGTAATTACGTCTGGATTAAAATACTGAGATACAAGAACTTCAAACGCCTAATTTCGCCATTAGTATACTAGAAATTCGTTGTTTTTTCTTGTAGTACGTGCGTGGTATTAGTCAAAGCTGCAAAAAAATGTACGCAATAAAAGGAGAGCAAACTATGATTTACAAAGTTTATTACCAACAAAAAGCAAATGAAATTCCAGTTCGCGAAAATACTAAAAGTCTATACCTTGAAGCTGCTTCAGACCGCGAAGTACGTGAAAAGCTAAAAGACCGAAACTACAACATCGAGTTCATCCAACTGCTTGAAGGTAACTATTTAGCTTACGAACAAGCAAGTCCGAACTTCGTCTTAGAGGAAATTTAACAAACATGAAGTTTGTTAAAAATGACCAAGCAGCTGTTTTCGCGCTCGGCGGACTGGGCGAAATCGGCAAAAACACTTACGGCGTTCAATTTCAAGATGAAATCATTTTAATTGATGCCGGCATTAAATTCCCAGAAGACGACTTACTCGGTATTGACTATGTTATTCCGGACTATACGTATTTAGTACGCAACGTCGACAAGATTAAAGGATTATTCATTACCCATGGACATGAAGACCATATTGGTGGTATTCCCTACTTATTACGTCAAGTAAATGTCCCTGTCTACGGTGGTAAGCTTGCACTTGGCTTACTTCGCAATAAGTTAGACGAGCATGGCTTACTACGTACAACAAAGCTAATCGAAATTAAAGAAGAAGATGTTATTAAGTTCAGAAAAACATCTGTTAGCTTCTTTAGAACAACACATAGTATTCCAGATGCTTACGGGATTGTTGTAAAAACACCACCAGGTAACATCGTGCATACAGGTGACTTTAAGTTTGATTTTACACCTGTAGGCGAGCCAGCCAACTTAACAAAAATGGCTGAAATCGGACGCGACGGAGTACTATGCTTACTTTCAGATAGTACAAATGCAGAAAAGCCGAATTTCACTATGTCAGAGCGTACAGTTGGAAAAAGTATCGACGAAATTTTCCGTAAGGTTGATAGTCGTATCATTTTTGCAACTTTCGCATCCAACATTCACCGTTTACAGCAAGCAACAGATGCTGCTATAAAATACGGAAGAAAAATTGCTGTCTTCGGACGTTCGATGGACAATGCCATTACAATCGGTCGTGAACTAGGCTATATTAATGCACCAAAGGATACATTTATTGATGCCCAAAGCATTAATCGTCTTCCTGCAAATGAAGTAATGATATTATGTACAGGCTCTCAAGGTGAACCGATGGCGGCCCTTTCTCGTATAGCAAATGGCACACATCGTCAAATCCAAATCCAACCTGGTGACACAGTTGTCTTCTCTTCTTCGCCAGTACCAGGAAATACGGTAAGTGTAAACAAAATTATCAACTTACTTTTCCGTGCAGGTGCAGAAGTTATTCATGGTGCACTTAATAATATCCATACGTCTGGTCACGGTTCTCAAGAGGAACAAAAACTAATGCTACGCTTAATGAAACCTAAATTCTTTATGCCGATTCACGGTGAATTCCGTATGTTGAAAATGCATACTCATCTAGCAGAAGATTGTGATGTTCCACTTGAAAATACATTCGTTATGGAGAATGGTGACGTGCTAGCATTAAGTGCCAACGAAGCACATGTAGCAGGTCGCATCCCTTCAGGAGACGTTTATATTGATGGCAATGGTATTGGAGATATCGGCAATATCGTCTTACGTGATCGACGCATCCTTTCAGAAGAAGGTTTAGTGATCGTTGTTGTAAGTGTGGATATGGAAAATCAAAAAATCGTTTCTGGCCCAGACATTATTTCGCGAGGCTTTGTTTACATGCGCGAGTCAGGTACGATGATTAATGAAGCACAAAAAATGCTAAACCGTCACCTGAACGAAACAATTCAAAGCAAAACTCCTCAATGGACTGAGCTGAAAAATGAAATTACTGACGTATTAGGACCATATTTATTTGAAAAAACAAAACGTCGACCTATGATTTTACCAATTATTATGGAGGTTTAACCTCCTCACAAAAAACTACGCAAATTTGCGTAGTTTTTTTCCATTTTTCTGAAACCTCTTTGCTTTTTTTTCGTATATAGTAATAACAACTCAATTTTACTCCCTAGACTATTACATTAGCGCCACTAACACTTCAATTTTTCGTACGACCACTTAATTTCAATAAAAACAGGATTGTTCACACTTTAAAGTGACCAATCCTATTCCATGCCTAAACATTAAAGTATTTAGCTATTACATAAGCAACCCATCTATGGTCTGGCTGCAAGCGTATATTTTCAATCAAACCTTTTAAAATCGCTTTACTATAGGTTGTATTTTCGACTTGAAGTTTTAATAACTCAAGAGACTCGCGTTCTATAGAGTCTTCTAATCCGTCTAGATGTTGTTCGATTAATTCTAGTAAAGATTCCTGTGAAACTTCCTCATTACAAGGTTTTGCTGTTAATTGAATAAGCTCTTCGGTTATAAACGGAATCGTCGTATGCCGTGCAATAATTTCCGTCTTTTCAGCTAGAGATTTAGCCAATAGCTCTAAATCGAGTGATATATCAGAAAAAATAAAAAGTTCCGAATAACTTTTCATAAACCCTTTAATACAATACATGACATCATATTTTGTCTCGTGGAGTTCATCTTGATATAACTGCTCCAGCATATAGATAATCGACTTAGACATTTCGACATCATACGCAATTATTTTCTGAAACAACTCTTTTTTTGAAAGAAGTACTTTCTCATTAAAAAACACACGGGCAGGTGCAGCATGGTTTTTAAATGCTTGAAAAATACTTTTATAAAACTCAACTAATTTGATATCTTTACTAAGCGAGCTTCTGACTACTTGGTCAACATCCATAACAAACTGTTGTAGATAGTTCTCTACCATGGAAATTATAAGCTCGTCTTTTGTTTTGAAAGATAAATAAAATGCACCTTTTGAAATCCCACATCGTTCTGTAATTTGCTGTACAGATGTAGCTTCAAAGCCTTGTTCTGAGAAAAGTTCCAACGCTTTCTCCATAATAAGTTGCTTTTTTAACATACTTTTAAATCTCTCCTAATGTATTTCGTTGACAAATGACCGATTAGTCATTAGTATAAATAACTGAATCAAGTTAGTCAATAAAGGGTAGGTGTGAAGGTGAAAGGTTTAGTTAATTTCGTATTGAAAAACAAATTGGCAGTGTGGTTATTAACAATTATCATCACTGTCTCTGGTATTTATTCAGGTACAAAAATGAAAATGGAATCCATACCTGATATTTCTATACCATATTTAATTGTAATGGGTGTTTATCCTGGCGCAACACCTGAACAGGTTATGAATGAGCTTTCCATGCCATTTGAAAAGGCAGTAGAAAGCTTAGAAGATGTAAAGGCTGTTTACTCAAACTCCTCTTCAAACGTAGCACAAGTTCAAGTTGAATACGACTACGGCATTGATATGGATGAGAAAAAACGCCAATTAGAGTCCGCTTTAGAATCTATCAAATTACCTGAAGGTGCTCAAAAGCCGACAGTTATGGCAATTAGCATGAATATGATGCCAGTTGTCGCTTTATCAATTAGTAGCTCTAAGGAAGATATTGTTGATTTAACGTCAACAGTAGAAGACATTTTACTTCCTAAAATCGAAAAAATTGATGGCGTTGCTTCAGCAACTATTAACGGCCAGCACATTAATGAAATATCATTTAAATATGATCAAGCGAAAATGGCTGCTCTCGGCTTAACAGAGGATTCTGTCAAGCAAATGATTCAAGCAAGTGATATGTCGCTATCACTTGGTTTATATCAATTTACTGTTGGCGAACAAGCCGTATCAGTAGATGGTAAAGTACAATCTATCGATCAGTTAAAAGACTTATTGATCCCAGTTACACCTTCAGCTACAAATCCTTCACCATTCGTTCGCTTAGGCGATATTGCAACGATTGAGGTCGAAGGTAAAGTACAATCTGTATCCCGTACAAATGGCGAAGATGCGATTGCGATTCAAATCGTTAAAGCTCAAGATGCAAATACGGTAAAAGTCGTAAATGCAGTGAAAGATTTAATGAAAGACGAAGAAAAATCATTAGACGGCTTAAAAGTGGATATTTCACTTGACCAAGGTAAACCAATTGAAGATTCAGTCTTCACAATGATTGAAAAAGCAGTATTCGGTGGTGCCATTGCCGTATTAATTATTTTACTATTTTTACGTGATTTCAAATCAACAATTATTTCGATTATTTCTATCCCAGTTTCAGTATTCATGGCATTACTACTATTAAACTGGATGGATATCACATTAAACATTATGACTCTCGGTGCGATTACCGTAGCAATTGGTCGTGTCATCGATGACTCCATTGTAGTTGTTGAAAATATTTATAGACGTATCCATTTAAAAGAAGAAAAACTAACAGGTCGTGCTCTTATTCGTGAAGCGACAATTGAAATGTTCAAACCAATACTTTCTTCTACATTAGTAACTGTGGCCGTATTCGCCCCACTAATGTTTGTAGGCGGTATGGTTGGTGAATTATTCATGCCATTTGCGTTAACAATGTCATTTGCGCTAGGTGCTTCATTAATAGTGGCGATTACAATCGTTCCAGCTTTATCTCACTTCCTATTCCGTAAAAAAATATACGGTGAGAAAAAAGAAAGTCAACATAAAGAAGTTGGTAAACTAGCTCTTTGGTATAAAGGTGTATTAGCGAAAGCATTAAACCATAAAATCATTACATCAGTTATTGCGATTGTATTGCTTGTTGGTTCTCTTGCTTTAACACCACTTATCGGCTTCAGTTTCATGGGCTCTCAAGAAGAAAAGGTTATGTACTTAACGTATACTCCTGCTACAGGCGAGCTAATGAAAGATACAGAAGCAAATGTCGCAAAAGTAGAAAAAGAATTAATGAAACGCAAAGACGTAGATATTTTGCAAGTTTCTATCAATGACCCTAAACATGTTGATCCTTCAGCAATGATGATGGGTGGCGGTGCTGGCGGTGCCTTAATGTACCTCATCTTCGATCCAGATATGAAGGACTTCCCTAAAGCACGTGAAGAAGTAGAAGACTATGTAACGAACATCGGTCAATCAGGTGAATGGAAATCTCAAAACTTCTCATCAATGTCAGGATCTTCAAATGAAGTGAGTTACACATTATATAGTGAAAATCTAGATAAGCTTCGCAAAGCCGTGAAACAAGTGGAAGGCGCATTAAAAGAAGTTGATGGATTAGAAGAAATTAAGTCTGATAATGAAGATCCATTTGTTGAGCATACCTTAAAAGTAGATCAAAAGAATGTTCTACAATACGGTTTAACTACTGCTCAAATTGTAATGGCTTTAAATGAAAATACATCACCTGAAGTTTTAACTAAAGTTCAGTATGATGGTGAAGATATCGATGTTATTGTACAACGTGAAGAAAAAGCTGCAGCTAAATCAATTGATGATGTATTAGCTACTAAAATCCAAACAGCTTTAGGCACAACAATGACAATCGGTGAGTTAGTAAAAGTAGAAGAAGGCACTACGTTAAACACATTATCTCGCTCAAAAGGTGAATATTTCGCAAAAGTTTCTGGTACGCTTATCGGTGACGATATTTCAAAAGCAACTTCTGCTGCTGATAAAGAAATCGATAAATTAGATTTACCTAAAGGTGTAACGACTGGCGTTGCAGGTGTTGCAGCAGATATGCAAGAAACATTCACACAACTTGGAATTGCTATGTTAGCTGCAATCGCGATCGTTTACTTCATTCTAGTAGTAACATTCGGTGAAGGTTTAGCACCATTCGCTATTCTGTTCTCACTACCATTCGCAGTAATTGGTGCATTTGTCGGCTTGTACGTCACAAATCAAACTATTTCTGTTTCTGTTATGATGGGACTATTAATGCTAATAGGTATCGTTGTAACAAACGCCATCGTATTAGTAGACCGCATTATCCATATGGAACGTGACGGACTTGCTATGCGCGAGGCTATTTTAGAGGCAGGGGCAACTCGTTTACGTCCAATCTTAATGACTGCTATCGCAACAATCGGTGCGATGATTCCAATGGCAATCGGTAACGGTGGCAGCGGCTTAATTTCAAAAGACCTGGCGATTACCGTAATTGGTGGTTTACTATCTTCAACATTATTAACATTAGTAGTTGTACCAATCGTGTATGAAATGCTATCTAAAATGTTAAAGAAAAACCGCAAAGACACTGAAGAAAATTAACAAATAAATGTAAAATGGGCTCTCCTTTAAAGGGGGCCCTTTTTTCTATATTTTGAAGAAACCTTTTGGCTATAACCCATTGCATAACGTAGGGTTGATTTCCGTTACAGCTGGGCGCTTTTTTGCTGCCGCTTCGCTTTCGCACTGAAAACATTTGTTTCTGCCGCGTCACTTTCGCGCAGAGCAAAGCGTCAGATGAGCCGCAAAGAGCCACCCAGCCGGAACGAAGATCAACTTTTCTACATGAAATACGTTCTAACAAAATAACATCCCCTCTCGATCTCAAATAAAAATTTTAATGAAAATTCAAAAATCTTGTTATAATTAAATACATTAAAATGCTTTTAAGGAGGAGTTTTATGAGCGAGAACATTTTTATACAAGCACCACCAGTTTTAAAAACTGCAAGATTAACATTACGACCTATTTCATTAAATGATTTAGAAGCAATGTTTAATTACACTTCTAGCGAAAACGTTGCACGCTTTGTTACATGGAGTCCTCATAAGAGTTTAGACGAAACAAAAGTGTTTGTTGAATTAGTTTTAAATGGGTATGAACAAGGTAATCATCTATTATGGGGCATTGAATATGAGCAGAAATTTATTGGCACTATCGACTTTGTTTCTGTTAATGACCAGCATAAATGTGCGGAAATTGGCTATGTTCTTTCTGAAGAATATTGGAATCAAGGGATTACGACCGAAGCAGTAAAAAAATTAATAGACTACGGATTTAACGAATTAAAAATGATTCGAATACAAGCACGCTGTTTTGAGGACAATATCGCTTCCCAAAAAGTAATGGAAAAATCGGGTATGCTTTTCGAAGGTATATTACGAAAAAGTATGTTTGTTAAAGGACTTCACCAAAATATTAAAATGTATGCTATTACAGATGATGACTATATTAATTCATAAATTGGATTAAGCCCTGCAAAAATCAGCAGGGCTTATTTAACTTACAACCATTCCTCAATACAATAGACTTTTTTGGCCGTTGTATCAGAATAACCAACAACGATTTTTGGATTGCTTTGAAACGCCTCATAATCGATATACGGAAGCATACTATTCGAATTTGTACCACCGATTGTAGACATTATGATGTGGACGTTTGGATTTCGTAGTAATTCATTTAATTCTTCGGCACGCTCTTTTGGAGTTCCAGAGCGATAACTATCAGATTTACCAGTTAGACTTCCTTCAATTAAGTTTATATTTCTTTGTTCAAAAAAAGCTTTTCCTCGCTTATATCGAGAAAGTGAACTGACGGATGCTGGCGATAATGGAGAAAAAACACCAATATTGATACCGCTTCTGATGCTTATAGGATTCATATAGGAACTCCTCCTTTTTTGTTACAATATTTTTGACATGTAATATTCATCTATATATTCCCCATCAACATATAAAGAATGTCTTTTAGTCCCCTCAATTTCAAACCCCATTTTTTTATATAAAGCTATGCCTGCCGTGTTATTTGCCATTACTGTTAGTTCCAGGCGATGCATACCCTTTTCTTTTGCCCAATCGTCGAGGTGACTAAATAATGCAGTACCTATTTTTCGTCCTCTATAATCACTATGGATACCTACGACTATATAGGCTCGATGCGAAACTCTAGATGGCGTTTGATTACCTTGAACAATTAAATAACCAACTATAGCCTTTTCAATTTCAGCAATAAATAAAGCTGAATGGCTGTTATTGTTCATATTCTCGATAAATTTAGTAAACTGTTCAGTCTCTAACTTTCGTTCACCTGGCTTGAATAACATAAAATTAGATTCTTCCGCATTTTTTATGACAGCTATGACCTGCTCGGTATCTTCTCGTACAGCCTCTCTTATTAACATCTTTATCGAGCCCCTTTCTTTATCAATTATGCCTCGGCATAATTGCGTCCGGAATCGGCTTTGTGCTTAGGCCTGCACGAGGGCCGACACGATGTCGGTCATTTCGGTAATGCCACAGGACGTGGCGTTTTTACCGATGCAGGTCAGTTAGCCGTTATCGCATGGATGCGATGTTTTTAGGCTAACATCCCCTAAGAACTCCTTTCCGATTCCGTGACATCCGCCGGAGGCTTTAACTTCTTTCAGTGGATGTTGGGACACCTGCTGCAAAGTGACTTAAAACCGTATTCATCATCTGTACCTGTCGCTACAAAAAATATTTGCTGAAAGAAGTTAAAATTGAATGAATTGTATCATCAAGTTTTCCGTGTCCATTTGAACTTCACCTCCGATAGGAAACGTAAAAATTGGCTGTGTATGTCCAAAATCAACATCATAGATAACTGGGATGCTTTTTAACTCGGGATGCTTATCTAAAATAAAATGTAACTGCTCCTCTGTCATATTCGAAGCTCTTTGGAAACGCCCTATCGCAATACCTTTAATATTGCTAGTAGCTTGCAATAACGAGGTGAAATCACGGGCAAATATTTCTGGATTAACTATTTCATCATCCTCTACAAATAAAATACTGTTCGATAAATCAGGCATATACGGTGTGCCTTGAAGTAAATTTAACGTACATAAATTCCCACCAAATAATTGTCCACTTCCTTCTCCGTCAGAATACACCTTCCAGCTAGCTGCTTCAAAATGACGATTATGTTGATCTAAATACCACGCATCATCACTCCAAACGCTTGACGCCTTGATCGTATATGATGTATTAGTCATTAAGCATTTTTGGAAATAGGATAACTGATAGTCTTGTGCCTCTTCCATTTGAAAGCTAGAAAAATGAGGACCAGAATACGTAACAAATCCACATTTTTTTGTAATAGCTGTTGCTAAAGCTGTGATATCACTGAAACCACAAAGGATTTTTGGGTTATTTGCTATCATGTCGTAGTCTAAATAAGGTAATACTTCATTACAGTTAAAACCACCAATAACTGTTAATACAGCTTTTACACCCTCATCACGAAAGGCATCATGAATGTCTGCAACTCTATGCTCAATTGATGATGAATGCTGTAGATCGCATTCAAAAATATGTCGACCAAAAGATACACGAAAGCCTAACTCTTCAAGCTTTTTCTTTGTTTGTTCAGCGCCTTCTACTGTGATGATTGCCGCACTAAGACTAGGTGCGATAACACGTATCTCATCACCTACTGTCAATTTATTCGGAATACGCAAACTGCTCCCTCCTCTAATAAGTTTCAAATTTTTATTATTGATCTCTCACCTTTTTCTTATAGTGCTTTAAGCAGTTTATGGCTTTGAAAAAGTTTGAACAAATTAATGAAAGATTTCCTTTCTAATCCGCTCAGCTACCTCACTAGGATTGGTAAGGGGCAAAAAATGATAGCTATTAGGAATAATCTCAACTTGTGCATTTGGTTGTCTTTCTTGAAACCCATTTAACTTCTTATGTAACAAACTATCTGGATGGTCATCAGCCAACAGTAATAACACCGACAATGGAATTTCATTTTCTATACAGTAATTATTTATTTCAATTGCTTTTGACAAATCATTTAAAGCTCTTACATCGCTGTGATGGTAAAAAATATTATTTTTTTCAACGAAATTATGCAAGAAATAATTACTCAAATATTCTTTATTTTCAGTTGATAAATTCACCATGTTACTTACCTCTTCAGTAATAGCTTCCTGTAAATCTTCTAATCGTTCAATGATAGGTAATTGTATTTCTGCTTTATCATCAAGTTGATATTCTCCTATAAAATAATACCCACCGTCTAACAATATTAATGATTTAACCGAATCTGGATAGTCTGTATAAAACTTTTGAACAATCCATGTACCTATTGAATTCCCAAGAAAATGAGCTTTAGTAATATTTATATGCTCCATAATTTCCTTTATCGTATTGATAAACGTTTGAAATGAAAAATCACTGTCTAGTCGACCATTATGCCCCGGTAAATCGATTGCTACAACATGGGCTTCTGGAAGGGCGCTGGCTAATGCTGCAAACATTTCTTTACGTTCACCAAGCGCAGGTATCGCAATTATTACCTCTTCATTTTGAAATGCATTGTATTGAATATATTTTTTCATGATCCTTTACCATCATAACGCTCGTCCTTTTTTCGAAAAATTCAGGTAATTATACAACTAAAATTTTCTTTATTATTACAAAGCATTAATGGAAAATCAATGACTAATAACCAAAATATTGATGATAATTGTTAAAACACGTTCCGACTCGGCGACACTTTGGGGATTCGCAAAAGCATCACGTCTTGTGATAGCGTCTTCACAGGATGAGAAGTTCTTAGCATAAGTTCCTCTATTTCAGCGGGTGTTTGGACACTCGCTGAAATAAGTTAAATATAATATCGATGGATAGGACGTCCAACACTTCCGTATTGTATATCTACCTTTAATAAATTTTGTTTTTCTAAAAAGTCTAAGTAACGTCGAGCCGTTACGCGCGCTGTCCCAATATATGTAGACACTTCCTCCGCTGATACCGCTTCGTTACTTTCTTGAATATAGGCAAGCACTTTGCCTAATGTTGCCCGGTTAAAACCCTTTGGTAGCTCTTCTATTACAATTGTCTCAGTGATTGGGGGAACAGCTATTTGTTCAGGTATACGTTGCTGCATTAGATGATCCACATCATGCTGTGTTAGATCTTCCATACCACTTATTTTCTTTTTATAGGATTGATAATTCTTTAAAGTTTGCTCAATTCGTTCAAATGTAAAAGGTTTCATAATATAATCATAGACGCCTAAGTGTAAAATTCGCTGCACAGTAGGCATATCATTCGCAGCAGTTACAGCAATAACATCAACGGGAAGATGTTCTTCTCGAATTTTTCCTAACGTAATGATGCCATCTTGCTCGGGCATAAAAATATCCATAAAGACTAGGTCGGGGTTTAATTGTTTAATCCTCTCAATCCCTTCTATCCCATTACTAGCATAGCCTATTAACGAGAATCCTCTGATTCGCTCTATAAATTGTCTATTCACTTCTCGTACCATCGGATCGTCCTCAATTAATAACACGTTCATTACATCCATCTACTCTTCTCCTAACTCCAATAAGATTAAGAAACTTGTCCCTTTCATAAATTCACTCACAACTTCAATATCACCATTACCTTTTCTTACAATTTCATCTATTAAATGCAAGCCAATACCGCGATTCTCGCTTGCCTTTGTAGAAAATCCATTTTCAAACATACGAGATTGCACCTCTTCAGACATCCCAATTCCATTATCAGAAACAGCAATTGCTAAAACACCGTCATGCTCATCTACAGAAATCGCTACATATTTATCATCTTTTGAAAGTACATTTAGCGCTTCAAAGGCATTTTCAATTAAATTTCCTAATAAGACAACAAAATCGTGGTGATCTAATAATGGTGGAAAGCGTTTAAAATGACTTTTTCGATCGATTTCTACTTGTATGCCTAATTCCTTGCCATAGCTAACTTTACTTAGCAATAATCCTGAAATATTTTCATTATGAAAGCGTTCATTTAAAAACTTCGTTAAAGAGGCTTCATTTTCGGTAGTAGCTGTAACGTATTCAAGCGCTTGCTTTGTATGTCCCAATTGCAGAAGACCTGCAATCGTATGTAGCTTATTTTTATGCTCATGTGTTTGTACACGGAGTGCTTGAACAAAAGCTTTAACACCCGTCACCTCTTCCGCAAGCTTTTTCACCGCTGTTAAATCTTTAAACATAGCAACTGCTCCGACTAATTCACCATTTACTATAATCGGGACACGATTACTCAAAATACTATGATGATTAATATAGAGCTCTTGATTGTATACAGGATTTGCTGTTTCAACAATTTCAGGCAATCGTGTGTCTGGCAAAACATCATAAATATTTTCCCCAATACAATCCTCTATCTTTGTAGTAACGCCTAATATATCAGCTGCTTTTTCATTAAAAATTGTAATATTCATTTCTTTATCGACCGCTATAATGCCTTCATGCATAGCATTGAACGTTTCTGTTCGTTCCACATACATCTTCGCAATCTCATGAGGTTCAAGCCCAAACATTTGCTTTTTAATATGTCGGCCAAGTGTATAAGCCCCCCAAATACTAAAAACAAGTGATATCAGAATCGTAATAAAAATTTCATGCTCATAATTTTGCAGCATTTCTATAAAAGTGGGCAGTGAATACCCTACAACAACAATGCCTACTTGTTCTTTTTTTTCATCAATAATAGGGACAAACGCCCGAATCATTACACCGGCTTCCCCTTGCGCCTTCGATACATAATAATGCTCACTAAAAGCAGCATTTAAATCCTGTGATTCACTACGCTTTCCTATTTCTTTACTGACTGGGTGAGATAGTTTAATACGATCCTTATTCATTACAACAATATACTCTGCTTTATTAACAACACGAATTCCATCTACAATTTTATTAACATTTTTCGCAGCATCTTTCATATTGTCATCTTTCAAATGTTTACTGATTTCTGGCACATTTGATACAGTCCGTGCAACGAGCATAGCACGCTGGCCAAACTCCTTTTCTTGCTCCGTTAAAAGGTTACCGAGTACAAAAATGCCACCAAGTAAAAAGGAGAATGCAATGATTAAAAATGTTACTAACAAAATTTTGCCGTTTACAGGCATTTTCATCATTTGAAATCCTCCTCTTTCCAAATCTGCATTGGCACTATAAAAGTCTTTAGTCAATCTCACTTCTTCAAATGATATGCTTTTAAGATTATCTTCAAAAAAATCTTTTGACAACACTTTAGTTGACATACGTAGGAGAAAGTCATGAACTTAATGAACGAAATTACAAAAAATTGGTATAAAACAAAATTTTCTGTCACTAATTATTATTGTATTATAACAAAGGTAAATTAACCACACAGTATCATAACAGGTTGAGCCATTGAAAACACTACGTTTCATTGAAAATATGGATGAATGTACTTAATGAACGATATGTTTCTTATTTTCTAAATCTCTTTTTTTCAAAAGGATTCGTTATGATAATTCTAGTGAAAACGATATCAAAGAGAAAATTAAGAAACGAGGTAGCATAAAATGAAATTACTGAAAAATTTGACTGTTCAGGTTATAGCTGCGATCATTTTGGGGGTTATTGTTGGAGCCATCTTCCCTGAGTTTGGTGCAAGTCTTAAAATCCTGGCAGACTTATTCATTAAGTTAATTAAAATGTTAATCGCCCCTATTATCTTCTTAACAGTTGTAATCGGAATCGGTAGTATGGGAGATATGAAAAAGGTCGGAAAAATCGGAGGAAAGGCGTTACTGTATTTCGAAATTGTCTCTACGATTGCCTTAGCAATCGGGATTGCTGTTGCATTAATCGTAAGCCCAGGTACTGGATTAGATACGTCAGGTGCTTCCGAAGCTGATATCTCAAAATTTACAACTGCTGCTTCAGAAAGTGAGCAAGGTTTAGGTGCTTTCATCTCTAGCATCATTCCTGAAAACGTTGTAGGTGCACTTGCAGCAGGGCAATTACTTCCTGTGTTATTCTCTGCAATATTATTCGGTTTAGCTGCTGCTTCTATTGGTGCACCTGCAAAACCGGTCATTACATTTTTTGAACAAGTGGCAGAAATTTTCTTCAAAATCGTAAGTATGGTGATGAAAATTTCTCCAATCGGTGCCTTTGGTGCAATGGCCTATACGATTGGTAATTTTGGTTTGAAATCTTTAAGCAACTTAGGTCTTTTAATGGCTGCCGTCTATATTACTATGTTCTTATTCGTAGTCTTTGTTTTAGGCGCGATTGCAAAATTCTTCGGCTTTAATATTTTTAAATTTATCGCTTATATTAAAGAAGAAATTTTCTTAGTAATTGGTACTTCATCATCTGAATCTGCCTTGCCATCTATGATGCGTAAATTGGAGAACTTTGGTTGCTCTAAGCAAGTTGTTGGATTAGTAGTACCAACCGGTTATTCCTTCAATCTTGATGGAACTTCCATCTACCTTTCAATGGCTGCATTATTTATTGCACAAGCATACGGAATGGACTTAACATGGATTCAAATCATTACACTACTCGGAATTTTAATGATTACATCTAAAGGAGCTGCCGGTGTAACAGGTTCTGGTTTTATTACATTAGCAGCGACACTTGCTGCTTTCCCAATGATTCCAGTCGAAGGGATCGCGCTACTAATTGGTGTTGACCGATTCATGTCTGAAGCACGCGCCGTAACAAATTTAATTGGTAACGGTGTAGCTTGTGTAGTCGTATCGAAATCTGAAAAAGAGTTTGATGTAGAGATGCAAGAACGTGCACTTCAAGGAAAAACTACAATTGTGTCTTAAGAACAAATGCGCTAAAGCGCTCGTTTACATCTGACAAGCGCTGGAGAGCCCGAAGCAAAAGTAAACGCTCCACCACTTTTGCCCGTTGGATCGAAGTGACCTCGAGGATGTAGCGCTTTAGCCTAGACGCCGACTATGTTCTAGGTTAACCAAAGTTAGTCTATAGTTTCTAAAAAAAGGGTAGTGATGACAGCGTGTTGCTGTTTCACTACCCCTTTTATTTAACATATTGTTCAAGCAAGCGTTGCGTATTTGTTGATTGCTCAAGTGCTTTTTTCTCATTTACCCAATAGATCAAATATTGCTGATCTCCAACATTAAAAACCATTTGCTGTAATTCCTCATTTAGCTCAGAGCTAATCGCGACCTTTAAAATATCCACCTCATATAATGGCTCTCCTTTTATTTCATAGACAATATGATAGAGTGGTTTTTCTTCAAATACAGCTCGTTCTTTTTTGCTTAATTTCTTAACATGGCTTAGAGGGTAGTTTTCAATGTAGGCTGTTGCATCTTGACCTGTTGCTTTAAAAACAGATTGCTCTCCTTTAAATAGCTCGATTGCATTAATTTCTGTTACATGATCTAAAATGTGAGAAATAGCTTCTTTCTCATTTTTTTCGCGTGACTGCAATGTAAAAGCGCCAATCAAAATAATTGCAGCAAATATAACTAGTTTCAATCTTCTTTTATTCATGTTCATTACCCATTCAATGCTTTTTTCACAAAGCGGTTAATATCTACATCAGCCCCAATGACAAGCATAATATCTCCTAGCAAAATTTTATCACTCGCCTGTGGAGATACGATAATATCTGCACCACGCTTAAGGCCTACAATATTTATCCCGTACTTTGCACGAATATCTAAATCCATAATAGAATAACCTGCAATCGCATCATTGGCCTTAAGCTCCATAATGGAATGTTCATCAGAAAGCTCTAGATAATCAAGCACTGTATTAGACAGCATATTATTAGCAATACGAATCCCCATATCACGCTCAGGATGCACGACAAAATCTGCTCCAATTTTACGCAGCACTTTTTCATGATAATCATTCTGAGCCTTTACAGTAATCTGCTGAACGCCGATTTCTTTTAAAATAATTGTCGTCAAAATACTAGCCTGAATATCTTCACCGATTGCTACAATCACATGCTCAAAATTACGAATACCTAATGAATTTAATACCGATTCATCCGTCGAATCTGCGATAACAGCCTGTGTGGCAATGGAAGCGAATTCGTCCACCCGCTCTGATGAATGATCGATCGCCATAACTTGTGCCCCTTGACTCATTAGTTCGCGGACAATGCTTCCTCCAAAACGTCCAAGTCCAATGACAGCAAACTCTTTTTTCATCATTATAAATCCCTCCGAAAACTACTATACCCTTATTGTAACGCATTCTCTGCTATATGTATCGCCAAAACAAGAGACTATTCGTCAATAATAGACTATCCTTGTACAGGACCGTTCCGCCTAGTGCTTTTTTGTTCGGTTGTCGTTAGGAAATGATCGGGTTTGTCTCAAATCTGATCCGGTTGCCCTAGGAAGTGATCAGGTTTGTCTCAAATCTGATCCGGTTGCCCGAAGAAGTGATCAGGTTTGTCTCAAATCTGATCCGGTTGCCTGAGGAAGTGATCGGGTTTGTCTCAAATCTGATCGGGTTGCCCAAGGAAGTGATCGGGTTGCCCGAGGTAGTGATCAGGTTTCCACCAAATCTGATCGGGTTGCTCAAGGAAGTGATCAGGTTTCCACCAAATCTGATCCGGTTGCACGAAGATGTGATCGGGTTAGTCTCAAATCTGATCGGGGTAGCCCGAGGAAGTGATCAGGTTTGTCTCAAATCTGATCCGGTTGCACGAAAAAGTGATCAGGGTAGCCTCAGATCTGATCGGGTTGCCCGAGGTAGTGATCAGGTTTCCACCAAATCTGATCGGGTTGCCCAAGGAAGTGATCAGGTTTCCACCAAATCTGATCGGGTTGCACGAGGAAGTGATCAGGGTAGCCTCAAATCTGATCAGGTTGTCCGAGGAAGTGATCAGGGTAGCCTCAAATCTGATCAGATTGCCCGAAGATGTGATCGGGTTAGTCTCAAAACTGCTCGGGTTGCCCGAGGTAGTGATCAGGTTTCCACCAAATCTGATCCGGTTGCCCGAAGAAGTGATCAGGTTTCCACCAAATCTGATCGGGTCGCCCGAGGAGGAAGTGATCGGGGTAGCCTCAAATCCGCTCCGATCCCCCTCCCGTATTTTTTCCATAAAAAAGACGAGGATTAAAATATCCCCGCCTCTTAATCTGCAATTTTATGCGTTACGCATTTCATCTAAAACACGATTTACACGTTTTTCCAACATTTTCATACCGCTACCACCAGCTTGCATGTGACGAAGCTGACCATCTTTATCGAACACAAAATAAGCAGGTACGTATTGATTTTCAAATGCATCTGTTAGCTTTAATTCGCTGTCCACAAAGATTGGTTGAACAATGTCATGCTCTGCCGCTACCGATTTGATTGTTTCTAAATTTGTATCTTCCTCAGAACGTGGCATATGCACAGCAATAACGTTTAACTCATCTTTGTATTGGTCACGGAAATTGTTCACATCCGGCATTGCCTCTTTACATAAATGACAACTAACTGACCAGAAGTGGATTAACGTTGGTTTTTCGCCTACTAAATCTGCTTTTGTTACTTCTCCATTTAACCAAGTCGTTGCGCCTGCAAGTTCAGGCATTTGTTCACGAAGTTTCATAAAACATTCTCCTTTTCCTATATCAAGTTCAAAAAAATCCCCACAAACTTACTGTGGGGACTCTTTATTTTTGAATGATCAATTTCGTCCAGCCTCGAATTTAGTTCAACGCCTGATATAAAAACTCTTCTTAAATTATAGAGTCGCTTGACCTGGACGCCAGTTTGCTGGGCAAAGACCACCAGTTTGTAAAGCTTGAAGTACACGTAAAGTTTCGTCTACATCACGGCCGATGTTGTTATCGAATACTGTTTGGTATTTTAATTCGCCTTCTGGGTTGATGATGAATAAGCCGCGTAGTGCGATACCTTCTTCTTCAATTAATACACCATATTCTTTTGAAACTTGGTGATTTGTATCTGCTGCTAATGGGTATTTTAACTCACCAAGACCATTTTTAGTGCGGTCAGTGTTAATCCAAGCTAAGTGAGTGTGGATTGTATCAGTTGAAACACCGATTACTTCTGCATCTAAGTCTTCGAACTCATCGTAACGATCGCTCATTGCAGTGATTTCTGTTGGACATACGAAAGTGAAGTCCATTGGATAGAAGAAAAGTACTGTCCATTTGTCTTGTGCTTTAATGTCTTCTAATGATACTTTGCCAAATGATTTGTCTGCAAGTACCGCTTCCATTGTAAAGTCAGGTGCTTGTTTACCTACCATGCGTTCTGCCATTATAAATCCCTCCGATTATATATGTAGTGTATATATTCCATTCGCACCAGCGAACTCGTCTTCTACGATAGCAGAGTAATCGTAGTTTTTCAAACAAGTAAACTTCACAAAAGTGCACACTTTTAATTATCTGACAAATTTTCGCCAAATCCCAAAATGGAATAGCTGCTACAGCCTATTTATTAGCTACTTTTAACAATTTTATTCTAGTTTAAACAAATTTTTTCTACACAACATTTATGTATAATTTCTAAAAATTTCATCTACTTTTTTTTCATTAAAAACGATTGCAAATTCTTTTTTATTATGTATAATTGTAATGGTTTTAGTAAACTAAAAGTTTCGTTAAAGTAAACTTCATATTTCAAAAGTTTATGATTGCTAAACTTCTTCTAGGAGGGAAAAGATGCAAATAGGAGCAAAAATCAAAGCGCTTCGTTTAAAAAAAGGTCTTACCCAAGAGGAACTTGGAGAACGTACAGATTTAAGTAAAGGGTATATTTCACAATTAGAACGTGATCTAAATTCACCTTCCATTGAAACATTATTTTCACTATTAGAAGTTTTAGGGTCAACACCTAAGGAATTTTTCGATGATGGAGCACCTGAACAAAAGGTTGTATATACAGAGGAAGATCAATCTACTTATACAGATGAAGAAAAAAAATATGAAATTCAGTGGTTGATTCCTACATCAAATGAAAAAGAAATGGAGCCCATTTTCTTAACACTTGCTGCTGATGGTGAATTTAAGCAGTTTGAACCTTCCCTTTCTGAAACATTTATTTATGTTGTCGAAGGGCGTATTCGTCTCGTTTTAGGAGATGAACAGTACATAGCGAGTGAAGGCAATGCTCTCTATTTTGAAGCGACAGATCATCATCAAATTTTTAATGCACATGCTGATGAAACAAAAATTTTACTTGTCGCAACGGATTCATATTTATAGCTTAAGGAGGCGCATCTATGACAACGAATTCGATTATCCGCTTTGAAAACGTTTCAAAGTCTTATAATGACGGCACGGTCGTCTTAAAAAACATTAACCTGGAGCTAGAAAAGGGAAAATTCTATACGCTACTAGGTCCGTCCGGTTGTGGTAAAACAACTATTTTACGTATGATCGCTGGATTCACAGAACCGACAACAGGAAATATCTATTTTCATGATAAAAAAATCAACTCAGTACCAGCCAATGAACGACAAGTAAATACAGTTTTTCAGGATTATGCGTTATTTCCTCATTTAAATGTCTTTGAAAACGTCGCATTTGGGCTTCGTATAAAAAAGCTTCCTGAAAGTGAAATTAAAAACCGTGTTGCAGAAGCATTAAAATTCGTTAACTTAGCAGGCTATGGTAACCGTGAAATTTCTGAAATGTCTGGTGGTCAACGTCAACGTGTAGCAATTGCTCGTGCGATTGTGAACGATCCTGAAGTAATTTTACTTGATGAGCCTCTGTCAGCGTTAGATTTAAAGCTACGTACAGAAATGCAGTATGAATTACGTGAGTTACAACAACGACTTGGGAAAACATTTGTATTTGTCACACACGATCAAGAAGAAGCACTTGCCATGAGTGATGAAATCTTTGTTTTAAGCGAAGGTGAAATTCAACAATCTGGTACACCAGTAGATATTTATGATGAGCCAATTAACCGCTTCGTTGCTGATTTTATTGGTGAATCAAATATTGTTCCTGGCGTAATGATCGAAGATTTCAAAGTAGAATTTGCTAGTAAAGTTTTTGAATGTGTCGACCAAGGTATGAAGCCAAACGAAAAAATTGATATTGTCATTCGCCCAGAGGATTTAGAAATGACAACAATCGATAAAGGAAAACTTGTCGTTAAAGTCGATACTCAATTGTTCCGCGGGGTACATTATGAATTATCTACGTACGACAAAGATGGCAATGAATGGCTTGTGCATTCATTGAAAAAAGCTGAGGTAGGGACAGAAATTGGTTTAGACTTTGACCCAGAAGCAATTCATGTAATGCGCTTAAATGAAACAGAAGAAGAATTCGATAAACGTTTAGAGGCGTATGGGGACGACGAAGATGCAAACTAAGACTTCGAAATCAGCCTTATTTCCTTATGTTTTATGGATTGCACTTTTCGTTATCGCGCCGATTGCACTCGTTGTTTACTATTCCCTACTAGATATACATGGCAATTTTACGCTCGATAATTATAAAGCATTCTTTACTTCTGTCTATTTAAAAATGACATTAAGTTCATTCTGGTATGCGTTTTTAATTACATTCTTTACGTTACTTGTTTCATATCCAACAGCCTATTTTTTAACAAAAACAAAATATAAGCAGCTTTGGCTTTTACTAATTATTATTCCTTCTTGGATTAATCTATTGTTAAAAACATATGCCTTTATCGGGATTTTCGGCTTGTACGGCCCATTAAATGCATTTATCGAAGTATTTGGTTTTGATCCGAAGCAAATGCTATTCACTGATATTAGCTTTGTGTTCGTATCCGTTTATATTTTTATTCCATTTATGATTTTACCGATTTTCAACTCATTGGATCGTTTAAATCCGGCACTTATTTATGCAGCACGTGATTTAGGGGCATCTGCCTTTACTACGTTCCGTCGCGTTATTTTGCCGTTAACAATGGACGGTGTTAAATCAGGTATTCAAGTTGTATTTATTCCTGCATTATCACTCTTCATGATTACTCGTTTAATTGCAGGAAACCGTGTTATTACACTGGGTACAGCTATTGAACAACAATTCCTTGTCACTCAAAACTGGGGAATGGGTTCAACAATTGCTGTTTTCTTAATTTTATTTATGGTCATTATTATGTTAATTACGGGACAGAAAAAGGATAAAGGAGGTCGCGTACGATGAAAAAACTATCTGCTTCAGCAAGAGTATATTTAGCGATTGTTTTTATCGTTTTGTATGCACCTATCTTCTATTTAATTTTCTATTCGTTCAATAGTGGTGGAACGATGAATAGTTTTGAGTCCTTTACGTTAGAACATTATAAAGCTGTTTTTGAGGATTCACGCCTACTCGTCATTCTAATTAATACAGTCATCGTGGCATTACTCTCTGCATTGATTTCTACAATCATCGGAACACTAGGAGCTATTGGTATTGTTACTGTTAAAGATTCAAAAATGCGCAATACACTACTTTCTTTAAACAATGTGTTAATTGTTAGCCCGGATGTCATTATTGGTGCAAGCTTTTTAATTTTATTCACAATGATTGGTATTAAATTAGGCTTTGCTTCTGTCTTATTAGCACATGTAGCGTTCAGTGTTCCAATCGTTGTACTGATGGTTTTACCGAAACTATTAGAAATGAATAAATCATTAATCGACGCTGCATTAGATTTAGGAGCAACGAAAAAAGATGTTATGATGCGTGTTATTTTACCGTATATTAAACCTGGTATTTTTGCAGGGTTCTTCCTTGCCTTAACGTATTCTCTAGATGACTTTGCGGTAACATTTTTCGTAACAGGTAACGGTTTCAGTACATTATCTGTTGAAATTTATTCAATGGCACGTGCCGGTATTTCCTTAACGGTTAATGCTATTTCTGGTTTAGTATTCTTTGTAACGGTTATAGTCGTAGTTGGCTATTACTTCATCACAAGCCGCGCTAATAAAAGAACGGGGGGAACTCAATGAAGCAATTAATTCAAGCTACAATCGCAATACTTGTCGTTTCCGCCCTTTTATTCTATGCTGCTGACGCCCTAAGTGCGGGCGGTGGGAAAAGTGGTAAAGATACGTTAACAATCTTTAACTGGGGAGAATATATTGACCCTGATTTGCTGAAACAATTTGAAAAAGAAACAGGCATTCATGTTATCTATGAGACGTTTGATTCAAATGAAGCAATGATGACAAAAATTCAACAAGGTGGTACAGCTTACGATATTGCAGTACCTTCTGAATATATGATTGAAAAAATGAAGGAAGAAAACTTACTTGTTCCTTTAGATAAAACGAAAATCCCTAATTTTAAAAATATCGATCCGTATTTTTTAGATTTACCATTTGATGACGACAATAAATATTCTGTTCCATATTTCTGGGGAACAGTTGGCGTTGTCTATAATCCAAAGCTCGTTGGAAATCTTGACTTCTCTTCTTGGGAGGACTTATGGGATCCTTCATTAAAGCGTAAAGTATTTTTAGTAGACGGTGCACGTGAAGTGATTGGTATGGGCTTAAACAGCCTTGGCTACTCGCTCAACTCTTTAAATAACGAGGAGCTACGTACGGCTACGGATAAACTAATCACATTAGCGCCAAATGTAAAAGCCATTATCGGCGATGAAATTACACCGCTGATGGTTAATAAAGAAGCGGCCGTGGCACTCACTTGGTCTGGTCAAGCAGCTGACATGTTGTCAGAAAATGAAGATTTAGACTTTGCTGTACCGAAGGAAGGCTCAAACTTATGGTTTGACAATATGGTCATCCCAAAAACGTCAAAAAATCTAGATGGTGCACATGCGTTCATTAATTTCATGCTAAAAGCTGAATCAGGTGCTAAAAACGCTGATTATGTAGGCTACTCTTCCCCTAATATTGCAGCGATGAAGTTAATGGATAAGGAAGTTGTATCTGATAAGCGATTCTATCCTTCTGAAGAACAACGTAAAACATTAGAAGTTTATAAAAACTTAGGCCCTGATTATTTGGGTAAATACAATGAGCTGTTTTTAGAATTTAAAATGAGTATTCGATAAACTTAAGCTGTTCTCACATTACGTTGAGAATAGCTTTTTTGTTTATCTGGAAGAGAATCCCAAGGGAAGACTGGTGCAGAAACTTGTTTTAATAATTAGAATCCCCATAAATAAGTCTCTTATTTCAGACTTATAGTCAATAGTAAACGTACAAGCCTTGTGGTAGACTGTAATATATTTGAATAAAGAAAGGGGTATTCGATGACCCAGCAGAAGTCTAATAAGGCGGCTTTATATATTTTAATGTTTAATATGTTTATCGCAATGGGGAGTATCGGAATTATTATTCCTGTCATGCCTGAGTATTTACAACTATTTGGTGCTGCAGGACAAGTACTTGGCATGTTGATTGCAACGTTCGCCTTAGCACAATTTGTTTTTTCTCCAATTGCTGGGAATCTTTCCGATCAATACGGTCGTAAAAATCTCATTATTTTCGGTCTTATAGTTACAGGCCTTGCACAAATTGGTTTCGGGCTATCTACAGATGTGTGGATGCTCTTCTTGGCACGCTTTTTAGGTGGCCTTGGATCTGCATTTGTCGCACCTCCTATAATGGCATTTGTGGCTGACGTCACAACGTACGAGGAACGCGGAAAAGGTATGGGGATGATAGGGGCAGCAATGTCCTTTGGTTTTATGATCGGACCAGGTATCGGTGGATTCCTCTCAAAAGTTAGTTTACACTTTCCATTTTATACTGCTGGATTTGCAGCTATCTTAGCAGCTATTTTATCGTTCTTTTTATTACCTGCTACAAAACCGAACACAGCGAAAAAAGCGCAGAAGCAGGATAATCTTGTAAAGCAGATGGCCCGTTCAGTCCAAATGCCTTATTTTGTCATGCTAATTATCATGCTTGTATTCTCTTTCGGAATTGCTAACTTCCAAACAACATTATCATTATTTGTTACAGAAAAGTTTAATTATACACCTACTGATATCGCCATTATATTAGTAATGGGCGGCGCTTTTGGTGTTGTTGTACAGATGTTTGTTATTACACCGCTGTTTAATCGCTTCGGCGAAATGAAAGTAGTGTTAGTCAATTTATTTATTGCAGCCGTTTCGATTTTCTTAATATTATTCGCATCCGGGTTTGCACTTATTTTAATTGTAGCGACAATCTTCTCTACAGCTACGACATTGATTCGCCCAGCTGTCAACACACTGATTTCAAAGCTTGCTGAAAATGAACAAGGCTATGCAGCTGGTCTGAATAATGCGTATATGAGTCTTGGTAATATGATTGGTCCAGCTTTAGCAGGTATGTTATTCGATTGGAATATGAACAGTCCTTATATTTTCGGGTCTATTATTTTAATGGCTTGCTTCTTCCTTGCCCTTATTTGGACAATGAAAAAAGCACCACACCTTATGCACCCTGATTCAAATTAGTCTGAAAAGTTATTGACTATTTTTAGTAGTGTGCTACATTATTAGGAGAAAAACTAACAATTAAATGTTTACCACTAGGGGAGTCTTTAAAAGGCTGAGACGTATATTGTCATATACGGACCCTTTGAACCTGATCTAGTTCACACTAGCGGAGGGAAGTGGCGACACTTGCTTTTTGCTATTTTAAATGCAAGGCCGCTTCCTAATGCTTTTAGGGAGCGGCTTTTTTCTAGTTAATTAGCGATTCACAAAATACTAAATAGGAGTGGAAATTATGTCAATTCGAAAATTAACAATCATGGCCTTATTAGTAGCAATTGCCGTAGCAGGTTCTACCTTCGTTTCAATACCAACAGGCATTGCGCGTGCCTACCCTGTACAGCATGCCATTAATGTAATTGGCGCGATCATTCTTGGACCAGTGCCAACTGTTATGGTCGCCTTTATCACAGCCATTATTCGTATTTTAACAGGCACAGGCTCATTATTAGCTATACCCGGCAGTGTTATTGGTGCTTTATGTGCAGCTCTTGCCTATAAATACAGCGGCAAACAATGGCTCGCAGGTATCGGTGAAATGTTTGGAACAGGTATAATTGCCTCACTCATTGCCGCACCTTACGCACATTTATTAATGGGGACATCTGTAGCTTCTTTATTTTTTATGCCAGCCTTTTTAACTTCAAGTACTATTGGTGCTGTATTAGGCATTGTCATTGCTAGCAATTTACGTAAAACTGTATTTGTAACTAACCTTAATACTCTTTTATAATTCATAAATCCTTTTTGAAGGGATGAGTGATTTATCGGAATATTTTTGAAAATACAGTATATCTGACCGCACTAATAGTTTGCAGGAATTCTATATTCCCTATTTTAACCACCTACTTTGTAAATGTCATCCAACTATTGATGATAGCCTTGGAATGACAAAAAACGATGGCTCATTGCTATAAAGCGTTGAACCATCGTTTTTTAATTGCTAATGTCGATTTTTCATGCCCTTTAATAGCTGGGCAACATTTGTGTCCTCTGCCTGTATTGGTTTTTCCTCTACACGCTGATCTTTTTTCTTCGGTCTTGTTAGGAAACCCCAACCAAAGCGTCTAATGGTAATATCAATGAAGAATAGTAGCATCCCTGCTAATAAAAGCCATGTTGCGATATTTTGGCGTTCCGCTCCTTTTTTAGTAAATTCACGGAATACTTCGCTCGGTTCTTTCAAAACAGAGCCGCCTGTTTGCTTTGTTAATTCTTTGACTAGCTTATCGTTCACTGGACGTAATTCATATTCAGCACTATAAGGTACACTTAAACCAGCCTGGTAAATAGCTTGCTCTTCATCGGCAATGCGGAAAAAGATGAGTCCTGGTTCTGCTTGCACGACTGCTCGAACTTGTGATGCCGAAATTGCCTCAAGCTGTGTTTCAAGTTCCTCACCCGCTTCATTGACAGCAACAATATCTAAAAATGCCGCTTCATTTGTTGGGTCAGTAATGACAAAGGAGCCGTCCGATTCTAGACGTACATCGTAGGCAACATCGTTATAGCTTGGTAGCATTTTAGAAATAAGCGTTTGCCAAAATGCACCCCAATTTTGCCACCTTGCCCAGTCTCCCGTCCATTTTCCTGTCGAATCAGACGTAAAGGCATAAGTTTTGCCAAGGCCATATTGCCATTCTGCAAGTACGGGATCTTCCTTCTCACTTTTTGCAATAATAGTGGCCCCCTGCTTTGCTGTCGTACCTATATAAGCATTCATTTTAGGTACCCCATTTGCAAATAACGTATTCCAGCCAGAGGCATTAAATATAGTTGGGTAGAATGGATTATCTTCAATATAGGTGCGTGAAATCATGGCAGTTTCACGAGATAAAATAGAAGGAATCGTCTGCTCATCAACAACATCGTAAAAACGCCCACTCCCCATCTCACTGAGTGCTTCAAGTAAGTTAGCATCTGCATCTTGACCAATTGCAACTGTTGAAAGAGTCGTGCCATTTTCTTTTCCATGTGCAATTAAGTCTTCATAGTTGCCCGACTGTGACTGTCCATCCGTTAATAAAATAATATGCTTACGCTGTAGTTTTAAATCTGCTAGATTTTCATAAGCTTTAGCAAGTGAACCATATATTTCAGTACCCCCGCCTGGCGTTACAGATAAAATCGTATCTACAGCTTCTTCCTTATTGCCAAGTGGCCCTGTCTCGATAATTTCCCAAGGTCGGTCATCAAAGGCAATAAACCCGAGCGTATCCTCATCTCGTAGCATTTCAACTGAACGAGCAGCAGCCTCCTTAGCAAGCTCTAGCTTTGCTCCAGACATACTTCCAGAACGGTCAAGTACGATTGCCAACCCTAATGATGGTAATTGCTCCTTACCTTTAATCTCCATTTCAACAGGTAGTAAAGTTTCGATTGGTGTTTTAAAATAACCGCCTAAGCCAAAGCTATTTTCGCCACCAACCATTGTAAAACCGACGCCAAAATTTTTCACTGCTTGCTCAATGACATTCATTTTTGCCTCACCGACTAAATGTCCTGGCACATTATCAAAAATGATTGCATTGTATTGTAAATAACTAGAAAGCTCATTTGGTAAACTTTTAGTATCTACAACATCGTAGGAAATGGATTGATTGCCAAGTGCCGCTGCAATTGGTGATGGTGTTTCATAACCATTAACAATTAGTAAATGTGGTTCACTTTGCACCATCGTGACGCTCGTTAATTTATTATTTTCAAAAATCGCATCTTGATCGACCTGCACGACTGCTTCATATTTTACAAGCCCTTCAGCCGTTGCGGTATGTTTATACGTTAAGATATTTGAACCTTCTGCAAGCTCCACTGTCTCACGATGGATGAGCTGATCGTTTTCGTATAATAATAGCTCACCTTGTTCTGCTACAGTTGCATTTATTTCAGTGACTAGCTGCTGCTGTTCACCTGCATAAGCAACTTGTGGTGTTACAAAGCTTTTCAGAGATACATCCTTAGCTACAGGTTGGTTAAATGACACTACATCAACACTACTATTCGATCCTTTAAACTTTGATGCAAATTCTAAGGCATCTCCTTTTGTTTCATTACCATCCGTTAAGAGCACAAGTCGTGTTGCTTTTTTCGGATCTACAATACCTGAAGCAAGCTGTAGACTCTGTTCGATATTTGTTTGATCTGTTGCTTTTATAGTTGTAAACTTTGGTACTTCCTTTAAAGAGTTCGATAACATAGCTTCCGTTTGTAATGTCGATGAAAACGAATAAATTCCGGCAAGTTGTTCATCTTTTTTCGACTGTAAACTTTCCGCTATATAATTGACCATCTCATCATCTGTACCATTCATTGAAGCAGAACGGTCAACTAAGAATAATACTTGTTCTTCCTTTACAGGCAATAAAATATAGGAACCGGCTAGTGCAAAAACTAAACAGCATATTGCTACTATACGGATACCTAGAACGACGATATGACTTTTTTTAAGTCGATGACGCTCACGCCAATAGGTCCATCCAAAATACACGAGTAACGGAAGTAAAAGCAACAATGCTAATGGCATATCAATTCGTAAATCCACGACGTCGTTGCACCTCCCACTCTACAACAAGTAATAGTAAGATTATAAGAATCAGCCAAGGTACGAACGAAGTTTTGGATACTTCTTTCTTCCCATTGTCCTGAAGCTCTCCAAGCGTATAGCTTGTTCCTTTTTCAATCACACGCTCCTGTGCTTGAAGCTGTACGATAAAGCGCTTTTCTTCATCATTTGAGCGCGCTGTATAAATTCCTGGCTTCATTGGAGCAGTTAATAATCCATTCGTAACGGACGATAAAAACTCATCATCTCGCGAATAAACACTCCAATCACCTTGCGCTAAAGCAACGGCTCGTTGCTCATTTGGTGTAAAAATACCGAGTGAACCAATCGATTCTGAAAGCTGCTGTTCAGCACTCCATAAAAATAATGGGAATGAAGGATGTAGTGGCCAATCTGTATCAGCAATATCCGCTAATACAACAATATCTCCTTCTGGTGAACGTTGTATAAATGGCTGGTCTCCAACCGATGCAATTGTTTTATAGCCATCGAATCCAGGATATATAGCACTGACATAAATGTCTTTTAATTCACTAAACGCGAATAATGCATGACTTGTTGTCCCGATTTCCCCAGTAGCTTCAACTTTCTCAACATCATCTCGTCCAAATAATACAATTGGCTTGTCTATCTTTTCGAGGAGCGCCGTCTGATTTGTCACAACAGTGGCATCCTTATTGTCGGCTACTTGTGAAGATGGAACAATTTTCACACTACTATTAATCGTTTGAAAACCTTTTTGAATAAGTTGATGCATACTTTGATCAACAACTACTTTTGAAGTCGCTGTTTGTAACAATACAGTTTGTGAATTATCAACCGCGTAATCGTCCTTAGCATCTATGTTGGCCGTCATAGTATCTTCTAACGGTAAGTCTTTAAAAGTTTTTGTTACAGCTTCTTTTGGAGGCAATGCGACACTTTCCGAAACTAACTCCTTACCTTTAACATTTTCTATCGAAAGAGTCACATGTTGTTCTTGGTCCGTATCATTTTGTATTTGTACAAGCGCCACTGCAGATTGACCATCTGTAGTAGCAGCAAAACGGGTAATTGCAATATTTGTTAAATCTTTCGCAGCTCCTTTTACAATCCACTTCACCGTATCTTTTTCCATCGGCAATCGCTTTTTATCGAGCGAATCTGTAAAGACATAAATAGATGTTGGTGTATTACCGACAAAAGCCTGTGCCACATCGAGAGCCTTATTCATTTGAGCTGTTTCATAGGTTATCTGTAATTCTTGAATAGCTTTTTCAATATCTTTTGTATTTGTTTCTTGCTGTAATATAGCTTTTGGCGTATTACCTGTTGTAATGAGTGTCACAGGTCTTCCATCAAGCTCATTAACCAATGACAGCATTTCTTTTTTCTGTGTGTCGAATGTTGATTGCCCTTTCCCCGCTAACATTGTTGCAGACGTGTCTACAATGAAAATTGCCTGCGCGCCAATAATCGTTGACTTTTTAACGTAAGGATTCATTAATGCCAGTACAAGTAAAAGAAGCGCTAGCAGTTGTAAATAAAGCAGTGCATTTTTTTGAAGATGTTTTAAGTATGGTGATACACGTGTTTCTTGCATAATTTCTGACCAAAAAAGTGTGGAGGATACGGTTTGATCTGTATATTTTTTTCGAAAGAAATAATATAGAAGGACAATGACCGGGATGATGGCCGTCCAGCTAAAAATTATTTGACTAAAGCCCAATACGGCTCACCTCACCTAATCCAATGTGCTTTTAATAATTGTTGAAAGATTGCATGTTGTAATCCATCTTCTACTTTAAGCTGTAATTGTCGAACACCAAAACGCCGACAAATTGCCTCAAATTCCTCTTCATGTAATATACGTCTTGCCAAATATGTGTCTAGAACTTTAGAAGACATCGTAACATTCACATCTCTGCCTGTTTCACGATCGAGTAAGCGCACATCACCTGTATATTCTGGTGATAGTTCTTCTTGCGTAACTATTTGCAAAATACGCACATCCCCCGCAAAGCGTGGTAGTCTTTTTAAAAGCTGCTCCCATTCCTCGATTGGCTCCAGTCCATCCGTCACAATAAATAGTACTGTACTATCCTTAGGCAATGCTTTTAAAGCTCCCTGTGCGAAGCTATTTTTATAAGTTGCTTGCTCTATGTCTGTGACTACCTGTAAAAAGGCACGACGATACATGGCACCTTTACGACGAAATGGTGGCTTCACCTCATCCTGTACAAATGAAAATGATAAGCGATCATCGCGACCGAGCACCATTAAACCAAGTGAGGCGACAATTTGCCGGGCAAACATCCATTTTGCTTGATCGCCCATAGATTTAGTTGTATCTAGTAAAATGTGAACACGCATCTCTTGTTCATCTAAAAAACGTTTAATGAAGTATTTATCCGTTCTCGCAAAGACATTCCAATCTACCTGACGCACATCATCTCCTAAATGATATTCACGAAAATCGGAAAAATCGAGTGATGCACCGAAGCGTTGCGAACGGTGGGAGCCCTTGTGTTGCCCACGTAATTTGGAGGCCGTCGCTACTTGGAAGCGACTGATTTTCGCTAGCCAATCCTCGGGCAATAATAATTTTTGCGTCACCTATTAACACCTTGCTGCACTTTTTCTAAAATAACATCAATCACATCGTCTGCTGTTTTCCCTGAAGCCTCCCCTTCATAATTCAACAGCATACGATGGCGTAACACCGGCTTCGCCACAGATTTAATATCTGCTACAGAAACGTGGAAACGTCCGTTCATAAGCGCCCTTGCCTTTGCTAATTTGATTAAACTTTGTAAACCTCGAGGGCCGCTACCATACATGGCATATTGCTTGACCTCATCAATGGCTTCTACTCTCTCAGGATGTGTAGCCACAACAAGGTCCGTCGCAAATTCGAGCATTTCATCCGCAACAAGTACTTCCTTCACCATTTGTTGCGCTTCAATAAGAGCTTCCGTATTCATGATCTTTTGTAAACCAATTTCCGTAGCACCTGTTGTGCGCTTCATAATTTCCATTAGTTCACTTTTCTCAGGATACGGCACAAGAATTTTACATAGGAAACGGTCCATTTGCGCCTCTGGTAAAGGGTACGTTCCCTCCATCTCAATCGGGTTTTGTGTTGCTAACACGAAGAATGGCCTTGCCATTTTCTTCGTATCTCCCAAAATTGTTACCGTTTTTTCACCCATTGCTTCAAGCAATGCACTTTGTGTTTTTGGTGTTGCTCGGTTAATCTCATCCGCTAATACCATTTGGCTAAAAATCGGACCTTGCTGGAACGTAAACTGCTGCTTGCCATCAGATGTGCGTTCAATCATACTTGTCCCTGTAATATCCGCTGGCATTAAGTCAGGTGTAAATTGAATTCGCGAAAATGATAAATCTAGCACTTCAGAAATTGTACGGATTAACATCGTTTTCCCTAAACCCGGTAGGCCCTCTAATAATGCATGCCCATCAGCAAGCACTGCGTATAATGTATAATCAATGGCTTCCTCTTGCCCGACGATAAAGCGATGAATTTCTTCCTTTACTTGTAGTAATTGCTTACTCATTTCAACATATTGTTGTTCTGTAAATGCCATTCCTTTTCCTCCTACTGAGACTCAATTGACGTGAAATATGATTGCACGACTTTTTGTAAATCCTTCGGTAATTGTAAACGCTCTGAGCTTTCTAAATAGCTATCTTTATAGGAACCTATAACTTCCTCATATGGACGGATAGAACCTTTAGTAATGGGACCATTTCCTTGTTGCTCGGAAACATGTGATCCTTCGCCCAATGCCCCACTATCAACGGAAGTCTGACTAGAGCCACCAATTCGTTTCGGTGTCGTTAATAAATCACGGCCACCCTGCCCTGTGCCTGCACCTCTACCACCTGCTGAACCAGAACCAGAGCCAATGCCATTACCATTTCCTTGACCTTGCCCGTTCCCTTGACCTTGACCTTTTCCTTGTTGATTACTTTGACTCGATCCTTTTCCCTGACCTTTACCACTAGCCTGTTGTGAACCGTTTTTGGGATTAGATTGAGCTTGTTGCCCTGTTTGACCTTGTTGATTGCTCGGCTGTGAATTCGCTGAAGTCTGTTGATTTTGATTTGAATTAGCATTGTTTTGCTGATTGTTATTGGCACTATTGGCACTCGCAATAGCATTTTGTAAGGAATTACTTGCGGGCTTCCCAAGCTTGCTCATAGCTGTTTGAGTAGCATTTGCATGTTGCGTTAACTCCTGCTGCATTTGGGCAAGCTCTTTCAATTGCTCCACTTCTTCCTTCGATAAGCCATTCTCGTCAGAAGCGCCGTCCTTACTAGCCGGTTGCTTATCTTTTAATTGTTGTTCCTTTAAAGCAAGCTCCTTTTGCTTTTTCACTACTTCACGTAATGCTTCTTCTGCTGTTTCTGCCTCTTTTAACTTATTTTGCAATTCTTTTACTTGCTCTTTCACTTCTTTTGTGTCTGCTTTTTTCTCTAATTTAGCAACTTCCTTCTTAACATCCTCAATGACAGCTTTTTCTTTTTCCACTTCAATTGCTTCAATTTGTGTAGCTGCCGGAAACATATAAAGAATTGCTAGTACGACAGCTGTTCCAAACAACCCAATCAGCGCTTTTGGACGGAACAAGTTTTTCTTTCGAGCCTTAAAGTCAGCAAACGCCTTTTCAACGTTTTCTACTGCTTTCGTTAGTAAAGATTGAACGAGTGGGTCCTGATTATCCTCGAATGATAAGGCTGTCACTAGCTCATTGTGAGAAAAATAATTATCCAGTGTATGCAATGCTGTCTTTTCCTTTATACGCTTCCACCACATAAATAGCACGGTTGCTAGTATGACAACGATAAAGATAGTAAGAGCCGTTTGGCGATAATACGGCAAAACAAAGAGTCTTGAAACGAGGAAGAGGGAAGCACTCGAAAGCAATGCAAAAAACAAGCCGTACTGTGCAATTGGAATGCTTCGCTCTACCGTTAAACTCTTCTTAGCACGTTGAATATATTTTCGTAATTGCTTACGATGCTCCATAAGATTTCCTCCTTATCGATTGCTTTTCATATTGGCACGTAATTTTTTAATCGCAATTGTTAAACAAAAAACAATAATCAATGAATAGGCTATTAAATAACTAATCCATACAGGTAATTCCACTCCTGAAACTTGTGCTAATGCGTCGCCCATAGATGGCGAAGTAAGTGTAAGCATTAATGCACCCGGGTTAATAGAAGCCCAAAAGTAAGCCATATAAGAAGTCGTAGTACCTAACGCTGTATTCCCCATTTGATGGAACGCCACTGTTAAAAAGAAGAAAAATGCTGTAATGCCACCTAAAAAGATGATTGAACCATACGTAGAAATCATCGCAACAATTGTTCGCTTTGTAATCGTTGAAAACATAACACCAATACTACCAATTGCTACGACTGTTAATAAATAAAATAAAAATATCGAGATTAATTGAGACGGCGATACGCCACCAAATAAAAAGACTAAACTATATAATGGTAATCCTGCGATCAGCATTAAGACTAAAAATGCTACCGAGGATAATAATTTTCCAACGATGATTTGAGTAGAGCTTTGTGTCGTTGTTAGTAAAATATTTAATGTTTGCTTTTCCCTTTCGCTACTAATTGCGCCGGCCGTTAAGCTTGGTGTAATGAAAAGAACAAGAGCCATTTGTAATATTGTTAATACCGCAAACATCATAAAGCTTGTTTCTGGTTTGAAGAAACCCTTGCCTGTAAAACCTGTTGTTATAAGCAAAAAACCTGCAATAAAAATACAAATAACCGCTAAATAAAACATTAACCCTGAAAAGCTTTTAAAAGAACGGAAGCGCAACTTCAATTCTTTTACAAATACCGGATTATAAAATCGTTCCATCATTGATTGTCCGCTCCCTTCGTAATAGCCATAAAGACGTCCTCTAAATCTTTTTCCTCTTCACTTAACGCATAAATAGGTAAATTCGCAAGTATAGCTTTTTTCAATAGTGCTACTTGATCAGCATCTGTTCCACGGTAGTTAAAGGCAATCTCTAAGCGATTCTCTATTACATCAATAGAAGAGATGAGTGGATCCTCCTCCAAAAATGCACGAACCTCGTTTAAACTATCCGTTACTTTAATTACGATACGCTTCTCCCCCTGTAGCTGCGCTTGAATGGAAGCTACGTTGCCATGAGCGATAAGCTTACCATTATCAATCACACCGATTTCATCGCACATTTCTGCAAGCTCAGGTAAAATATGTGAGGAGATTAAAATCGTCTTTCCCATAGATTTTAAATTACGTAAAATATCACGCATTTCTACTCGTGCACGTGGATCCAAACCTGATGCAGGTTCATCTAAAATTAATACTTTAGGATCGTGGATAAGAGCTCGTGCTAAACATAGACGCTGCTTCATCCCCCGTGATAGTAAATCAACATAGTCATACCGTTTATTTGTTAAATTTACTAGCTCTAGCAGCTGTGGAATAAGTACTTTTCGTTCAGCTGCCCCAATGCCGTAGCTGGCACCGTAAAAGTCTAAGTATTCGTCTACTTTTAGTTGATCATAGACGCCAAAGAAATCTGGCATATAACCAATTAGTTTTCGTACTTCCTTTGATTCCTTAATAACGCTCTTTCCATTAATAAGAGCATCACCTGAAGTTGGAGACAGCAACGTTGCTAAAATCGAAAATGTAGTCGATTTACCTGCCCCATTGGCACCTACAAAGCCAAAGACAACCCCTTCCTCCAAAGATAGATTCAAATGGTCTAGTGCCGTAAAGGAGCCATATCTTTTCGTTAAATCACGAATTTCAATCATTATTTCGCCACTCCCTTCAGCTCTACATCTGGTAATTTCGTTTGCTCACCCGTTTGATCCGGTCCGAATTTAATCTCAATCAACAATTCATCATTATTATTGAAGTATTTTTTTATGTTATCTGTAAACACCTGTTTCGTATCTACCAACGGCTCATAAGTTTTCGTCTCGTTATTCCAAATCGATAGCTGCATACGATTACTATCCTTATTCGAAATCGTCAATTCATTTAATGTTTGAACTGAATTCATAAAATGATCTGGCATCGCGATGGTTACTTCATATGAACCATTAGATAAATACCAACTATTTAACTGCTCATCAATTTTGTCATAATTCGAATTAGGAGATAGAGGGTTTACTGAGTACGTAAAGTTATTACGCTTCATTGTGAATGGACCCGACAACTCCATTTTTCCATCAAATGGCTGAACCAAATAAGTAAGCGGAGACATATCCGCACCTGTTTCCAATTCAACCCCAGCTATAGCTTGATCGGCCCATGCTGTAATGACAGGCTTTTTCTCTTTTTCTACAAGTGGTAATGCCATAGTTTTCATTGACTCAATACGTGCAGGATTCACTTCTTCCTTCTTCGTTGGATAATTACTGTAATTGTAATTTGTAAAATCAGATGGTTTTTGAAGAACTGTTGCTTTTAGCTCCTTATCGACTTTAAGAGTACCGTTCGCTGCAATGTCGCCAAGTTTAATTTCTTTAATGCCGGAGATTAACGTAACGTCCTTTAAGGCAAACGGGAAATTATTCTTAATAGTCCCAGTCAGCTTTTCATTTTTCAACGTAATATCGATATCCATTTTGCCAATATTTTGTGCCGCTGTTTTCCCTGCAAAAGACTGAATAGACCAATAGCTTAAATCACGTAGTGTCAGCGTTGAACCATTGGCATTTTCCTTAATATAGGATATTTCATGTAAATCCTCTATTGTCCCTGCAAAATTATTAGAATTTCGCAGCGCGAACGCACTTGTATTCTTATCTGTATTCACAACAAAATCACCACTACGATTTGTTAAAATGGACTCTACGTAATAACCATTTAAACTACTATCTTCATTTACTTTATAAAATGCAGATTGTTGAATTTGCGGTTGCCCAATTCGATCTTTTGCACCAAAAATAAATAAAGCAATAGATAACACAATGGATATCGCGGGAATGATCCACCATGCATGCTCACGTTTGTCTATTTTCTTTAAAATGAAATATAAAATAGGTCCGATAATTAAAATATATAAAATGATAACAATGAGCATATAGCTAACAGATACTTCAAACGAAGGGAATAATTCATTTATATTACTCAGTTCATTTGAAATTTGCTCCAGCGACGACTGTCCATGAACCATTTGTTGTGACATCTTTTGAATATTTATCAATTTCGCCACTAATGATGGGTAACCATCCATAGACGCAAGAGGTTGGTCCCCTAAAGAAAACGTCGTTTGAATAATTTCTCCACTGCCCACTTTTTTCTTAGACGCTAAAATCTTATTGTTTTCTGCTAAAACAGGAATACTTCCTTGATTTCCAGTGGCTTCATAAATAGAAATAGACTGTGTAAAAGCCCCTCCGCCTGATAATTTCGATAGGCTCTCTGCAGAAACGGATGTCATTTTTTGTGATAAAGTTAGTGGTAAATAATCCTTAAAAATAGCTGCTGTTGCATTTACTTGATCAGCAGCTCCTATTAATAATGTTCCACCGTTCTGTACCCATTTTAGTAAAGACTCTTGTTGCTTTTGGGATAAATCAGCACTAGCAATTTCATCGATGACGATAACATTCGCCATTGCAAACCCTTCTGTATCCTCTGGTAATGTGTAATCCTTCATTTGCTTTAAATTGAACACTTCAACATTATTTTGAGGAGCTAATTGAGAAAGGCGCAAAAATGCTGATAAACGATCACTATTATCCGTTAATGTATAAATAAAAACGGCTGAAGGATCTAAAAGATTACTTTGTAGCTGCTTTGTTCCTTTATAAGCAACCTTTTTTCCCTTTTCTATGCCCCCTTCAAAAAATGCAAACACATCTGAATTCGAGTAATTATAGTTATCAATACCATCTAGATAAATATCAAATGTTTTTTCTTCTCCTGCCGCTATATCTATCGGAAGTACTTTTGCTGTTGCAGCTTGATAGTTGCCCGAAGCATTGATGACCATATCTCCAGAAAAATCTGCCCCAATATTTTTTACTGTTACTTGAAGCGGCACAACTGATTGGTATTTAGCCTTACCCGCAATCCCTACTTTAGCCTGTACCTCTAACGTAGCAGTTGCAGTAGCACTTGCCTGCTCCACAGGAAGAATAAGACTAATAACAAACATGAATAGTAGTATGAGTACCGTTATATTTGTTTTCTTCAAAAACTCAACCCCTTTTTCTGTAAATTGTTGGCTACATAATTATACGTTTTTAATTACACTTTGTTCCATTTCTTATGACATCTTCATCAATATTCATAAACTCTTAAGAATTAACTTATTACCATAGTTAGGGATGATATTTGTTAAACTATGCCAAGGCGAAATTGATATAAGTTGATTGGAGTGGAGACTGGGCGACTCCTTGGGGATCAGCGAGGGGAAGCGGCTCATCGTACGCTCCCAGGAAGCTCTGCTCTGCGCGAAAGCGTAGCGGCAGCAACAAATGTTTTAACTGCGCGAAAGCAAGCGGCAGCGGCAAATCGCCCAGTCGGAATGGAAATCAACCCCATGATGGTGAGATTAAGAATTGTATAAAAAAGGCGGCCCCAAGTGAATCACTTGAGACCGCCTTGCTATTATTTTAATTTCGTATAATCAAACAAACATCGCGCATGGTCTTGCACTACCTCTACAAATGCCTCTACTTGTCGTAACTCAAATGAAGATTCATAGCCAATTAACCATGTATCACGCGTTATACCAAATTCTTTTTCATTATTAGTTAATGCTATTTTATTAATACCATCATTGTCATTTAACGTTATTGAAGGTAAGATAGCGTAACCGATACCATTCAATGCCATTTGCTTACAAATTTCAATTTGATCAACTAAAATTTGTTTTCTTGGATTTGAAGCGAAATGTTGACGCCACCATTGTTGAATTTCCTGATAGTAATTGGAATCACTTTTAAATTGAATAAAAGGTCGATCTGTCGTCAGCACATCTTCTATCGTTTTTAACTCTTTATCCACTAAATAAAGGGTGTCACGGAAAAGGTGAATCTTTTCCCCTTTCCAATCAACCTGCCCACGCACAATCCCTACATGAGCCTCACCCTCATAAAGTGCTTTTACAATTTCAGAGCTCCAGCCGGTCATAAGAGAAATTTTTGCATCAGGATATTTCGATACAAAATCCTTTAATATTATCGGAAGCCAGTTTTGTCCGACAATCGAGGCACAGGCAATTTTCAATGTCCCGTTTACTTTCGTCGTTAATGACTGGATTGTTTCATAAATCTCTTCTTTTTTGCTGAGCATTTCTGTTGCATAGGCAATAATAAGCTCTCCAGCAGGTGTCGCCGTAAGTCCTTTTTGCGAACGAATAAATAATTGCGTGCCCCAGTCTTTTTCAATAGTTTGAAGCCTTTGAGAAAGTGCTGGTTGCGATAAAAATAAACGTTCTGCTGCTTTACGCATATTACGTTCTTCTGCTAGTACTTTTAAAATTTCAGCCTCCGTTGCCATCAATCAGTAAACCTCCGTTACAAGCAAAGAGGGCCTCATGATTTTCATCTGAGTCCCCTCTTAAACTACTACTCTTTTTGATAAATATATTTTTTCAATTGCTTTAGAATAACTCGTCTCGTTAAAATCCCTGCAAATGTTCCATCTTCGTCCACAACACATAAAAAGGCGTGGTTAATTACTAAGTCTAGAGCCCGCTGAAAAGTATCCGTCAATTTCAATACAGCGATATCTTTATCCATTATCGTATCCACTTTAATATCGGGTAGCTTTTCATATTCAATATGTTCTAGTCCAAGAATAGATTCAGTAATCATTTTCATACTTAGTAAACCTTGAAGTCGATATTTCAAATCTAAAACAGGTATCGAAGAATACCCTGTACGCGTCAGTACTAGGAGTGCATGTTCCGCACTATTTCCACTTTGTACATGCGCAACCTTTTCAGATGAAATAATAAAATCACTAATTGGCATTGCTAATAAGTCTTTGCTGTTAGTTGAAATCATGAACTTCTTCTCCTTTTCTGTCCCCGCTTTGCAGAACAGGATGCTTCCCTTTTATCATATCATAACTTTTCCTTATATGACCACGACAAGGCTGAGAAGAGTTTTTTATTAGCAACGAATTATTTTAGCAATTTGAAACAAAACTAAGTATCGAAAGGGCATATATAAAGAAGGTTTCATCTGAGAGAAATAGAAATTTCTTCATTCAGCTATATTTACATATAGCTGAATGAAGAAAAAAATCTTTTTAATAACCGTACTTACTCCAATAATAAAAAATCATTATCCCTAGAAACAGTAAAAAAATGATATATACCCAGACAATCGGGTTGAGCATCGTCGAATAATCTTCAACGGTTTCTGAAATCGGCGTATCATTTTCCGATTTCCGCTGAGACGTCATTTTGGCAATCTTCAGCGTGGACACAAGCGAAATAGCAGAAATAATCGTAATAGCAATAAGAGCCGGTATTAACCACATACCCATCGGCAAAACTCCTTTCTTTGCCCTTAGTATGCGTCAACTCAGCTCTCCATTATGCAATAATATTTATTTTAGAATGGATACTGATTGAGCCATTGCCCACCATCAAGTGTCACACATTCCCCATTCATATATCTTGCCTTATCAGACATCATAAATGTTGCTAAATCAGCAATTTCTTCAGGCGTACCTGTACGACCTAATGGAACAGAGTCCAATGTACGAGCCGCTGCAGCCTCTGACTCCCAAAGCTTATCTGCACCACCTGTACGCTCAATAGGACCTGGAGCAATTGCATTTACTCGAATGCCATATTGTTTTCCCCATTCAACAGCTAACGTTCGAGTCAATGACAATACACCTGCTTTCGCTGCTGCCGAATGAATAACACCAGCACCTGCATTCCATGCGTAAGTTGCAACCATATTAAGAATAGATCCTTTAATATTATTTTGGATCCAGTACTTACCGACCGTAGAAGAACAAAAGAATGTCCCATTTAAAACGATATCAACAACAGCCTTCCAACCATTAGGAGATAAATCCTCTGCACGCACAATAAAATTACCAGCTGCATTATTCACAAGCCCATCAACTTGTCCAAACTTTTCAACAGCAAATGCTAGCATCGCCTCCGCATGCTCAGGCACGCGAACATCCATTGGAAATGTTTCAATCGTTTTTCCCGCCTCTAAAATAAAAGCTTTCGCCTCTGCCAGCCGCTCTTCATTACGACCTGTAATGACAACATTTGCCCCTTCAGCAACGAATTGCTTCGCCATATAAAGCCCCATTCCACTTGATCCACCCGTAATAATAATTGTTTTCCCCTGCAACATACAATTTCCCCCTTCGTAAAAATGAATGATGATTCACTTAAATATTACTATATTCTCTCACATATGTCATATTAATTCTACAAATCTATAGAGAGGATGCAAAATTGAAAGGTTCTTCTAGCTGGAATTCTTATGTTGCGGGGTATTCGTGGATATTTTATTGTTGCGCGCGGGCTTCACTTCTCTTCCGCGGGTATTTCACCGCTCCGCGCGGGGCTTTGCTCCTCTTCCGCGGGTATTTCACCGCCTCGCGCGGGTATTCGCTCCTCTTCCGAGGGTATTTCACCGCCTCGCGCGGGTATTCGCTTCTCTTCCGCGGGTATTTCACCGCCTCGCGCGGGTATTTGCTCCTCTTCCGCGGGTATTTCGCCGCCTCGCGCGGGCTTCGCTTCTCTTCCGCGGGTATTTCACCGCCTCGCGCGGGTATTTCACCGCTCCGCGCGGGTATTCGCTTCTCTTCCGCGGGTATTTCACCGCTCCGCGCGGGTATTTCACCGCCTCGCGCGGGTATTTGCTCCTCTTCCGAGGGTATTTCACCGCCTCGCGCGGGTATTTGCTTCTCTTCCGCGGGCATTTCACTGACCCGCACGAGTATTACACCCATTAATCTTGATTACTCGCTCTAGTAGCTTCCTTTGAAATATTCACTTTCCAGAAAACTATAGTAGTGCTATCTTTGACACCATTTTTTTGGATATTCTTTAACATTGACCAAATGCTTTCCTTATCGTTTGCGTTACAGAAGGAATTGTAAATGTTAATTGGGTTAGTGTATGGTTCATGAGGACATTCAAGTAAGCCATCTGTAGTTAGAAAAAGACGATTTTCTCCTTTTCTTAATTCTTTAATTCCTACACTATAGCAAGGGACGTCCTGTTCAAACGTGTTGACTTGTCCTATCCATTCGTAAAATTGCCTTTGATTTAATTGAAACTGACCTAATGCAGCCAATTCTTGATGAAGTAAAAAAAGAACGCAGTCTCCAATCGAAAACCACCATACATATTTATCCTTTCTTACAACAATTAAACACGCAGTTTCTCCAGTAATATTGCGGCAAATAGATAAGAACTGTTCCGCTTGAAATATAGTTAAAATTTTCTCTTCGATCCTTTTGAAGGTTTGATGATTTGTCGGTAAAGATAATAAATGTGTAAGTTCATTTTTATGATCAAGAAATTGTTCGATAATTTTTTGAGCACTCTCAGATGTATTATGAGCATCTAGTAAAATGGAAAACTCCCAATCTAGCTTTTCATCTAGCCATACTAAGCAACCGTCTTCGTTTTTATATTGTCCTGCGTCGGAGTTACCACCATATCGTCCAACAATAACATGTTTAATTTGATAAAGATTCGGGTGATCTATGAAGTTGTCTTGGCTACCTATCCAACTAAAATCTTCTATAGATTCACTCATATGCATTATTCTCAAGATATGTTTTTATTCGAGTACAAAGCTTAACAACTTCTATATTGTCACCCATAGGGGCATTTTCCCAATCATACACATCATTTGGTCCCCAATACTGTTTAGGCGTATTCGGATATCGAGGAACTAAATGCATATGCAAATGTGGCACTGAGTTTCCAGAAACCAATGAATAGATATGCTCTGCATTCTCACACTCCATAATTGCCTTACTAACTCTAGCCATAATAACACCAAATGCTTTTGCCTCTTCTATAGTCATATCTCCAAGAGTAGGAACATGTCTTTTTAAATCAATCATGATATGACCTATATAATTTGGTGCTCCACTTCTGTCTATATGCCCAACATAAACGTATTTGTCTTCATAAATCCTTAACTCTGAAGCTAGAATGTTGCCAGCATGTTTATTGCAAATAAAACATTCCTCCATTAATCCTCACTCCTCCGTCTAAATTTTCGAAATTATAACACATTTATCAATAAGTTGGTATGTTTTTCCAATCTAATAAAAAATAGAGTTACAAATTACATATGAATTTGTAACTCTATTTTAGACAGTCTCTTTTCGAATTCCTAAAACTCATAATGGAAAGCAATTTTATAAAGCTCCATTAACTCTTCCTGTGTCGGGACTTTAGGATTATTTCCGGGGCTACCGCTGGCAATTGCATCAGCTGCCATTTTTGGAATAGCATCGTAAAACGCTTGCTCATCAATTCCCCATTGTTTCAAATTCCCTATATCCATCTTCTTGCACATTTCCTTAATTGAAACAATAGCTAAATCGGCAAGCTCTTCTTGAGATAACAGTTCATTATCTTTATTGAAAAACTTACCTAGATCTGCTAGGCGATCGACACAAGCATCCTTTGAAAATTCTAATACTGCTGGCAGAAGCATTGCATTTGAAATACCATGTGGTACATGAAATAGCGCTCCTATTGGACGAGACATGCCGTGCACTAAAGCGACAGAAGCATTTGAGAATGAAAGACCTGCTTGCATTGAGCCTAGTGACATCGCTTCCCGCGCATCAATATCGTTACCTTGCTCATAAACTTTTAAAATATTATTTACGATTAGCTCCATAGCTGATAATGCAAGAGCATTCGAGTACGGATGTGCTAATCGAGATAAATAACTTTCAATGGCATGACTTAATGCATCGATACCAGTTGCCGCAGTAATGGATGGTGGAGATGTAACCGTTAAAATCGGGTCAACAATAGCTATATTTGGCATAAATGCGGGCTGCTTAATCATCATTTTCACTTCATTTTTCGTATTAGTAATGACGGTTGCATCTGTTGCTTCTGAGCCCGTTCCCGCTGTTGTCGGTATTGCGATATGTGGAATCGGTGCTTGCTCTGCAATTTTTTCCATTTTCATATAATCGCCAATGTAGCCACCATTCGTTGCGACTACTGCGATAGCTTTTCCTGTATCGATACAGCTCCCGCCACCGACGGAAATAATAAGATCACAACCCTCAGACTGTAAAATATGAAGCCCCTCCGCTACATACGTATCCACTGGTTCCGTTGTTACCCCTAAATATGAAAGCGTTTCCAATCCATTGTCTCTTAAGAATGTGCTACATTGATTAACAAAGCCTAAGCGATCCATGATCGGATCACTAATGATAAGAGCCTTAGTCCCTAATTTTTTTGCATATACGCCCACTTCTTCAAAAGAATCTCGTCCATAAACGATTGTTCCTGGTGAATGAACTGTATAGATTGTTTTTGTTTGAATCATATTTCACCCTCCTAAGCTATTGTGCTGTATAACCGCCATCCAAAAGTATTGCTTGACCTGTTATACCCTTTGCCATATCACTAGCTAAATAAAGCGCAAGTCCCGTAACTTCCGATACATCTAGTAAACGTTTTTGAGGAACGAGTGGATATAGCACCTGCTCAAGCACTTCTTCTACTTGAATTCCCCTTGTCTTTGCCAAATCCCTAAACTGATTACGCACTAATTCTGTATCGACATATCCTGGACAAATGGCATTCACGGTTATCCCCTCAGTTGCAACCTCTAGTGCAGCCACTTTCGTTAAACCGACAAGCCCATGTTTTGCGGCATTGTATCCAGCTTTACCTGCAAACCCAATAACGCCATTAATAGATGCCATGTTAATAATGCGTCCAAACTTATTTTTCTTCATATGTGGTAAAACATATTTCATTGCTATAAAAGGCCCAACAAGCATCACCTTTTGCATAGATTCGAAGATTTCAGTCGCGAAATCCTCTATAAGAGAAACATGCTGAAACCCTGCGTTGTTGATTAAAACATCTATTGTCTGAAACTTTTTAACAGTAAAGTCAATCGCATCACATATAGCTTGTTCATTTGTAACATCGCATGTGTATGCAGTTAATTGCGGATTATGCTTAACTGCCTCTGCTAAAAGCTGTTCATTTATATCTGTTATCACTACATTCGCTCCCTGCTCAGCAAACGCTAATGCCATGGATAACCCGATACCACGAGCTGCTCCAGTAATAAAAACTGTTTTTCCTTTCACCTCAAAGTCCTCCTACATTCCTAGTGAGAATAATATGATTGCGATGATCGTACCTATGATTGGTATAATGACAGTTAAGGCACCAAATGGCATATAAGCATCTTTATGCTTTTCATTGCATACAGAATTGATCGTTGTTACTACATAACCGCCATGCGGCAATGAATCGAGAGACCCCGACGCAATAGCAATTGTACGGTGTAATGCTTCGGTATCAACTCCCATGTCAATATAGTGAGGCGCAAGTAAAGGCATTGCAATTGTTTGACCGCCAGAAGCTGAGCCTGTTAAACCAGCTATTACAGCAATGGCTAATGCACCGCCAATTAACGGGCTTCCAGGAATATTAGTCATAACGTCAACAGTTGCCACGAATGATGGTGTAGCTTTTACCACACCTCCGAAACCAACCACCGCTGCTGTATTAGCAATAGCTACAACAGCACCCATAGCACCAGCTCCTAGTGTGGCACCGACAGATTTTGAATATTTATAGCTCACTAAATAAGCAGTAATACATCCACTCGTTAATGCCACAATTAAAGCTGAAGTTCCAAGAGAATTATGGAACACAAAGGAAATTCCTAAAACTACTAATAGTGGTACAACACTTAAAATTGGACTCGGAAGCTTACGAGATTCATCAACTACTGGGTCATTAGATCGTTCTATAAATACCTCTCCGCTTTTTACTGCACGTTTGATCATCCAATTTAGCCACAGTGACCCACCAATTGCCATAAAAATTGCAACAACTATACTTACTTCCCATCCAGCATATGGCGTTGTACCAAGGTATGGAATAGGAATCCAGTTTTGAATTTCCGGTGAACCTGCTGAGGTCATCGTAAAGGTTACAGAACCTAAACCAAGTGCAGCAGGTATAAAGCGACGAGGAAAATTCGCTTGCTTGAATAAACTAATAGCCATTGGATAGACCGAGAAGGCTACGATAAACACTGAGACACCACCATATGTTAGTACAGCTGCAGCAAGTACTACTGCATAGGCTGCATATTTCACTCCAATTTTTTCTACAATCCATTTAGAAACACTATCGGCCGCCCCAGTATCCTCCATTACCTTTCCAAAAATAGCACCTGCCATGAACATTAAATACCATGAACCCACGAATCCCGTAAACCCGTCCATATAACTTGTTAAGAAGTTAGTCTGATTCTCATCAGCTGTTTGTGGAAAAAATGCTAGACCATTCGTTACTGCCGCTATCAATGCTGTCAACGGCGCTGAAATCAGTAAATTTACGCCTCTCATCGTTAAATACACGAGTAAAGCTAAACTACCAAAAAGCCCAACGTATTCTAACATCCCATCCTCCTCATATTCTTTTTGAAAAAAGAGCTGTAAAAGAACACAGCTCTTCTATTTTCACTAGTCGTTATTACTTGGGAATGCAAACGTAGATGCTGTCGATACTTGACCTGTCATCCAACGCTCTGATATTGTTTTTGTTTTTGTAAAGAAGCGTGCCTGATCGGGACCAAACATATGCCCTTCACCAAAACGAGAGCCTTTAAATCCTGCAAAGTTATGGTAACCAACTGGAATAGGAATTGGTACATTCACGCCAACCATCCCAACATCGATTTCTGTTGTAAATTTACGAGCTGCTAAACCGTCATTCGTAAAGATTGTTACCCCATTTCCAAGCTCATGCTTATTAATAAGTTGGATGGCTTCATCTAATGAATCAACACGTACAACATTTCGAGCTGGACCGAATATTTCTTGTTCGTAAATTTCCATGCCTGGTTTTACGTTATCTAGCAATGTTGGCCCTACAAAGAATCCTTTTGACTCTTTGACAATATCGAGCTCACGACCATCACAAATAACCGTCGCACCTTCAGACTCGCCTCGTTTAATAGCCGCAATAATCGCTTCCTTCGATTGCTGTGAAATGACAGGGCCAAAATCTGTCTCTGGATCTGTATATGAACCTACCTTCAAGTTAGAGATTTTCTCCTTTAAGATTTCAACAAGACGATCTGCTGTATCTTTGCCAACAGGCATAATCGTTGAAATGGCCATACAACGTTGAGAGGCTGCCCCATAAGCTGCTCCGATAAATGCATTTGCTACCTGATCAAGATCTGCATCAGGCATCACAACCATATTGTTTTTCCCTCCACCAAGAGCTGTAACACGTTTACCGTATTTCGAGCCTGTTTCATAAATATATTGGGCAACTGGTGTCGATCCTACAAATGAAATTGCTTGTACAATCGGGTTCTCTAATAGTTCATTCACTGCATCTTTATCCCCGTTTACTACCGTCCAAATACCATCTGGTAAACCAGCTTTTTTCCAAAGTTCGCTCACATATAAGGCAGTCATAGGAACACGCTCAGAAGCTTTTAAAATAACTGCATTGCCGACAGCAATTGCCATACTTGTTTGTGCTAAAGGCACCATGATTGGGAAGTTAAATGGCGAGATAGCCGCTACTACACCTAATGGATACTTTGCAGAGTAGGCATTAATCTGACCACCGACGTTGACAGAATACTCTCCCTTCATTAAATGAGGTGCACTAATAGCTAAGTCAACAGACTCCAAACCACGTGTAATTTCACCTTTCGCATCCTCAATTGTTTTACCGCTCTCTGTACAAATAACTTGTAGAAGTTCCTCCATATTTTCAGTAATAAGATTACGGAACTTTAATACAATCTCAGCACGTTTTGCTACTGACGTATCTCTCCATTGTGGAAACGCTGCCTGTGCTTTATCAATAGCCTCCCGCGTTTCTTCTACAGTTGCCAGTGGAACCTTTGCAATTACCTCTCCCGTCGTTGGATTATATACTGAACCGAAACGTCCACTTTTCCCTTCTACTAGTTCTCCACCAATAAAGTGTGTTAAAGTTTTAGCCTCTTGTGCTGTTGTCATATTTTTAGTCCTCCTTTAAGATTGTTCAATTTTACAGTTTTCTTTTAAACTTAAATAAGTGGCAGACATATCATTTTCTCCATAGCCCTGCTGAGAAATATCGCTATAAAGATCCACTAATTTTTCCCCGATTCGAAGTGGTACCCCTGCTTCATCTGCCATATTTTTTGCAAGCTTCAAATCTTTTAGTAATAGATTTGTAGAAAAACCTGGCTGATAGTTGTCGTTTTTCATGTATTCCAAATAATTGCGTTCATAAATACGGCTTTGACCATAACTATTACTTAATACTTCATACAGCGTATCTGCATGGATCCCCATTTTTTCACCAAGCACGATTGTTTCAGCGACTGCTTCTGTATAGAATCCAATCATTAAATTATTGAGTAATTTTATACGTGTACCTACACTTGGAGACGTACCAAGATAATAAATATTTTTACCTATTATTTGGAAAATTTCAGACCCAGTTTGATAATCCTCCTCTTTACCACCAACCATTATCGTAAGTGTTGCATTAATAGCACCTATAACGCCTCCACTAACAGGTGCCCCAAGATAACTTAATCCCAATAATTGTGCTTCCTTATGTAAGGAATCATTTAATTCGGGATTCACCGTACTAAAGTCTATTAATAAACATCCTTTCTTAGCATGGTGCAATATACCCTGTTCAGATCTATATACTTGTTCTACTACTTGTGGTGTCGGCAAGCTAGTCATGATAATATCACTTTGCTCAGCAACTTCCTTTGCTGTTGCAAATCCAACTCCACCTTCTTTTTTAAATTGCTCAATTGCTTGCGAATTAATATCAAAACCATAAACCTTATAGCCAGCCTTTAATAAATTTACTGACATCGGTAACCCCATATTGCCTAAGCCGATAAAACCTAATTTCTCCGTCATTATTGACCTCCCCTGCTCCTTGAAAATTCGAGAAACACTAGCCAACTCTACTCCTTTGTCGTAACATTAATAACAAAATATTAATTAACCGCAGTCATTGACCCCAGTCAATTAAATGATAATCAAACTAAATCCCTTACGTCAATCAAAATATTTTATATTTTCAGATTTTTTACAAGGGCATCTTAATATACTTATTTCGGAGGAATATGAGAACATGAATCCACTAACGAGCCGTCAAAAAAAGGCAATAGAAACACGGGCAAAATTACTTAAAACATCTTTAGATTTATTTAATAAACATGGATATGAGCATGTATCCATTGAACAAATTACGAAAGCATGCAATGTATCGAAGGGAACGTTTTACACTTATTTCCCAACTAAGTACGATGTTATTTTAGAAAAATTTAAGGAACTCGATAGTTTTTATAGCACTGTAGAAAAAAATATCGACTCTTCTTTACCAGCAAGCGAAAAAATTTTAACGCTTTATCAAGAGCAAATGAAGTATTTAACGAACGTTGTGGGAAAGGATTTATTGCGTACAGTCTATACTGCGGCGATGACAAGTCAAGTGGAACAAGATCATTATTTAATTAGTCCACAAAGAATGATTTTCCAAATTATGAACAGTTATATCGAAGAGGGTATTCAACTTGGGGAGTTTCGTCACGATATTGAGGTTAATCATATTCAAACAATTATTCAACGTTGTATGCGTGCAAATGTCTATGACTGGTTAATTCATAATGAAGACTTCGATTTATCCGCGGAAATGGCACAATTTACAGCTATTGTGTTAGATGGATTGAAAATAAAAAATAAATAGCTCATGTTAGAAGGATTTGTATAGGTGGAAGCTGCATGCGTTCGGGTAAAGCCATTGTTTGATCAGGTTGCCTGGAGTAGTGATCCGGTTATATCCTTTTTTGATCAGGTTGCACGGAAAAGTGATCCGGTTATACCCTTTTTTGATCAGGTTGCACGGAAAAGTGATCCGGGTATACCATTTTTTGATCAGGTTGCACGGAAAAGTGATCCGGGTATACCCTTTTTTGATCAGGTTGCCTGGAAAAGTGATCCGGGTATACCCTTTTTTGATCAGGTTGCCTGGAAAAGTGATCCGGTTATATCCTTTTTTGATCAGGTTGCCTGGAATAGTGATCCGGTTATATCCTTTTTTGATCAGGTTGCACGGAAAAGTGATCCGGGTATACCCTTTTTTGATCAGGTTGCCTGGAGTAGTGATTCGGTTATCCCTTATTTCGGTCGGATTGTACCTTCATTTCGCTTAGATCCCCCCACCCCTTTCCCAAGCTCTAAAAAAGTAGCACTTCATCAGAATTGATGAAGTGCTACTTTGTTTGTTAGCTTTAGCTAACAAAATATTTATTAACAATGGTTTCTACGGGCAATGGCTTGTTATATAAATAGCCTTGTCCTTTTTGGCATTGGTGACGTTTTAGAAAATCGACCTGTGATAGTTCCTCGATTCCTTCAGCTACGACCTCCAACCCTAAATTATGGGACATTGAAATAATGGCTTTAATAATGGCCTCATTTTTATCATCTTTCGTAATATCCGCTATAAACGATTGGTCAATTTTTATAATATCTATCGGATAACGTTTTAAATAGCTTAAAGATGAATAGCCCGTTCCAAAATCATCCACGGAAACATAAACACCTAGCTGCTTTAATTCAGTTAAAATTGAAAATGTTTCATGGACATTCGTCATAGAGCTTTCGGTAATTTCCACCTCTAATAATTCAGGTGGCACATTATATTTTTTCAAAGCCGCTTTAATTTTCCGAGCAAAGTTTTCTTTTCTAAATTGTTTTGGCGAAATATTGATGGCAATTCGTACTGGTCGATAGCCATTCATCTGCCACTCTTTTTGATAGCGACACACCTCGTCAATAATCCAATCACCGATTTCAATAATTAAGCCTGATGCCTCTGCAATGGGTATAAACTGTGCAGGTGACACAAAGCCAAATTTCCGGTTATTCCATCGTAATAATGCCTCAAAGCTATTAATACTGTTATTCGTTAAATCCATTTGTGGCTGTAAATGGATACTTAACTCGTTAAATTCGATAGCACGACGTAAATGCGCCTCCATTAGTGCCTCATTTGGAAAAATAGTTGTCGTATCTTCACGATAGTAACGGTAGTGTGAACGACCATGGTCTTTTACAGAAAATAATGCTTTATCTGCTTTACGTATAAGTGTTTCTAAATCTTTGCCATCCGCTGGACTAAGGGAGATACCAATCGACACACTAATAAAATATTCCTGCCCATCAATCATGAATGGCTGTTTTAATGCATCTAAAATAGCATTGGCCATCTGTTCAATTTTGTCGACGGTTGCATCTTTAAGAACAAAAATAAATTCATCGCTATTATAACGATAAAACGAGCATTTAGCGTGACAGAGCTCCCGAAGTCTTTGACTAAACATTCGTATAAGCTCATCACCCTTACTTTCGCCAAGGGATTCATTAAATTTTTTAAAACGATCAATATCCATCAAAATAATAGCTGCTTGCTTATTTTGCTTTTTATCATTTAAATGCTGAAGCCACTGTTCCTTTAAAGCCTTACGATTCCAAATACCCGTTAATTCGTCCATTAACGCTAGGTAATAAAAGGCTTGATGATCATTCATAAATGAGGTTGCGTCTTTCACAAATAAATGTACACCTATAATTTCACCATTAAAGTATGTTGGATGCGTTCGTAAATAAAATGGTTCTTTACTTAACAGTTGTTGTTTAAACAAGCATTCTGGCATACCAAATGCTGAGCCCTCAATAGTTTTTGCAAATAATAATTTAAATTCGTCGATATACTTACTCTCTAATAATGAAAAAATATTTTGTCCGATCAAGCTTTGTTGTTCTTTTAACAACTGAGAAGTGGCAGCAACATTTTGATGAATAATGCGACCTTGTAAATCAGCTGTTAACACCGGACATACGTGCTGTTCCACAAATTGCAAATAAGGTTCTACTTCAATTTTCTTCTCACGTAGAATAACTGCTACAACTGAATTTTCTAAGTGCTGTACACGAACAGCAAATGTTTTTACTTTGTGCTCCGTACATACTTCTAGCCTTTGCTCTAGATTTAATTGTTGTTGTACTATATTCGATAATTGTAGCCAGCACTGCTCCGTAAAAAATTGTTCAGCGTTAGTAGCTTTCACATCTTGTAGGTTCAAAAATGACGGTAGTTTATCGTTAAAATTAACGACTTCAAACGCTTTTGTATCCACTTTTCTCAAACATACGACCGCATCAAATGGATTAAGTTGTATGATTTGATGATAGTCTGCAAATTGCGCTACATTCTCTTTATATTTTTTCATTATATCCCTCACTAAGTAGCGTGTTTGCTTATTCTTCGTCTAGCGTAGGTTTTAGTGCATCCTTTAGGAAAATTTCCTGACTGTTAATTGGATCTTCACCACGATCAAATTCTTTATAATGATATTTTCCATTGGAGTCTTGAATACGAGCTTTTGCTGTATCCTCAAGTTGTGTATTCATAATGTTAATAATACGAGCTTTGGCTTCGCTTGCATATACTGGGAATAAAATTTCCACACGTTTAATCATATTACGAGTCATCATATCCGCCGAAGACAAATATACTTTATTTTCCCCATTATGATGGAACCAATAAATACGCGAATGCTCGAGGAAACGACCAACAATGCTCGTTACTGTTATGTTTTCACTAATTCCAGGGATGCCTGGTCTAATGCAACAAATTCCACGAATGATCAGCTCTACTTTCACACCTGCAATCGATGCCTCATATAGCTTCATCATTAAGTCTTTGTCCGTTAGTGAATTCATTTTAGCTCGAATAAAACCATTACCATGCTTCTTATGACAGGCAATTTCCTCATCCATTAAGCGGATAAATTCATCTCGAATATCAAACGGGGCCACAACTAAATGATTAAAAGTTGGTTTCTCTGTATAGCCACTTAAATAGTTAAAGAAGTTAGTGGCATCAATGCCAAATTCCTTATCTGTTGTTATGATACCCATATCTGTATAAATTTTTGCAGTTGCATCATTATAATTTCCTGTACCCAGATGAACAAAGCGCTCAATTTTCCCATTACGCCGACTTACAACAAGCGTTATTTTCGAATGTGTCTTTAAGTTATTCATGCCGTAAATAACAAGGCAGCCAGCTTGCTCAAGTTGCTTTGCCCAAAGAACATTATTTTCTTCATCAAAACGTGCTTTTAATTCAACTAAAACTGTTACCTGTTTACCATTTTCTGCTGCAAGCTTTAAGGCTTGTATAATGGGTGAATTACCACTTACACGATATAAAGTTTGTTTGATTGCTAAAACGTTCGGATTAACGGCCGCTTCTGCAATAAAATCTACAATTGGCGCAAATGATTCAAACGGATGATGGAAGAAAATGTCTTGTTGCAGCGCTTTTTCAAAAATATTTTCATCCGATTGCAAATCTAATGGCGGCTGTGGGATAAAGCTTTCATATTCTAAATGTTCTCTACCAACAGATATACCTTTTACAAAAGAGAACATAAATGTTAAATCTAATGGTCCATCTATATGGAAGACATCCGTTTCTTCAATTTCAAATTCATCGAGTAAGTATGTAAGCACTTCCTCACTCATCTCACCCTCACGAACTTCGAGACGACTGCCTACACCCCATTTACGTTTTTTCAGCTCTTTTTCGATTTCTACAAGTAAATCTCTTGCACCTTCTTCATGAATCGTTAAATCAGCATTACGTGTCAAACGGAAAGCCTGCGCTGATTTGACACTGTAACCATAAAAGAGCTTTTCTATATGCGCTACAATCACGTCTTCTAATAAGACAATAACCGTCTCTCCGTCTGCTGATGGTACTTTAATATAACGATCTAAAACAGATGGAACTTGTACAATAGCTACCTTTTCATGATTCTCAATGTCCGCTTCATCTTGCTCTAATAAAACAAGTAAATTTAATGTTTTACCAAGCAAAGTCGGGAAAGGACGGTAAGCATCTACAGCTACGGGTGTTAAAACAGGGAAGATTGTTTCTGCAAACATTTCATTGATAAATGCTTTCTGTGCACTATTTAAGTCTTTCATGTCTGCGATATGTACATTATGCTGTGGTAATAAATCATATATTAAGTGTCTGTAAACTTCAGTTTGTCGGCGCACTAATGCCTGAGTTCGTTCTGCAATTTTCGCTAATTGCTCTTTTGGTGTTAAGCCTGACTTATTTTCGGGCTTATGGAAACCTGCACGCACTTGATCCTGTAGTCCTGCAACACGCACCATGAAAAATTCATCTAAATTCGAACTAAAAATTGCTAAAAACTTCAATCGTTCTAGCAGAGGATTATCGATATCCTCTGCTTCCTCTAAAACTCGTTCATTAAAGGCAAGCCAGCTTAATTCACGGTTGTTATAGTATTGCGGTTTAGCGATTTCCTCTAGTAATCGACCTTGTATTTCTGTTGATTCCTTGTCATTTAACTGATTATTCGTAATTTCAGTTGTCATAATTGTTCAACCCTACTTCCACAAAGTTTATTTTTATCGGTATCTTTAGTGCGCGCTCTAGATGTTTTTTTTGTCGGTTTGCTTGGTATTTTTCAGCGGCCGCATTATTTTTCACATAGATGCTAAGCTGTACATAATCCTCTTTTGTTTGCATCTTTATAGTCTTAACAATTGTTCGTTTAGACACATTTAACGCATAGACAAATTTCAAAAAAGCACCAAAGTCTCGTATTTTGCGATACTCCTCACGACTCATCCATTCTATAAACGGAGCAGCGAATCGCTGATAATAATCTTTATTTTTATACGAAGCTAAAAGTGCTAATTTTACACGTTCCTTATGACTTAACCCATCGATAGTTTGGTTCGCAATTAAATAAAAAGTATGCTGACTAGCCGAACTTAACTCAATATACTCCCCAATATTAAACACCCTCGCCGCTTTCGACAATAAGTGCAAATCTTTTGGATGATGTTGTAAATAACCAAAGTGGCAACATTCACGGTACAATTGATCCGTTAACTGCATTAAATAGTCCGCTTCTTCTTCAGAACGACCATACTGACGAGCAAATCTTTTAGCGTTTCCCTCAAACACATTGTATTTATCAAACGCACTTTTATCTGTTTGTAAAATACGCTGTATAACGAGCCCTTCTCGCAAACCCTTTTTTGTTATCTGGAATAATCCACTTCCGACAATTTCCATCAACACATTAAAAACCTCTAATGCAGGAACGATGATATCCGCACGATCTGTCGAAAGCCCATCTAACTGTTTCAAATCATGAAAGCTTAAATTATTTAAAAATACACTGAGCTCATCTAAATTGCCCTGCGTCATTTCGTAGCCATGTACACTTGCGATTGGATATGCATGTTTTTGTTGATGAATTTGGGCAATATTTCGAGCACTACCGCCAATAGCAATAATCGGTAAACCGATATTTTGAATCCATGAAAGTGATTTGAACTGTTCCTTCACAAATGCAATTAGTTCCTTTTTTTCACTACCATTCATAATCTCGCCCTTTACGAAACGTTGCTTTAAAGAAACTGTACCAAACGGGAAACTATGAGATTTCTGTAGTTCTTTATTTTCAAATAGCGTTATTTCTGTACTACCGCCACCAATATCGATTGTTACAGCGGACTTTGTGCTTATAGAATGCGCCACTGCAACAAAGCCATAATATGCCTCTTCTTCTTCAGTTAAAAGCTCTATTTGAATGCCTGTCTGTTTTTTCATTAAGGTCAGTATTTCTTCTCTATTAGTTGCCTGACGGATTGCAGCTGTTGCAGCAGCTTTCACATCAGTCACTTCATAATCATCAAGTATTGCTTTATAAGTCAGTAATGTTTCTGTTAATACTTTTATACCTTCTTCAGACATTTCACCAGAGGGCTGTAAATATGTACGTAAACGTGCAACCGTTTTAATATTTCCAATCTCACGAAGTCCCTCTTCTTTATCATATCGATACAATACTAAGCGAACAGTGTTTGAGCCAATATCGATAATAGCGGTTTTTAAATCATTCAAATAATCACTTCCTTAGCGCATGCATAGTATTAATGGATCTACATCAAATATGGAGGTGAACCACAATGTATAAGTACTCGAACATTCGGGTGCTCTCCTCTTTTTCGTCGACTAATGGTTTGCCTTCCTCGTTGTATATTATTTTTCCCTAGCCTCATGTATCTATACAAAAAAGCCGGAGCCTAAAAGAGGCATCCGACTTTCTTACATTATTAATATACTTTCAGGATACCCATTATTAATATTGTGAAGTACCTTTTCCAACTTTAATTTTATTTTATATGATAAGTTGGTCGATTCGTAAAATAAGCTCCGTAATTTCTGGCTTACTAATTTGATCCTCTGCACCTACTTGGTCACCTTTATGACGAAGATCATCTGTAATTAAGCTTGAGAAAATAATGACAGGAAGCTTTTGGAGATCTGGATGCTCCTTTATTTTACGCGTTAAATGATGCCCATCCATTTGTGGCATTTCAATGTCCGTCACAACTAATTGAATATGCTCGGCTACATCGCTACCACTTTTAACGATAGCTTGGAGGTATTCATAAGCATCATGGCCGTTTTCAAAGAATTCAACATTCTCATAACCTGCTTCATTCATAGTATCGAATAAGAGCTTACGTAATAATGGTGAATCTTCTGCAATTAAAATTCGTTTTTCAGAACGCTCACGTTTACCAAGCTTTTTAACGGCTTCTACACTAATACCAGAATCGGGATTTATGTCTACCATAATTCTCTCGAAATCAAGCAATAAAATCATTTGCTCGTTTTGCTTAATAACACCAATAACTTGTGATGTTCCTCCCTGATACATATCAGAAGGCTTCTCGATTTGATTCCATGAGATACGGTGAATCTGTGTTACATTATCTACATGAAATACTACACGCTGTTTATTAAACTCAGCTACAATATATTTTTGCTGAGAACTACGCTCTTGACTTTGAATACCTAATACTCGGAGCATATCAACTACTGGTAATACCTCACCTCGTAATTGAATGATCCCTTCTACATGCGGGTGCGCGTGTGGAATAAATGTTACTGGAATCGGTTGAATAATTTCTTTTACTTTAATAACGTTAATACCAAATTTATTATTAGCTACTTCAAATTCAACAATTTCTAGCTCATTTGTGCCACTTTCTAATAATATACCTTTATGTTCCAAAGCAACCCCGCTCCTTTCTATCCAACTTCTATTTATAATTCAATTGTATCATAGGCGATACATTTCTCCTACTTGCTTTTTCCAATTTTATTATTAACATGGCTCGCCATCCATAACACGGGTGAACTACCATACAGAAAACAAAAAGCCAATTGGCTCGCCAAGCGCCCTCAGGAAAGTGTTCAGCCGGATATACATGGAATGCGTATATGTCTTATCTAATATCATCTCCAACTTTTGAGCCATTGACTTTTAAATGTATCAATAGGCCAATTATCGTCATCACAATTAATGTCGATAACGCAACACGACTTGCTAGCGTTCCATAATCTTTCATCCATAACGTAACGGTTCCGTAGACTGCTGGCCCGATAATGGAGGATACTTTACCCGAAAATGCAAATAAGCCAAAGAACTGACCCCGTTTTTCTTCAGGAGACAATTCAATAATATAAGTTCTAGATGTTACCCACATGGATCCTAGCGATACGCCAAACATACTACCTGCAAGCCAGAACATCCATTGCTCAGTCGCAAAAACAGCAAATGCTAAAGCAACTATCATTAATATTGCCACCATAGTTATCGCACGTTTGGCACCGATTGCTTTTGTAATATAACCAAATGCAAAAGAGCCAATAATAGTTGACACCGTAGACACTAAATAAAGCACGATAAATTGACCTGAAGTAAAGCCTACGATTGTTGTTGCATATACAGCCATCATTGCAATAGTTGTTGCAATTGCATCATTTAAAAAGAAGTAAGCAATCATAAAGGTGAAAATAGCTTTATATTGCTTCATGTCCTTAAAGGTTTGAACAATTTCCTTATACCCATCTAAAAATTTAATAGGCTTTCGTTGAGATGTTGGTATCGGTGTATCTTTATTAATAAAAAATAATGGCAAAGAAAATAATAAATATAAAATGGCAGTCGGAATAAATGCTCGATGGAAATCACTGTTTCCTACGTATAAATAAACAAGTAGTCCCAATATTGTACCAAGATACCCAATCGCTACCCCATAGCCCGAAATAAGGGGCATTTCCTCTTTTGTCCCTAAATCACCCATCATGGAATCATAAAATACTAGACTGGAATTAAAGAAAAATTTTGCGATGATAAAACTAGCTACAACTAAAAACAAACTAAGTGGCACACCCGAAAAATTTGTTGGCATCTGTAAATTCGCAAAAATCCCCATCATAAAAGTAAAGAAGATGGATATAGATGCAAACCATACTATGAATCTCTTTTTATAGCCTGTTTGATCGATCCATACTCCAAAAAGTGGCGAAAAAAGAACGAGAAACAAGCTAGCGATCGCATTCGCATAAGAAATAAATGTACTTGCCACCTGCTGCATTACCTCATTCGTCCCTAAAACCTCATCCATATAAAACGGGAAAAATATCGTATTAATATTTGAAGAAAATATTGTATTCGCAAAATCATAAAATGCCCATGACAAAATTGGCAATGATAAATAAAGTGCTAACTGACTCCGATGCTGGACGTCTACTGTTGAATTCCGCTTCATAAAACCCTCCTTCCCTTCTCTATATTATTAAATAAATTCCCTCATGTAATAAAAAATACCTTTTATTTAATGAAAATTAACACTATTTACAATATACATGCATTTTCATTTAACTAACACTCTAAAATTCTCCTTAGCTGCGAGAAACTTAAGATTTACTTATTAAACAATGACTTTAGTACTTTATAAGTTAAACAGTAACTTCTATACCTTCATAATAAAAAATATCCAAGCCCACCTCGCTTGGATATTACTGTTTTTGTAAAACTATTGTCAAAAAATAAGATGTCTATCCATCTACTCGTTTTATTCTGGGAAGAATCGAGCCACATACTTCGCTTTGTAGCTTATGTCGCTAAGATAGCACTGTATTTTCACACATGCTATGTGAAAGTCGTTGATTGGAGTGGAGGCTGGGTGACTCCTTGGGGATCAGCGATATAGAGGAACGAAGACTATAAGCATCACTTCCTGTGATAACGCCTTCGTGACCAACATCCTGTTGGCCCGAGACCCTAGAGCGAGCAACGCGAGTGAAGCGGCTCATCGGATGCCCCCAGGAAAGCACCCAGCCGGAACGGAAATCAACCCCTCGCTATGAAAAAGAGAGCCATACTTTTTTGACGGAAATCCCCCTTCAATTTCCTTACCATTTCCCAACAACACTAAAAGGATATCCAAGCCCCCTCGCTTGGATATCCTTTTTACTATTCTTCTATATTCACCCACATAGAAGACCATTGTTCAATTGCTTTAAGGACCGGTGCAAGTGCATGTCCTTTTTCTGTTAGCTCGTATTCAATCACTACTGGTGTTGATGGAATAACCGTGCGCTCCACAATGTTCTCAATCTCTAACTCTTTTAATCTTTCCGTTAACACACGACTGCTAATACCCACTTTATTTTTTATCGTTGAGTATCGTTGAGGACCTTCCAATAACTGATATATAAGCAGGGTGTTCCAGCTATGATTTAATATTTTCAGCGCTTTTTCAAATCGGGGACAAATTTTTTTTTGATCCAAATTTTCCTGCCTCCAATGTATTTTGTTCTTATATAACAGTATATCATTTTTTCGAAAATCATTTCCAAAAATAAAATTTAGTTACTTGACAAAAGTTGTTTTTAAAAATAAACTAAGTTACGAAATGTAAGCTAAAAAACAAAAGGAGTTTATTTAACTATGCAAAATATCGGTTCAACTATTTTACGTGTGGTGCTTGGCATTATTTTTGCAACTCACGGTTTCCAAAAGTTTCAGGGAGGTATCGGCTTCACAGCTGATTATTTTGATGCCATTGGTATTCCAGGCTTCATGGCTTATATTGTTGCCATTATAGAATTAGTCGGTGGTGTAGCCATTATTTTAGGCTTAGGTACAAGACTTATCGGCGCTTTATTGACAGTAACAATGATCGTTGCCATTTTTACAGCGAAGCTTAGCGTTGGCTTTATCGGGGAAAACGGCTTAGCCGGGTACGAATTGGATTTAGCTTTAGCTGCGATGGCTTTATACTTTGCACTTGCAGGAGCATCTAGTTTTTCTTTAGACGCAAAACTTTTTGATAAAGAGTAATGCTGCCGTAGTTAACTATTTTCTGAGTGAGCTACTAAACCCGAAGTATCTAAGATCGATACTTCGGGTTTCATAAAATTTTATATTCTTCAGTTTTCTAGTGGTCGGTTAACCTCTATTGATAGGCCTTTAAAAGTGCCTGAGTACCGTTTTCACCATAACCCTCTTCTATTAGCCTTTCATACATATCATAAGCAAGTGTTAGACCTGGTAATGTAATTCCCATTTTTTTAGATTCATCTAATGCTATTTTCATATCCTTTACAAAATGCTTGATATAAAAGCCTGGTGCGTAATCTCCTTTGATCATACGAGGGGCTAAATTACTTAACGACCAAGAGCCTGCTGCACCAGACGAAATGGATTGCAATACTGTCGATAAATCAAGTCCAGCCTTTAAACCGTAAGCCAGTGACTCACACACACCAATCATTCCAGATGCAATAACGACCTGATTACACATTTTAGCATGCTGCCCTGCACCAGCTTCTCCTTGATAAACAATATTTTCACCGAAATGATTCATAATTGGTAATACTTTATTGAATGTAGCTTGGCTACCTCCAACCATAATTGATAATGTCCCATTTTGAGCGCCAATATCTCCTCCTGAAACAGGTGCATCCAGCGCTTCTACTCCTTGGTTTTGAGCATGTTCGAAAATTTTCTTTGCCAATGTTGGCTCTGAAGTGGTCATATCAATAACGATATTGCCGGATTCAGCTGTTTGAAATAAACCGTTATCTCCAAAATAAACTTCCTCTACGTCCGCAGGGTATCCAACCATCGTAAAGGCAATATCCTTATGTTTAAATGCTTCTGCTGGTGTACTTGCCCAAGTTGCACCTAACGCCAAGAGTGGCTCCGCTTTCTCCTTTGTGCGTGTAAAAACTGTTACCTCATGACCATTTTTTAATAAATGTTTTATAATACTTGCGCCCATTACGCCTGTGCCGACAAATGCAATACCTTCTTTTCCCATATGTACATACTCCTTTGTGATCAAGGCAATGATTGATCTTTTTAAATGATCAACCGTTAGCACTTATTCTTATCTATAAGTGTAGTTGAATAAGTGCGATAATTCAAACTTCTCTTATTAACTTGTACTAAAAACTTTATGCGCTGCATATATACGAGTAAATCAATTTCATCTTGGCTTAATGAAGACAAAAAAAAGAGAGCAGTAGATGGGGTATCACTGCTCTAAAGGGGAAATGAGAATGTTGCTGTGTTCAAAATAAGTATTCCCCACCAAATGCTTTTTAAACATATTATTTAAAAAGTTTATACTCTGAATACTGGAACATTCTTTCAATCTTCTTGACGCTCTTCTTCTTCAAATGTTGTCTGTCTATAATAAGTATTCATTAACTGATCTAATCTGCGACTCAGTTGAATGGTTTTCGCATTTTGTAACCCGTTCTCTACACCTGAGCGAATCATCATCTCACGAGTTTGTTCCATTTGTTTCAAGAGTAGATTGACCATTCATATAACCCTCCACACACAAATAATCATACCATTATTATACATTTATATTTCATTTCTTACAGCATTAACTTACGACAATGTTCGACAAATCAGCTTCTTGGAATTTCTTGATAAGTATAAATTACGCGTCCATTTTGTTTGGCCTCACCTCTATAATGTTTAAATAAAGGATGTTTTACTAGTACTTCTCGGAACTCATAAAATTGTTCCTTTTCTATCTCTATACTTTTTAATTCCCCGTTTTGTAATTGTTTAAGCATATTTTCGTATTTTTCCATTTTTTTGATTCCTCTCTTTTTTAGCATTCTGTGTAATTAATTATGAATTATTCAAAAAAGGCTTTACGTTTTCCATTTTTTCATGCAAACTGTATATTATTAGTCGATGAAGGAGCTGACTGTCTGTGAAAATAGCTGAAGTTGGAAATATTATCGAGTTTAAAGACGGCTTACAAGGTATAGTCGAAAAAGTAAATGAAAATTCGGTGATCGTTGATTTAACATACATGGAGAATTTCGATTCCCTTGAAATTGAAGAAAAGACGGTCGTCAACCATAAACGTTACAAAATTTTATATACAAATGAAGCTTAATAGTCTGAATAGTCCCTATTTGTCTTTATAGATGATAAGGGACTTTTTTTTTGATAAAATTAAAAGCATGGAGGTCGAATAATGCTTACAAATTCGAAACAAACAATAATATGGCTCCTTTCTTTATTATTCGTTTATGGCATGCTTGCTTTTACCTTTGCAAACCAAGCTGTATTTTGGTACCTATATGCATTTACTTTACTTGTATGTATTGCCATTGCGATTTTAGCTGGTAAAATTGAAGATCAGTTACCGACATGGAAATTTTTACTTTTCGGTATTGGATACGGTACAATAACATACGGTATTATACGCTTTGGCTATTGGCTTGCACCATATATTAATGGTTCATTGGTACAATCAGTACAAAAGTTTTTAGCAAATTATGGACCACAGACTATTTGGCACTATATATTACTTGTATTCATCGTTGCTATTGGTGAAGAGCTCTTTTGGCGCGGCTATGTTCAACAACAGCTGAAACGCTTTATGAGACCTACTTTAGCAGTCATTGTAACAGCGATTTTAAGTGCTATCTCTATTGCAATAAGCGGCTTTATGCTAGGTATGATTGCTGCACTTGTAACCGGCATTATTTGGGGCTTGTTATATGAATGGCGTAAGAGTATGCCACTTGTTATTGTATCCCATGTAGTCTTTGTACTACTCTTATTTTTAGTGTTACCTTTAACATAATAGCATTAAAATTTGGAAACATTTTCTCTTTACCAACGTTTAATAATAAAAGGAGGGCTTTTCATGCAAAAAAAATTAATTTCTCTACCTGCATTATTACTAACAGCCATTTTAGTCGTAGGATGTAACACTTCTGATAAAACAGAGGATTCTGATGTTCAAAAAAATGAGCCATCAAATACTGAACAACAGCAAAAACCATCAGCTGAGGATAAAACTGTAAATGACTCAGAAGAAACGCCTACAAATGAAACAGATAAAGATACTACAGACAAACCAGACACTACAGATAGTGCAAATACTCCGAAACAAGAAGTTAACTATGTACAAAAAGGCAAAGAAAAAACTGAAACAGCAAGCGAATCGAAAAGTGCTGATCAAGGCTATAAAATGCAACAACTACCTGGATTTAAACTTTCTCAAGAAGAACCTGGTAAAGACATGTTAATTTCTAACGAAAATGCTGAAGTATTCATGCGTATCGAAGATGTTTCACAATCAAGCTATGATGAAGTAAAAACATCTATGCAAGATTATATGAATGCTGTTGGTGAACCATCAACTTTATCTTCTGAGGATCTAGCTGCATTTAAGGGTATTAAAAACATTGAAGGTTATGTTGTAAATTTTGTTGATGACAAAGAAAAAGTAATCGGCGTTGTTTTTGAAAAAGATGGTTTAATTATTAAATTAACTATTCACGATAACGAAGAACTTGATTTAACTGATGCTATGTTTAAAATGGCAGCAACTATTTCTAAAAAATAATGATTCAAAAAGACTGTAGACAAACTTGTTTGCTCTACAGTCTTTTTATTGTTTTTAATACGGTTTACACCGTAGCGTGAGGCTCATTTCCCTTCCGATTGGTCGGATTGGTACCCATGGGTAGCTAGGAGCCGTTACAAGGGCGGTTACGCAAGGACAGGATACTTTTTTGTCGCTCGCTTTCCCCTTTTCCATGACGTTAATCACCAAGTTCTCTCCCTAATAGTTTTAAGCCTTTTGTTCAACACAAAAAGTTGCCTCAAATTCATTGAGACAACCCTTTTTAATAAGACAAATCCTTAATAGACAGTCCTAATTTTTTTAATAAAGTGATAGCTTGATCTTTTTCCTCAATAGATAGCACGCTCATCAATTCATGTAAATGCTGTTCATGCTTTGGAAATAGTTCCGCCATAAATGCTTCACCTTTGTCCGTAATTTCTGCATACGTAACACGGCGATCTGACGGACATGAAACACGTAATAAATATCCTCTTTTTTCAAGTTTGTCAATGACATACGTAATAGACCCACTAGCAAGCAAAATTTTATTGCCAATTTGCTGTAATGGCTGTCTTCCTTTATGATAAAGAAGCTCTAAGACAGCAAATTCAGTAGGATTTAGTCCATTCTCTTGAAAAAATTGTTGGGTTGTCTCATTAATTGCTTTATGTGCACGTGATAATACGATATATAATTTTAATGATTGCTTTATATCTTCTGACGTCATATCCTTTTCCTTTCAATTCGCTTTTATACATGCCATTATAGCGATATTAGAAAAGCATTGTCAAAAGCATTATTTGATTTTAAGCCTCATATGTCGTTTACGGTACACATTGACTCTTTTTATGTTACTAAATAAGCAGAATCTTTCGTGGACACATCCATTGTATCCACCTGATTAAATGAGTAAATGGGGAATTGTAAGTGGAAGCATGTCCCCTTTTGTAATTCACTACTCACACCTATTACACCTTCATGCTCTTCAATCACCTTTTTCACAAAAGCAAGGCCTAGTCCTGTCCCTGCTGATTTCGTCGTGTAAAAAGGCTGGAATAAGTTTTGAAGGGTAGCACTGTCCATACCGACACCTTCGTCTTTAATCTGTAATTCAGCAATTGCACAGTCAGCAGTCATTTCTACTGTGATCGTTCCACCATTATTCATGGATTCCATCGCATTTTTAATAAGATTCATGAATACTTGCTTTAAGCGATTCTCATTGCCACCAATGTATACTTGTGTAGAAGGAGAAATGTATTGAATCATAATATTTTTCATAAGCGCATCTGGAAGCATAAACTCAATCACTTGCTTCACAATGTTATTTAGCTCTAATAATTCTACTTTCATACTTGTTGGCTTGGACAATACTAAGAGCTCGGATAAAATTTGTTCCATCCGTTGGAGTTCACTATCGATGACAGATAAATACATACTGGACTCTTCATCAGCATTTAACTTTAATAATTCGGTAAAGCCCTTTAAAGAAGTTAATGGATTACGGATTTCATGGGCGATACTTGCGGCCATTTGACCGACAACATTTAAAGCTTGCTGATGTTCAACTTTATGTTGAAGTTGTTTCTTTTCTGTTTCATCATTAATGACTGTGACAATAATATTGTTGTATTCATCATAGATACTTGAAATTTCATAATAGCAAGGGGTAATAACTTGCGTTTCATCGACTACATGAATATTTGCATGCTTTTCACCCATCAGTTTAGAAAGGTATGAAGTAATTTGGCCTTTCTTAAGTGTAAAAGTATCAAAGATGTGCTGGTGTGCCTTATGAAGAAGCTGCGATTTTTCTATTTTTAAATACATCTCAGCATACTTATTTAGCCCAAGAATAATCCCGCTAGCGTCACTTATAATAACAGCGTACGGTAAGTGATCATAAGCATGGAAAGATTGTGATCTCTCTTGCTCTTGGCTAACATATAATTCATGAGCTATGTCATTATTTAATGTTGAAATTTGCGCAACGATTTCTTCTGTGTTCGGATCAAAAAAACATTTGAAAGACATCATTTCAAACTCATTACTAGCTGTTTGAATATTGAAGATTTCTTCTGATCTCAAATCACTTTGTAATTGTTTAACGAATTTTGCCCAATTTAAATTAGAGGACTCGTCCATTGTTAAATAACCTATATACGATGAATTGAGGTTAAACAGTTTAATAGCAGCCTCATTCATGTTTAAAATTTTACCTACTTTATTAAGAATAAGTGTTGGTGACGAAGTACTTGTCATAAGATTTCCAAAACATTGATTAATATCATTTTGCTTCAACTTTCTCACCGAACCTTTCAATAGAGTAAAAAACCCCTTAATCGAATTTTGAGCCTTTACTATACTTTATGACTGCACGATTCTATTATTACAAAATTTAGTAAATTTAAGTATTTAAAATTATTTCACGAACTGTTCACAAAATAAATAGGCAAAAAGGATTATATTGTTTGACAGCTACTTGACTGTTACAATTAGAAATTGAAAGGAAGATTATTTCATGAATACTATTTTAACTACTTTAAATGCAAAGTATATTCACACAAATTTAGCACTGCGTTATTTAAAAGGTGCTGCTTTACCAGAATTTAATCCGATCATTGCAGAATATACAATTAAAGATCCTGCTTTTAATATTGTATCAGATTTATTCCAAAAAAAACCTGATATTGTAGGATTTAGTTGCTATATTTGGAATATTGAAGAAACTATTCACGTTATCAAAATGTTAAAAACTGTCTGTCCAAATGTTAAAATTTTGCTCGGCGGACCTGAAGTTTCTTACGATTCGCACCATTGGTTACGTAGAATTGAAGAGGTTGATTTCATTGTTATGGGTGAAGGAGAAACTTCCTTTAAACAATTACTACGCCATTTGCATGGAGAAATTGCATTGGAGGATGTTCCAGGGATTTGCTACTTAGAGGATGGTAAAGTACGCATTCACGCACAAGCACCAAAAATTGATTTACGTGAATTGCCAAGTCCATTTCGTTTCGAGGAGGACCTCCCTCATCTAAGCAAACGAATCCAATATATTGAAACAAGTCGCGGCTGTCCATTTAGCTGTCAATTTTGTTTATCTTCTATTGAAGTAGGGGTTCGTTATTTTAACCGAGAAAAAATAAAAGAAGATATTCGATTCTTGATGAACAACGGTGCACGTACTATTAAATTTGTGGACCGTACATTCAATATAAGCCGCAGCTATGCGATGGAAATGTTCCAGTTTTTAATCGATGAACATAAGCCAGGGGTTGTATTCCAATTTGAAATTACCGCTGATATTATGCGTCCTGAGGTTATCCAGTTTTTAAATGATAACGCACCAAAAGGTCTTTTCCGTTTTGAAATCGGTGTTCAATCAACGAACGATTTAACAAACACTCTCGTGAAACGCCGTCAAAACTTTGAAAAACTAACACGTACAGTGACAATGGTCAAAGAAGGTGGAAAGATCGATCAGCATTTAGACTTAATCGCTGGTTTACCAGAGGAGGATTATGCAAGCTTCCGTCAAACCTTTAATGACGTTTTCGCAATGCGTCCAGAAGAATTACAGCTTGGATTCCTTAAGCTTCTGCGTGGTACAGGCCTTCGTCTAGAGGCTGAAAAATTTGGCTATACGTATGTAGACCAATCACCTTACGAGATTTTCTCTAATAATGTCTTAACATTTGATGATATTGTGCGCATTAAACATGCAGAGGACGTGCTTGAGAAATACTGGAACGCTCACCGTATGGATCATACGATTGAATATTTAGTAACTGACGTGTTTGAAACACCATTTGATTTCTTCCAAAACTTCGGTACTTATTGGGAAACTAAAGGTTGGTCGCGTATCGGACATCAGCTTGAGGATTTATTCCTTCGCTTATTAATGTTTTTAGAAACTGTTGAAGGTGCTGATTTAACTACCATTCAAAGCCTAATGCAACTAGATTATTTAATGGCTCAACAGTTCCAGCCGCGTAAATTATGGTGGAAGGAGCGTCCTACAGAGGAGCAACAAAAAGCACTTTATTCGGCATTACGTGAAAACCCTGCCATCGCAGGTGAGACATTTGCCAACTTCAATCTATCTGAAAAAGAGTTGTTTAAACATACGCTCATTATTCCACATTACATTGATTACCAAAATTTTTCAAAAGGCAAAATTGTACAAAAAAGTGGCTATCTTTTAACTTACTTCCGTCACGGTCAAGCTCCATATTTTGCAACAATCGACTCTTTATAATAAGAAACGCTAGTCCATGAAGAAAATTTAGGACTAGCGTTTTTTTCATACATTAAAAACTCTTAAATTTTTCAGCAACCTTTAAAAACAACCCATATAATTACATTTTTATTAAATCTTCGGCAATCAAAAATAATTGCTTTATTACACTTAACAGATGTTCTTTTAAGTATTACTATTATCCTAAAAAAGTTTAGTTCGAAAATATTAATGCATTGATAGCTATTCATTGGAAATATTACCTATTAAATAGTCATAATAACCAGGAAAAAACAATTTAAAATTTTTCGACAATTGTGTGTCAAAGACAATTCCTTGTCAATTACGCAATCTAAATACCTCTTTATGAATAGATTTTCTACTAAGTTAACCTTTAAAATTCTCGTTCAATAAACTTATTGGCAACCGGAAAATAGTACGGAAATAAAAAAAAGAGCTACATTAGCTCTTTTTTTATTTCAATCTTAGATATGGGGCTATTCAAGTATTGAATGGTCTAGTACTTACCCGATAATTACTCGTTCCTTAGGATAGTGATAACTTGATTTTTTGCCTCTACCACCACCACCAAGAGTGTAAAGGAAGGAGATTAAACCAACACGACCAACGAACATTAAAATCATAATAATAATTTTACCAAATGCAGATAAATCCGAGGTAATCCCTAAAGACATCCCACACGTTCCGAACGCTGATGTAATTTCAAAAATTATTTGAATCAGTGATGCGTGTGGCTCAGTAATGAGTAACATAATTGTCGCGACTAATACCATAAAGAATGCCAATAAAATAACAACAAACGAGCGGAATACATCGATTAAATGTATTTCTCGTCCGAATACTTGAATATCCTCTCTTCCTCGTGAAAAGGTAATTAGAAATAGAATAGCCATGGCAAACGTTGTTGTACGTATCCCTCCACCAACTGAACTTGGCGAAGAACCAATAAACATTAAAAAGCTCATAAAAATATCTGTCGCTTCACTAAAGGTTGTGACATCGTACGTCGTCAGTCCAGCTGATCGTGTTGAAACAGAATGGAACATTGCAGAAAATAGCGCTTCATGCCAAGACATTCCCTTAAAGGAATGGAATGATTCAAGCAATAAAATAACGAGAGCCCCTACCACAAATAAAATTGCATATGTAGAGGTCGTTATTTTTGTAAATAAACTAAAGCGGAAATTTGCATGGCGATGAAGTAAAAACGATTTCACTTCAATTAATACTGGGAAGCCTATCGCGCCTAGCACGATTAATAACATCGTTATTATTTGTACAAAGTAATCGTTATGAAACGGTAATAAACTCATGCCCGTAATATCAAAACCACCATTTGTGGTAGCAGAAACGGAGGCAAAAACACCATGAATCAGCGCTTCTTCGAAAGTATCGAAATAGTTTGTAAAGTGCAACGTTAAAATAAACGCACCCATCACTTCAATACCGATTAAGATTTTCAATATTTCGCGAATTAATTGGACAACCCCTGACAAATTGTATTGATTATGGTCAATCATAATTAACTGACGCTCACGCATTCCTATTTTTTTCCCAACTAGTAACCACACAAAGGTACCAAGTGACATAATGCCAATTGCGCCAAGTTGTAAAATGACAAGTACCATCACGAGGCCAAATGTTGTGTAGCTTTCAGATATATCGAATGTTGTTAAACCCGTTACACTAACTGCACTTACAGCCGTAAACAAGCTATCTAATAATGAAACGTGTACACCTTCTTGATGAACGCCTGGTAGCCGTAGTAACAGGAAGGAAATCGCTATAGCAATAAAATAATAAGAGACAAGCACCTGAAAAGGTGTAACAAGTCTATTTTTTGATCTTTTCCAGGGCACGTTGAAAACCCCTTCCTAATATGATGCCAAACTCGATAGATATTAGTATAGGAAAAATACTTAAAAAAAGAAAGAGGAATAGCTACGACTATCCCTCTAAATGATATTAAGCTTTATTTTTAAAACGAACTCCTACTAAATAACCTACTAATGCGATGCCCACTAGTACGATCCAGAAAGTTAACTCCCACACAGTTGAATGTGGAAATTCTGCAGGTAAAATACCCACCTTCTCATGTGACAAAGTCAACACAACAAGCTTCACGCCTACCCAACCTACAATTAAAAACGCAGCTGTTTCAAGTGAAGGGTAGTCATTTAATATTTTCACAAACCATTGTGCCGCAAATCGCATCATGATCACTCCGATAAACCCACCCAGTAACATGACAATAAATTGTCCACCATTGATGCCACCAATATCAAAGCTTCCTACCTTCGGTAAAGTGACCGCGATGGCAACTGCAGCAAGCATAGAATCAATAGCAAATGCAATATCCGCTGCCTCTACCTTAAGCACTGTCATCCAAAAACCAGAGCCCTTTTTCCTCGTTTCTTCACTAGATTCATCTTCTGAATCCTTTTTATGGCGTAAATCATATATATTTTTGGCGGACATGAATAATAAGTAAGCTGCTCCCAATGCTTGAATTTGCCAATAATTCACTAATACTGTAATGACAAATAGTGCTGCGAATCGGAAAATTAATGCACCGAATAATCCATAAAATAGTGCCTTTTTTTGTTGCTCATGTGGTAAATGCTTCACCATCACAGCCATTACTACTGCATTATCTGCTGCTAATAACCCTTCTAATACTACAAGTACAATAAGTACCCAACCGTATTGTAATACAATTGATTCCATTCATGTGCCTCCTCTAAAGCTCTGTATACCCAAATTAGTTTTCACTATACGAGTACAAAAGAAAAGACCTCTGCCCTATTAAAAGGCAAAGGTCTCGCTAAGCAAATAATATCTGACAATTCATCAGTACCTCTCTATTACTAGTGGAATGAATTCCGCAAGTATAGAGTTAATCGCTTATCACACCCGATGGTAAAAACCATGTCCTGACGGATGTAATCCAGATACATCGCTCGTATCTGTTAGCTACTCCCCTTTGACAAAACGTCGAAGGTTCTTCTTCTGTAAACTCATTATAGCACTATCATATAGGAGTGGCAAAATTATTCTACCCTACTATCTAATAGAAGGCTCTGATTTCCGCTACGGGCTACTATTAGTTAAAATGGGCATACATTAGCAAAATATAAACCAAAAATGCTTTTATCAATTAACAACAAACCTATATTTCCCAATAAACACATCTGTAGCCGATTGCATCACCTCAATTAGTGTACTACTACTTGAAGTCACTTTATTTGAATTTGATAGCTTTTATCCTCTTTATGCGCTAAATAAAATTCAATCATTCTTGGCATAGTTTGTATAAAGTCGGGGCATGTAATATTACCTTTTTTCAAAATAGTCTCTGCTTCCAACGTATCGAATTTAGCATCCCAAGTTAAATAATCTAAAGTTTCTTGCTCAACACCTAGATTTTTCCGAAGAAGTGGGACTTGTAAAGATAGTCTTGCTAGTGTTAGCGGTAATCGCCCCTTAGGGTAATGGTTCGTTAATAATTTAACCATCGTCCGATACACTTCCTGCACTGGATGCGGATTTGGGTCCGTTAGATGTAATGTTTTCCCTTCAGCACATTTTTCATCAACTAAATAAGTCGAAGCCTTTATAATGTAATCCACTGGCACTACATTTATTGTTGATTTCGATTGACCAATGTACGGAATAAAAGGTAGGCATTTTAATTTATCTACCATATTTAAAAAGAAATACGGTCCATCGAATTTAATCGTTTCTCCTGTTTCGGAATGTCCACGTACGATACCAGGCCGAATAATTGTCAGTGGTATTTCTAATTTCAAATCCTCTACCAGATGCTCCGCTTCATATTTTGTTTCCTCATAATAGTTTTTAAATGCAGGCGGGCGAATTAATTCATTTTCTCTCAAAATACCTTCGCGTATTCCTGCGACATACGCTGTACTGAAATACATATAGCGTCTTACGTTTGGAAGTGTACGAACAAAATCATTGACCATAGTCGTACCATGCACATTTACCTTCCATGCGATATCGCGTGGTACGGCTAAATCATAAATGGCAGCCAGATGCCAGAGCACCTCTATTTGAGGTACAATTTTCTGTACAGCTTGGTCTTCTAGACCGAGATTCGGTAATGTAATATCTCCCTCTACAATACGAATAGAACAGTTAGGAAACTCCGCTAAAATATGTTCTCTTTCTAAATTTGCTTTTATTAACTCACCAGCTAAAACAATAGTGATGACTTCCTGTGATTGATTTTTTCGAAATAACTCTCGTATTATTTGACTTGAAATAAAACCCGGAAAGCCTGTAAAAAAATGAACCCCCATCTCTCATCCCCCCTGAACTTACCGCATCTTCCTAGTTTTTTTATCCAATCAATTATTGGCATAATTGCGTCCAGAATCGCCTTTGTTGCATAAAGGACTCCTTTCCGATTCCGTGACATCCGCCGGAGGCTTTAACTTCTTTTAGAAGAAGTTAAGCTGTACACGATCGGTACAATATATAGTGTCAATAAAGTTGATGTCACAAGTCCTCCGATTACGACAATTCCCATCGGTTTATTCATCTCTGTTCCTTCACCGATGCCCAGAGCAAGTGGTAGCAATCCTAAAATCGTTGTTAGTGCAGTCATTAAAATTGGTCGAAGTCGATCTTGTGTAGCAAGTATGATCGCATCATACGTCGCCAGTCCTCTAGCTTTTTGTTGATTAATGTAATCTACAAGGACAATTCCGTTATTCACGACAATTCCAACTAATATTAAGATGCCTATAACTGATGTCACACCAATTAGCGTGTTCGTAGCAAACATAGCAATAGCAACACCAATAATCATTAAAGGTACTGTGAACATGATAACAAATGGATATTTAAAAGATTCAAACTGTGCGGCCATCACGATATATACAAGTACGACCGCTAACGCAACTGCTAAAAGCATATCATTAATTGCACTATCATATAGCTCACGATCTCCACTAAAGACAACTTGAGTTTCAGTTGGCAAATCCGCTTTTTCCAATGCTTTGTCCACTTTAGCTGAGATGCCTCCTAGCGATTCTTTCGTTTTATATTCTACAAAAAATGCAACAGCAGCAGCCTGATCAGAACGTCTTATTGATACTGGCCCTTCTTGTACAGAAACAGTTGCAATGTCCTCTAGTTTTACAAATAAACCTGCAGGTGAACGTAGCTGCATCGATTTTAATGACTCGATACTATCATTAAACACTTGTCCAAAGCCTGTATAAACAGGCAATACAGCACCATCCTCTGCCATTAATTGCGTAGTTAGCTGACCCTTTGTCATTTGATTGACCGTCTGAGCAATTTGTGCAGGCACAAATCCGTAGTCCTTCGCCTTTTCACGGTCTACTTCGACTTGAAGTTCTTTTACAGTGATATCTAAATCCGTAGATACCTTTGTGATAGCAATCATCTTTGATAGCTCCTGCTGCACTTTATCAACAGAGCTATGAAGTCTTCTCTCATCAGAATCTGTTAACCTAAACGTTAATGTATTTGGTGACGAACCTGTTGTCGTTGAGACATTGAAGTTGATTTCAACTTGCTCCCCTAGCTTTGCATGCAAATCTCTTTCAACCTCTTCTACAAATTCAAAAATCGAACGATTCCTATCTGCTAAAGGGACAAGCTTTACATATAGCTCAGCTTGGTTAGCACTTGTTTGTCCCCGAGCTTGTGCTTGTTGTGTACCACCGATTAAACTAACATATACGTCAACATCTTCCTCCTGTTTCAAACGTTCCTCAATTTTCGCAACCACTTTTTCTGTTTCTGATACGGCTACCCCTTTTTCAAGATTTACACTTATGGATGCAAATCCTTCATCGGTTGGCGGTAAAAACTCTGTGCCAATTTTCATAAGTCCAAATAAGGCAAGTCCAAAACAGACAACTGTTGAGATTAGTACAAGCATACGGTGACGCAATACCCAAATAATTGATGTTTTGTAGCTCTTGTAAAAGGATGATTCATTTCGTTTTTCATAAACATTGATTGATTTCATTTTTAAAAGACGACTTGCAAGCATTGGGACAACCGTTAACGCAACGACTAAAGAAGCGATTAAGCTAAAGGAAATAGTTAAAGCAAATTCTGTGAAAATTTGCCCTATTAATCCTTTAATAAACATTACAGGAATGAATACAGCAATTGTTGTGAGCGTGGACGCCGTAATTGCAAGTGCCACTTCCTTTGTCCCTTCCTTAGCTGCTTCGATAGGGTCCTTGCCAAGTCCTAAATGTCGTTCAATGTTTTCAATTACAACGATAGCATTATCAACAAGCATACCGATGCCAAGTGCTAACGCACCTAATGTCATAATATTGAGTGAGAAATTGGCGAAAAACATTAAAACAAATGTAACAATAACCGAGTATGGAATCGCAATTCCAATAATAATAGGGCTTTTCACACTTCGCAGAAAGACAAATAACACGAACATTGCGAATAATCCACCTAAAAGTAAAGAAGTTCCGATATTGCTAATCGCTAAATCTACGTAATTACCTTGGTCCACTAGCACGTCTGCAACGATTCCTTCATATTGCTTCTTCGTCAATAATTCATCTAAAGCCTTTTTGAAAGCTTTAGATACTTCTGCCGTATTAGCGCCCGATTCCTGTAATACAGACATTAATACTGCAGGATGCTCATTTGCACGTGTCGTAGTTATAGATTTTTGTTCCGCGCGTTCAACAGTTGCTACTTCTCCAACGGTTAATGCTTTACCATCTAGTGGATTTACCGAAATGATTAAATCTGCAATACTTTCAGGTGAATTTAATGTGCTTAAAATACGAGTTGTTAACATCTTTCCATCTGCTGTTAATACGGGTTCTCCAGGAAGAGAAACATTGTTCGATTGAATAATTTGAATAACATCTGCTTGAGTTAATCCTTTTTCAACTAACTTCGATTCATCTAAAGTTATTTGAACTTCTTCGACTAGCTTACCGGAAATATTTACACTCGCGACCCCAGCAGTTCGACGAAGTTCCTTTTCCAAAGCTTCTGCCAGTAAACGCACATCTACATGGTCATTTTCCGCCCGTAGTGAAAGTTGTATAATAGGAAACTGAGATGGATCAAATTTTAAAAAGCTAGGTTTCTCAGCATCATTCGGTAAAGGGGTCATGTCGATGCGTTGTAAAATATCGAGCTGAGCATCTTCAATATTGATTGACCAATCAAATTCGAGAACAATTAAATTGGATCCTTCTTGAGAGGTAGACTGTAGTTTTTTAATCCCTGGTAAGGTGGCAAGCGTTGTCTCTAAGGGCTTCGTTATTTTCTCATTAACCTCGGTCGGACTTGCACCAGGATAAGAGGTAACAACGATGCCAATTGGTGGACGTAACTCAGGAATAAGCGTAATTGGTATTTTTAATAATGAAACGCCACCTAAAATAATGACTAATATCATTGTAACTATTGTAAAAACAGGTCTTTTAATAGAAAAATTACTAATATTCACTTTACAAGCTCCTTTTCCATCTCTTCCCTTCTATAATACCCGAAAAGGCGAATATTTTATAAATTTGAAAACTCCTCCATGTATTATAGGTTTAATATATAGCACAACGCGAAAATTAGGAATTGCAATTTGATCAATTATGCCTCGGCATAATTACGCCCGGAGGCTTTAACTTCTTTCAGCGGTGTTTGGATACCAGCTGAAAGAGGTTATAACGAATACCCTATTTAAGCTGATTTCCGTTCCGACTGGGCGACTCCTTGGGGATTAGCAATATAGAGGCATCACGTCCTGTGATAACGCCTTCGTGACCAACATCGTGCCGTTGCTGTCGCTGCGCTTTCGCACAAACAAAAACAAAACCCGCCGCTGCCGCTACGTTGCACTCACGCTTTCGCGCAAAAGACATCTGTTGGCCCGAGACCCTGGAGCGCAGCGGATGTTTTCTGCGCGAAAGCGTAGTGCTAACGGAGCGGCTCATCGGACACCCCCAGGAAGCTCTGCTCTGCGCGAAAGCGTAGCGGCAGCAACAACAAAGCGCCCAGTTGGAACGGAAATCAACCACACGTTATGATGCCTAACCTTACATTTCCTAATATTGTATATATTCTACATATAGCTCTAATTTTCCTTGTAAAAAAACACGAATCGCAACATGTCGATTCGTGTTAGTTTGTTCACTTTTGAAATGCCTAAAAATGATAAAAGCTCTACGCTATTGTTGATTGGAGTGGAATGCTACTCGACTCCCGTTGGAAAGCAGGTAGACTGGAACGGAAATCACCCTGACAATTTTGCTTTTTATTATAAAAGGCTATACAATTTAATGTTTTCGTTTTTATCTGCAAACCAACGCATAGCAAATTCATTTTCAAATAAGAAAACAAGATTATCAAAACGGTCTTTTACAAGCATTGAACGACCTGAAGACATTGATTCTTTAACATCCTCTTCATTTTCAATCCATCTTGCAATTTTCGAACCAATTGGCTCCATCTTCACTTCAACATTATATTCATTTTTCATACGATGCTCAAAAACTTCAAATTGTAATTGACCAACTGCTCCAAGAATAACTTCTTCTGTATGCAATGTTTTATAATATTGAATAGCGCCTTCTTGCACTAATTGTAAAATCCCTTTATGGAATTGCTTAGATTTCATAACATTTTTCGCAGTTACACGCACAAATAGCTCCGGAGTGAACTGTGGTAGTTTTTCAAATTGGAATGTCTTTTTACCACCTACGACTGTGTCGCCAATCTGATAAGTACCTGTGTCATATAAACCGATAATATCACCAGCTACTGCTTCATCTACTGTTTCACGGTCATCCGCTAGGAATTGTGTAGATTGTGTCACTTTGAATGATTTACCTGTACGAGATAAAGTCATGTTCATGCCACGCTCAAATTTACCCGATACGATACGCACAAAGGCAATACGGTCACGGTGTGCAGGGTTCATATTCGCTTGAATTTTGAAAATGAAGCCTGAAAACTCCTCATGCTCAACTGGATCAATAAATAATTCATTCTCAGTAATGCGAGGCTGTGGTGTCGGTGCAAATTGTAAATATGTTTCAAGGAATGTTTGTACACCAAAATTTGTTAAAGCAGAACCAAAGAAAACAGGTGTTAATTCACCACGACGAATTTTTTCTTCTGAGTACTCATTACCCGCTTCGTCAAGCAACATAATGTCGTCCATTGCTTGTGAATAATAAGAAGTCACCTTCATCGGATGCTCAACTGCAAGTTCCCCATTTTCATCAATTGGCAAGAAACGTTCTCCTTCATCAGAACGGAATTGCTCGATACGTTTATTATAACGATCATAAATACCTAAAAATTCTTTACCCATACCGATCGGCCAGTTCATTGGGTAAGCGTTAATGCCCAATACCTCCTCAAGCTCTTCTATCAGCTCAAGTGGCTCCTTCCCTTGACGGTCAAGTTTATTAATAAACGTAAAAATTGGAATACCACGCATTTTACAAACTTTGAACAGCTTTAAAGTTTGTGCTTCAATACCTTTGGCAGCATCTACAACCATGACAGCACTATCCACCGCCATTAATGTACGATACGTATCCTCCGAGAAATCTTGGTGACCTGGAGTATCCAAAATATTGACACGTGATCCATTATAATCGAATTGCATAACTGAAGAAGTTACAGAAATCCCACGTTGTTTTTCAATCTCCATCCAGTCAGATGTTGCAAACTTACCTGTTTTCTTCCCTTTTACCGTACCGGCATCACGAATCGCACCACCAAATAGTAAAAGCTTTTCTGTAATCGTCGTTTTCCCAGCATCAGGGTGACTGATAATGGCAAAAGTTCGACGTGATAATATATCTTTTTCTAAATTTGAATTCATCTCGTCATTCTCCTTTTTTCATACTTACTAATAATAAAAGAAGACTTGCCTTTCTTACAACCTTTTTACATGAATTCCCCAAAGAATACTTAGCTAGGTCCAATGTAGATAGTTCATCAAACACTCCGATGAAGATCATTTTCTTTCCATACATTCACCTTCATGTTAACCCAAAAAGAAAACCCCTTAGACTAAAAGGGGTTTCAAAGTATGGTGAACTTATCGCATGACTACATGCTTTTATTCACACTATCGTACACTCTAACATCCTAATTGGAGATCATATATTATACAAATTTTAGTTGGCCAGCTTCTATTGCAATATCCGCATCACTATGTGGATATTTAGTATTCTCAATAATTTGATAATCTTCATGTCCTTTACCAGCAAAAATAATGATATCTCCTGGTTCAGCAACCTCAATAGCATGGCGCACGGCTTCAGCACGGTCGCCTATACATGCATAATTTTCATGTAACATCCCTTTGGCAAGATCACCTGTAATACTATCGTATTCTTCATAGCGCGGGTCATCTGTCGTTAATATAACGTAATCAGCAGCTGATGCCTTTTCTGCCATTGTTGGACGTTTCGATTTATCACGATTGCCACCTGTGCCAACTAAGAAAATAAGCTTACCTTTTTTATATGGTTGAGCTGAAGAAATCGCCTTTTCAATTGCATCAGGCGTATGTGCATAATCAATAAACATCTGCACCGGTAAATCTGAGCAAACTTTCTCCATACGTCCCTTTACTGGTGGTATTTGCTCAACTTGCTCAATAATTGTTTCAATTGAATAACCACGTCCATAAAAAGCAACCATAGCAGCAAGTACATTGTATATATTAAATTCCCCAAGTAAATGCATTTTCACACGGTATATTCCTTCTGGCGTTTCAACGTCAAAAGAAGTCATGAAATCATGATACTCACAGTTAATAGCTCGGAAATCTGCTGTTTCATTTTTCAAACCATATGTCCATACTGGAAATGGTGTCATCGCTGCATAGCGTTCTGACCAAGCATCATCGGCATTTAATACGACAAATTTATTCTTTTCTAAGTCTTGTCCGAGTTGAGAGAATAATAAGCCTTTCGCATGCCCATATTCCTCCATCGTTCCATGGAAATCAAGATGATCATGTGTAAGATTTGTAAAAATAGCTACATCATATTCTACGCCAGCTAGACGTCCAAGTGCTAAACCGTGTGAAGATACCTCCATAGTCATTAATCGGCAACCTTCCATTTTTGCACGGAATATCATTTGTTGTGTCGATAATGCATCGCTTGTAGTATTGGCTGATTCATATAAAATACCATTTAAATTAAAGCCGATTGTCCCTGATAGCGCGGATTTTTCGCCCATACCATGCATGATGTTTTGAATAATTCCTGTTACTGATGTTTTTCCATTTGTTCCGGTTACACCAATCATCGCCATATCTTTTGATGGATAGTCAAAAAACTTTGCAGCTAACAAGCCAACTGCTCGATCCGTATCTTTCACAATGACTTGCGCAATCGTTTCTTCTAATGGTAACTGTCGTTCTGTCACAACAATTGTTGCGCCACCTTCAACAGCTTTCTGTGCATAGTTATGACCATCTACCGTATAACCTTTAATACAAACAAACATACTATTTGGTTGCACACTACGTGAATCAATTACAATATCAGTTACTTGATCAGGTAGCACTCCAATTATTTTTTTCAAAGGTAATGCATTCAACAATTCCTCTGCATACATTTCATAGTCCTCCATTCAATCTCTACATTCATTTCATCATTCGTTGTTTATTCGACAATAAATGACAAGATGAGTCCCCCACAATCTATTGAATTTATTTTACTACTTATTCGCCCATAAAGAAAATGCTTGTTAGGACGTTTTTCCGATGAAAACGCTATCATTTTAATATATCTTTAATATTTCAATAAAATTTCGCTCATTATCATCGGGTGTGTTGATTTCCATCCGGCTGAGTGTCTACTCGGAACATCGATGAACTCTTTGAAGCAAGGCGCAGTTGTACCATCGAGCTAGTCAAAAGAGCATTATCAGTTGCTCTTAGCCTTCGTTCCATTTCTGCGCTCTCTAAAAATTTTCAACCCGTGCTTTCCCTCCAAACAGCTTATATATGGTTTAAATGCTCGAAATGTACTTACTTTATAAAAAAACGACATTTATCGACAACTACATTTCCCCTAAAAAAAGTGAGGTGTCAAGAATCTTTAATGATTCGACACCTCCTTTTACTATTTCATTATAGTTCTCACAAGCTTAACCTTTTGTTTATAAGGGGGAAAGAGAACATTCGTCTCTAACTTAGAAGATTTTTTTAATATTGATTTGGGATGAGTAAAGTTTTCAAAACTTGCTTTCCCATGGTATGCTTTTACCCCCGATGACCCGACACCGCCAAATGGTAAATGTAAATTTCCAACATGTGTAATCGTATCATTTATACACCCGCCACCAAATGGTAGTTCCTCTAAAAAGTACTGAATAGCTTTCTCATGCTCGGAGAAAAAATACGCCGCTAAAGGCTTTGGTAACTGACGAATTTGGTGAATGGCTAGCGGTAAATCATCATACATCATCACAGGTAAAATGGGACCAAATAGTTCATCCTGCATCGAAGGACTTGACCATTTCACATATTCAATAATAGTAGGCTCCATATACAAATCATCACGATCTGTTCTACCACCAAATGTTATGGCATCACGTTCTTCTACAATAATTTGCTGTAGCCGATCAAATTGTCTTAGATTGACAATACGGCCGTAGTCAGGGCTTTTTATTGCATTTTTACCATAGAAAGATCGAATAGTTGCTTTCAATATTTTCATAAATCGGTCATAGACTTCTTTATGGACAAGGATATAATCTGGTGCTACACAAGTTTGTCCGGTATTTGTGAATTTTCCCCATGCAATTCTTTTCGCGGCTACTTCTAAATTGGCTGTTTGATCGACAATTGCAGGACTTTTCCCACCAAGTTCGAGGGCAATTGGTGTTAATCGTTCTGCCGCTGCCTTTGCCACAACTTTGCCGACTGCCACACTCCCTGTAAAAAATATATAGTCAAAGGACGCATGAATAAGTGCCGTCACTTCATCTTTCTCTCCTTCTACAACACGCACGTATGAAGGATTAAATGTTTCTTCAATTATCTTTTTAACGATTGCTGCTGTATGCACAGATGTTTCTGATGGTTTTACAATAGCCGTATTACCACCAATAATTGCACCGATTAATGGCTCCATAACAAGTTGAAATGGATAATTGAAAGGACCAATGATTAATGTTACGCCAAATGGTTCTCTTACAATAAAACTTTTTCCCACCTGATATTGAATCGGTGTCTTTACAGCTTCAGGTTTCATCCACTCTTCAACATGCTTTACCATATAAGAAATACTATCTAATACAATGCCAATTTCTGTTGCATATGCCTCAAACTCACTCTTACGTAAATCTAAATATAGAGCATTCAAAATTTCTTTTTCATATTTTAAAATCGTTTTCTTGAGTTTTAGTAATTGCTCTTTTCGAAATTTTGTACTCTTCGTCGTTCGAGAAAAATAAAATTGACGTTGCTCTGTAATCATATTTTCTACATCTTGTGTCGTAAAATTCATAATAAAAGCACCCCTTTTTTTAAAATGGCATACATAGTTTTTTCATTTCGAAACAAACTATCTTTGTCTATACGATACAACATTGACAACCAAAATTCCTCTTTCTAAATGAGGGATGTGTAAAGAATGTTAGAACTGTAGACGGTTTTGTGACTTCAAGAAACTTACAACTACATATTGAAAATTTGAAACGGGGGCGTAGATGAATGACAATATCAACAGGAACTTGGTGGGAGTCAATTTTTTCTGGACCATTAGCGCACGGTATTTGTGAAGAAAAAGTATTGCTATTGCAAGATGAGGCTTTCTTATATCTTTCTACAGCACCGATTGAGAAAAAAGAAGAACCTGAAGCTAATTAAAAAATAGCGCGTTATAGGAGGTGGTTATTTCCTATAATGCGCTATTTTGTACTTCATGTCTCATCACCAAACGTTGTGGATGTCATTATAAATTCATTGAAGGTAGATCGGAATATAAAGGCGGCTCCTCAGTTTACCAATACAATTTCCTGCAATTGTTTTAATTCTACATCAAGTCGGTTAATTGCTTCTTCCTCGATGGCAAAGCTTCCATCTTCAAGCCGAATAATTTGTTTATCAACAATGTAGACAGAATGTGCGATATTTGTAGCCCCTAATACAGCTACTATTGGTTTTAATGCATATTCTAATGCGAGTAAATGCCCGATAGAACCACCTACAGCAATTGGTAAGATAATTTTTCCTTGCAATGCTTTTTGCGGCAGTAAGTCCAAATAAGTTTTAAGTATTCCTGAATATGAGGCTTTATAAATAGGCGTCAAAAGTACGATAATATTTGCTTCTTCAACTTGTTTATTTTCTGAAATGATGGCCTCACTTGCAAAATTAGCCGTAATTAAGTCCTCAGCTGGCAGTTCATGTACGTAATTTGTGTGTACTCCTATTCCTTGTACCTTTAAAGAGTTTTCCACCTTATCATGAATAGCTGTCACGCGTGAATTTCTCGAATTACTGCCATTAATAATAACTGCTTTTATCAAACTAACCACTCTCCTTTACATAGTGACTACAAAAATACTTTACGAAAATTGCAATGTCTTTTCATATTGACGTAATGTAGCACCTAAGTATTTGGCCACAGCTAACATGCCATATTTTCCTACAGCTTTTTCGGCTTCTGCATTATAGTTTGTATTGGTGTTCACGTCATATGTAAAAATATTACCTTCTTCATCGATAATCGACTCAATCCCTGCGACACTTACTTTATTTTTCTCTAAAAATTCTTCATATTGCCCTATAAGCTCCTCTGAAAAGCTGTCTATAATTTGAAATTTTGATTTCTTAGTTGCTGTTTCCCCTACTGGGCAAAATTGATCCACTATTTGACAGCTATCAGCAGGACAAAGTTCAAATCCTTCAGATGTATCTACACGAACTGCATATAAAAATTTACCACCAACAAATTCACATCGTGTTATATAAGAATCAGGTGATTTTATATATTGTTGAATAAGCGTAATACCATCTATAGGCGCCTCAAAAGTATCACTATTTACATATGCTTCTAGCGCTTCAACTGAATAAAATAGTTGTACCCCAAGTCCTTTTCCTGCTCGATTATGCTTCGTAATAAATGGTGTAGTACCAATTGTTCTTGCCGCTTCTATTAGTTGCGATTTACCAACTGTCGCTATCGTTTTAGGTGTTTGAATGCCAACAGCTTCAAGTGCACAATATTGATTGACCTTACTTACTTCTAATCTTAAGGCACGGCTTCCATTAATAACCGGACGACCATGATACTCTAACCAGGCGAGCACTGCCTCCGTTAATTCAGGTGCAAATTCATGCCCCCTCGTATGTGATGAAGCACTCATACGACTATAAAAAATTCCTTGTGGTGGCTCTTTTGATAGGTCGATCAACCCTTTCGCCAAATGCCAAATCTCATAAGGTAGGTTTAGTTCCTCTAAACGATTTGTTAAATGAATTGTCCATTCATCATTTTCATGAATAATATAAATTTTCGCAGTCATAGTATCGCTCCTTACTGTATGATGGCTGATTTTATTTTCACTAAAGGCATAACATCTTTTGCAAAACGTTCCATTTCCTCTAGATGTGGAGAGAATTGAAGGAGCAAAAGATTTACACCCACTTCTTCATAAGCTAAAATGCGCTCAGCCACTTGCTGAGGTGTGCCTACTAAATTTGGTCTTAGCCCTCTGTTTGAAACTGAATAATCTTGTAGTGTAATTTGTTGCTCTAACTTTGATTTACTAGTGAAGTCATTAAAGCCTGCATACCCTGCCGCATCCTTTACATTGGTAATTCGGGCTAGTTCAGAAAGTGCTTCTTCTTCTGAATCACGTACAATGACATATGCAGCCATCCCGAAAGTTTCGAACGGTCCTTTTCCAATTGCTTTTCGACGATCAAGCATTTCCTTAATTTTAGCTCCAACTTCCTCTACTGTTCCGCCATGCATCACATAGGCATCACATGACTTTGTAATTGCCTCTTTACCGCGATCACTTTCCCCACCTGCGTAAAGTCTTGGGTATGGTTTTCGAACTGGCTTAGGAGATAAATGTGCATTTTCTATTTTGTAATATTTACCGTCATAACTGAACGTTTCTTCTGTCCATAAACCTTTTAAAACATCAATAAATTCCTCTGTTCGGTCATAACGTTCTCCGTGCTCTGTAAAATAACCACCATATTGCTTTGCTTCTTCTTCCCACCAAGCTGAAACTACATTTAAAGTAAAACGACCATTAGCAATTTGATCAATATTTGCGGCTACTTTTGCCATTACCGCAGGATTATGATAGCCAGGTCGAACTGCAGCCATTATTTCAATCTTTTCAGTAACTGCTGCTAAAGCTGCTGCGGTTGACCACGCCTCAAGCGCATCAGCATTCACGCCCTTAATATCATTTAAATAAAGCTCTGCAATAAGCGTCGCATCAAAGCCAAGTTTTTCTCCTGTTTGAATAACCTGTTTTGCATAATCAAATGTCGCAGGCATATTCTCATTTTCTACATTACGTAACCACCCTCCGAAAATCGGTAACCAAAATCCTAATCTCATTTCCCATCCTCCTTAAGTCCTTATGAATCTTCACAGCATCAAGATAAAAAGCTCCTATGTTTTAATTCGTAGAATATTCGTTACGTAAAAAGAAGCCTTCTAGTCAACTCGAATTTAAAACCAAGTATTCTTATAGAATTAACATAACATAATAAAACACAAAGTCAACAGAATTTTTAGATTGTTCTGTTAAGAGTAAATTCCGCTATTTGAAGCCTGTACGAATGCTTATTATAATCAGCAAAAGAACAAACATTTGGCAGGTGGCCTTTTATTGGTACAATGACATGAGAGAAACTCGCTTCAAAGAAGGGATTGAGGCCTTTATTGTGCAGCTGAATCATTAGGAGAGATGTAATTGTATGAGTAAATTAATGCTGTTTGCATGCTCATTAGTTTTATTATTTTTTGCTGGGAACGCTTTTTATATTGCTTTTAAAAAGTACGAAGAAGATGATGATTTTTCGGGGGCGGAAACATTCTTTTTAATTGATTTGGTATTAGCTGTTGTATTATTAATTTTCGAAAAATTCGCGCCTAAAAGTATCATATTATTATTTTTAAAACGCTCTCCATTTTTTTGGACTAATGATATTAGGCTTTACAGTATTGTTATGGATACTTTAATGAAAAGAAAAAAATACATTCCCTCAACGAAAAGGGTAGCCTTCCGCTGATGAATGTAGTTTTCGAAATCTTTATTGATGAATGGCTTTACCAAAAATAGCTTTGGCCGCATCCCCTATATGCTCTGATACTGTAGGATGTGGAAAAATCATATTTGCGAGAGTTTTGGCAGTGCCGCCAGCATTTTTAGTAGCTAAAATAGCATTTAACATTTCTGTTGCCCCATCAGCAACAACACAAGCCCCTAAAATATGTCCTTCCTCTTTCGTCGCAATAAGCTTTATAAAGCCTACTGTATTACCTTCCATTAATGCCTTAGAGTTTGTATGTAAAGGCATTTGCGTAACCGTATAAGGTTCTTCTGCCTGCTCTTCCAGCAAACCAAATGTCGCAATTTCAGGATGTGTATAAACACAGCGAGGAATCGAAGTTTGATCAATCAGCGCGGGCTTATTCCCTATAATATGCTCCACAACGTGCATTCCCTCTGCACTCGCTGAATGAGCTAGCTGGTAACCACCCACTAAGTCACCTATCGCATAAATATGTGGCTGACTCGTTTCAAGATGCTCATTGACAGCAATCAATCGACCATCAAATGCTAGATCAAGCTGCCGAGCTATCTCTGTATTTGGACGTCGACCTGTTGCAAACAAAAGATTTTCATATGTATAAATTCCTTTAGAGGTATGAATCTCATTGCTATTAAAATGTTTAAAGTGGAAATCCGTTACAAGCTCAATACCAAGCTTTTTCATCTGTTCACGAATAAGTGGTCGCGCATCTGGCTCTTCCGTCTGTAAAATATCTTCACTATGATTTAGCATCGTCACCTTTGTTCCAAGTGGCGCTAAACTAAATGCCATCTCGACTGCAATAACACCACCACCGATAATTGTTAATTGCTTCGGCAGTTCTTCAAGACTAAAAAATGTATCCGTTGTATAGTAAGAAGACGTTTCTAATCCTTCAAATGGTGGTACAAATGGTTTACTTCCAGTTGCTAAAATAACATCCGTAGCTGTAAATACATCATTATCAACGGTTACAGTCAAGTCACTAGATACTGCCGCTTCTCCTCGATAAAAAGTAATTTGCTTGCTCAAAATAAAGCCTTCAATATTTGTTAAAAGCTCGTCTATAATAGCGTCCTTACGTTGCATCAATCGTGGAAAATTCACGTTTACTGTAGGAGTTTCAATGCCCCAGTCATTACCACGGTTTATTTCTTGAATAAGCTTACTGTGCTCTAACATAATTTTCGAAGGAATACAGCCGACATTATAGCAAGCCCCTCCAACTTTATCGCGCTCTACTAAAGCGACCTTCTTGCCACTTTTTGCTGCATGTATAGCTGCTACATAGCCCCCAGGCCCCGCACCAATAATTGCAATATCAAATTTTTCCACGAAAAATCACCTCATTTACCACCATAGCATTTACAAAATTTGAATGCAATGCCATAAATGTTACAAGAATTTTAGTAACATTTCGTCTGCCCCAGCGTCAGCTACTGTAAAAGGAGGATTGTATGCCTAAAACATTATTACTGCTGTTTTCTATGCTACTATTTGTTGCCGCCTGTCAGGACAAAGACGCATTAATACCCCCACCAAGTAAGAACTACTCACAATCGGCTACTACACAACAGGAAGACTTTCTTTATGAACTTTCTATTGCAAAACCTACATTCACAGTGGGAGAACCCATAAAGATAACAGCTAAACTCACATATGTAGGTCCGGCACAAAACGTAACTATTTACCATGGAGGTTCCCCATTTCGATTTAATTTACAGGAGACGACACGAAATTTTGAAATACCTAGTGCAATGGATACTCCACTAATTACACGTATTCTTGAGCGAAATGTGCCATACGAAGAGTTCTACACAAGCGGTGGCGGTTACAACGAATTTTCAGAACCTAAACTCGTTGAATTTATGAAACAAACAATGAAAGGTCATTTTCCAAAAGGACATTATATCGTAAAAGGAAGTACTGACTTTTACACAGAAAACCCTAATGAACAAAAAACGGAGTACAAACCATCCGCTACAATTGAATTTTACGTGCAGTAAGCAAAAAAACTCTCCTTATTCTTAATAGAAAAAGGAGAGTTTTTCATTATACGTTGTGTGCATGGTATTCGCTTTGCTTCCGCGGGTATTCACTCGCCTTTCGCGGGTATTCACTCCGCTCGCGGGTATTCACCTTGCTTCCGCGGGTATTCATTCGCCTTCCGCGGGTATTCACTCCGCTCGCGGGTATTCGCCATCCTTCCGCGGGTATTCACCCTCCTTCCGCGGGTATTCGCTCGCCTTCCGCGGGTATTCGCTTTGCTTCCGCGGGTATTCACTCGCCTTCCGCGGGTATTCACTCCACTCCCGCGGATATCCCCTAGACACACGATCAAAATAATATTAGTTAATAAATATTGCGTTCCCAAAAGCGTTGTTGAGCTATGGCGTTGACAAATTTTTTAGCGAAGTCTTTGTCACCAGTAGCCAACACAATGCCTGGCCCGACATTGGCATTGGACATATTAAAAAATGTCGTTCCGGTTGTAGCAATACCAATTGGTTTGTAATGTCTATACGCTTCATTGATATAATTAACAATATAAGAATTGAACTTTGCCTGATTTTTTGCTTTTACGCCAACAACATATAACGAGTCAAATAGTACCGCATCAGTAGTTATAAATGTGTCAGTTGCTGTTAATTGTACACCATCACTACTAGTGACAACCCCTAATTTATCGGAAATAATACTGTATCGAACACCCTGTCTTGTTAAAGATTTCAGCATTTCTCCAACTTCATTTGCATCAAATCCATCACCTATAAGCACGCCTACTTTAAGTGTTTGTGGCATTTTTATTGTATTCGCCTGGCTAAGTGCAGGTGATGATAGCGTGACATTTACTTGCTCTCCTTTTGGACGATTAACACCAATATTATCGGCCACAGTCGTCGCCATTGCTTTATCAACACGAACAAACATATCGACAACCTGCTGTCGAACTGATTTACTTTTCACCTTCCCTACCTCAAAACTAAAGGCGTCAATGATATGTTGTCTTTCAGGGGGCGACATACTATTCCAAAATAGTCTTGCCTGGGAGAAATGATCATCAAACGATTTACTACGTGCTCGTGTAATACGTCCTTCAACCTTTTCTTCATAATGAACAAAGCCGCCTTCCCTTGCCGTTGATGTTGAAGGTGAATTGTTGGCCAAAGAATTTTTATGATAGCTCACTTTTCCTACATTAATTGTTTGTCGACTAAAGCCATTGCGCTGATTGTTATGAATTGGGCAAACAGGTCGGTTAATCGGTATTTCTGCAAAGTTTGGTCCTCCCAGACGAATTAGCTGTGTATCTAAATAAGAAAATAGCCGGCCCTGTAAAAGTGGATCGTTTGTAAAGTCTATGCCCGGCACAACATTTCCTGGATGGAAGGCGACTTGCTCTGTTTCCGCGAAAACATTATCTACATTACGATTCAAGGTCATTTTTCCAATCTTTTTAACTGGCACTATCTCCTCGGGCCAAAGCTTAGTTGCGTCCAAAATATCAAAATCAAATTTAAACTCGTCCTCCGGCTCAAGCATTTGTACACCAAGCTCATATTCTGGATAATCACCGATCTCAATTGATTCCCATAAATCACGTCGCTGAAAATCCGGATCCTTTCCAGCAATAATTTGCGCTTCATCCCAAACGAGTGAATGTACACCTAACACAGGCTTCCAATGAAATTTCACAAATCTCGACTTTCCTTTGTCATTGACGAAACGGAAAGCATGAACACCGAACCCTTCCATCATTCGAAAACTTCTAGGTATTGCACGATCAGACATATGCCACATAATCATATGCGCAATTTCCTGATTGTTCGCCACAAAATCCCAAAATGTATCGTGGGCTGAGGCAGCTTGTGGCATTTCATTGTGTGGCTCAGGCTTTACCGCGTGAATTAAGTCAGGAAACTTAATTGCATCCTGAATAAAAAAGACAGGTATATTATTTCCAACTAAATCATAATTGCCTTCATCGGTGTAAAACTTCGTCGCAAAACCACGTACATCACGTGCAGTATCCATCGATCCTAAGCTTCCAACTACAGTTGAAAATCTGACAAATACAGGTGTTTTCTTATTAGGGTCCTGTAGAAAGCCTGCTTTAGTATATTCTTTCATCGATTCGTACAGCTCAAATTCTCCATGTGCCGCAAAACCTCTCGCATGCACTACACGCTCTGGAATACGCTCATGATCAAAATGCGTCATTTTTTCTCGAAAGTGAAAATCCTCCATAATGGTTGGCCCACGAACGCCAGCCTTCAACGAATCCTCATCATTCGAAACTTTTAGCCCCTGATTCGTCGTCATCTTTTTTTCTTCATTATCGACACGAAACTGCTCTAGCTGCTGATCTTTCGAATTCTCATCTAAATTTTTGCCCTGATTCGACTTAGATTTATCCACGCAATCCCCTTTCATTCCAATACTCATAATTCTCAATATATACTATATGTTTTTATAGAATAAACATGCTTTAAGGTATTTCTATGAAAGAATAATATCAATTTTTTCTTATTTTACAATAAAATTTGAAATTTTCAGCCCCTGATTTGACTGGGATTTATCGCAATACCCTTTAACACTCTTACTCCGACTATTGCCATGTACGCCAATCGCAATCATCGCTCAATGAAAAGTACTAGATAAATTTTCACTCTTCACAATAGCTACTATAAACTTCATCAACAGAGTATCTTTCATATATAATTTGCTCTATCTACTCACAATCATATATAGGTATTTAGTAATTGTTCTCCGGTTAATCTAGCCAATAAATAATAATACTGTACAATAATTAATGAATATTCAACATGGAGGAACCGCTATTGAAAAAATGGTTATTATTAAGCGTATTTTTAGGAATGGTGTTATCGGTCGATTTTAAAGCGGAAGCGTCCAGGATATCTTATTTTGATAAGTTTATGAAAGATGCGCCGTTTTGGCCCGTAAATGCACGAATTGAAAAAGTACCAGACTATTCTTATGATTATTACCGCATGCAGTTAGATGAGGATTCACTTGTGACCTTTACATTTGATGATCCAAGTAAAGGTTCCATTTTAGTTGCGTTATTGCAAGATGATGGCTCTGAAAACGGACGAAGCTTTGCCTTTATCCGTACTACGGAAGATGACGGGGAAAAAAATAAAACAGTTCAACAGCTGCAATTACGTGCCGGTTTGTATTATGTACGAATTGATGGACCTGAGGAAAAACCGTACAATGCGACATACACGGTTGCACCACTAAAGTCGCCTATTGATGTAGAACCGAACAATAAGGTACAGGAAGCAAACCCAATTGCACTTAATACACCAATTAAAAGTGTAGGGACTATCGATGCTTTCGATGATTATTATAGGTTTACATTGGATAAAACTAGTAAAGTAACGTTACGAACAGAAAAATTTAATCTGCAATCATTCGATTCAGTTAAATTATTGTATGTAGATATTGATGACAATAAAGGTCATCGTTATTTAGCGACGACGACAACTCCTGATTTCCCCAAATCGGATACGGAAGTTTTACCACCAGGAACGTATACGTTAAAAGTGAGTGCGAGCACTTCTGGGTATAATCCGACTTATCAATTTATAGTAAAGACTGAAGCTATTGATCACCCTGAGACCTATAAAAATAGTATTTTTGGTACGACACTTAAAGCTGGCAAAAAGATTCGTGGCTTTTTAGGGCGTAACGATGATTACTATTTTACTTTAGATCATGATCAAAAGGTGAAGTTTACAATTACGACCGATTCAAAGGAAATAATGAGCGCAATCCTTGAAAAAGCTAATGAAAGCGGGGAATATCGACAAATTATAGATTATCAGTATGTGCAACAGCAAGGGCTATATACTATTACGGCACTGTTACAGGCAGGGAATTATAAAATTGAGCCGTCTACGCGTTGGCAACAACAAAATGAAGTGAATTATACCATTCAATTTGATGAAGTAACGTATAGCGATGTGCCTACAACTTATCGTTATTATAGCGAAATTATGAGTCTATCAACTATGGGGATTATTCAAGGGTATACTGATGGACAGTTTAAACCAACAAATTCGATTACTCGTCGACAAGTGTTTACAATGCTATCTCGTTATAATGATTTACATTTAACACCAATACGTGAAATGATTCAGTTCAAAGATATAATACGTTTTAGTGCGGATTATACGCTTATTCTACCGTTTTATAGCGCAGGGATCGTTGATGGCTCAAATGGAAAAATGGATTTAAGCAGTAACTTAACACGTGCTCAGCTTGCGAAAATTTTAGTGAATACGTTTGATTTAAAAATGAAGGGGACTTCAACAGAATTTAACGATGTATCGTCAAAGCATTATGCTTATAATTATATTCAAATTTTAGCATCAAATGGCATTACGAAGGGTAGTTACGGTAATTTCATGCCAAACGAACCAGTAAGCCGTGAACATTTTTCTCTGTTTTTATATCGTTTATTTGAAAACATGAAGGAATCGTAATTTAAAACATCCTTGAAAGAGAAAAAAGCCTCGATGATACATACATCGAGGCTTTTTTTTTGTTTAGTTTGGACATCAAATTTGAATGGAGTGTTATTACACATAACGCAAATGTTAGTGAAAAATCATAATTCATGCTTATTATTTTTTTCTTGTATAGTCATCGTGCATATCAAGAATTTATTATACACATTTTAAACATTTCCCTATAACAAAACCTTGATAGGCTAGTGAAGTGGCCCCAGTTAGATTTTATCTAACAACCAGGATCCTCTTCAAATCAGCCTATCAAGGTTTTTTCGTCTCTACTCAGTTATCTTTATTTAAACGCTTGAGCAGCAGCCACAGCTTTTTTCCACCCTGCATAGATTTCTTCACGATGTGAGTCATCCATATCAGGTGTGAACTGACGATCTAAATTCCAATACTCACTAATTTCATCTGTCGAGTTCCAGAAGCCAACTGCTAAACCTGCTAAGTACGCAGCACCTAAAGCTGTTGTTTCATTAACGACTGGACGATCAACAGGTACATTTAATAAATCTGATTGGAATTGCATTAAGAAATTATTTGCAACAGCCCCACCATCTACACGTAATTTCGACAACGGTATATTGGCATCAGCCTCCATCGCACCAAGTACGTCTTTTGTTTGATACGCCAACGCTTCTAATGTTGCACGTACAAAATGTTCTTTAGAAGTACCACGAGTTAAACCGAAGACAGCACCTCGTACATCTGAATCCCAATAAGGTGTTCCTAGGCCAACGAATGCAGGAACTACATAAACACCTTCAGTTGACTCTACACGCGCAGCATATTGCTCAGATTCTGAAGCAGAACGGAACATTCGTAAGCCATCACGTAGCCATTGAATCGCGGAACCAGCTACGAAAATGCTTCCTTCTAAGGCGTACGTTACTTTGCCATTTAAGCCCCATGCCAGCGTAGTTAATAAGCCATTTTCTGATTTCACTGCTTTTTCACCAGTATTCATCAACATAAAGCAGCCCGTACCGTAAGTGTTTTTCACCATACCTTCCTCGAAACAAGCCTGACCGAATAGTGCAGCTTGTTGATCACCTGCAGCCCCTGCAATTGGAACAGCAGAACCGAAGAACAGAGCTTCCTCCGTATAGCCATACACTTCTGAAGAAGGACGAACATCAGGAAGCATAGAAGCAGGAACGCCTAAAATGTCTAAAAGTTCTTCATCCCACTTTAAATCATAAATGTTGTACATTAGTGTACGAGAAGCATTTGAATAATCAGTAACATGGACTTTACCACCTGTTAATTTCCATATTAACCAAGTATCAATTGTACCGAATAATAAATCGCCTGCTTCAGCTTTTTCACGGGCACCTTCAACATTGTCTAAAATCCATTTTACTTTAGTACCTGAGAAGTAGGCATCGATTAATAAACCTGTTTTATCACGGAATAAGTCATTGTAACCGTTTTCTTTCAGTTCCTCACAAATAGCGTTTGTTTGGCGTGATTGCCAGACTATCGCATTATAAATTGGTTCCCCAGAATGTTTATCCCAAACAACAGTTGTTTCACGTTGGTTCGTAATACCGATCCCAGCAATTTGGTTTGATTCAATATTTTTTGCAGAAAGCACTGTAGCGATACAAGAAAGAATAGATGACCAAATTTCTTCTGCATGATGTTCAACCCATCCGGATTGTGGGAAATATTGCGGGAATTCTTGTTGTGCAACGTGGAGAATGCTCCCTTTTTCATCAAACAAAATAGCGCGTGAGCTTGTTGTACCTTGGTCCAAAGCTAAAATATATTTTTTTTCTGACATCGGTCATACCTCCAATTTTTTTAATTTCTTACTACTCTTCACTTTTAATATTATTCACTGTCATTTGAGCACTGATAAAAATAATAACTACGATAATAGCTAATACCCAAAATGCGATATTATTTTCTCCCTCAAAAATTTGCTGGAAAAATAGGGCACCGAACGTACCACCGATAATTGGACCTACAACTGGAATCCATGCGTATGACCACCCTGAGTCACGTTTACCTGGGATTGGTAAGAAAAAGTGCGCAATACGTGGACCTAAGTCACGCGCAGGGTTTATTGCATAACCAGTAGGACCTCCTAATGCCATACCGATGACTACAATTAACATACCAACTAGAAATGGATTTAAGCCATCCGTAATTGTATTTGTTCCTAATGCTAGAATACCTAAAACAAGTATAAATGTACCAATCATTTCTGAAATTAAGTTTGATAACGGATGTTTAATAGCTGGCATTGTAGAAAATACAGCTAGTTTCGCTTCCGGATCTTTCGTACCCTTCCAATGTGGTAAATACATAAAATAAACGAGTACCCCACCTAAAAATGCACCAATCAATTGTGCGGTAATGTACATAGGCACGTCTTCCCATGGGAAATTACCGATTGTAGCAAGCGCGATTGTTAAAGCAGGATTTAAATGAGCCCCACTAATACCACCAACAGCATATGCAGCCATAGCTACACCTAGACCCCAAGCGAATGTAATCACTACCCATCCACCGCCAAAACCTTTCGATTTGTGCAGTGATACACCTGCAACAACGCCACCACCGAACAAAATAAGAATCATCGTGCCGACAAGTTCAGCTGTAAATGTTGACATACAAAAAGCCCCCTTTGTAAATAGTACACCTAGCAAAAAAATAAACCCACACTTAAACAAGCTGCACGTTTCAATGCAGATGAATAAATGTGGGTTCCTTTTCCTAACCACGCGCTTTTTAACTTATGTACATTGTAGAGAAAATAATATACATAGTCAACAATATTTTTGGAAATTTTCCCACAACTTCTTATTTGATGTCGTAATCGCTACTGCTCCAGCTGATAACGCTTCCTCTATACTTTCAGCCGTGCGAACTAGCCCACCTGTAATAACAGGGATTTTTGTACGCTGGTGCACTTCTGAAATCATAGAAGGAATAATACCTGGTAATAATTCAATATAATCTGGCTTTGCTGATTCAATCATTGAAAAGCTTTTTTCAAGCGCGATCGTATCAATTAAAAAGACACGCTGAATAGCAATAATCCCACGAGCTTTTGCCTTTATTAACATATTAGAACGCGTGGAAATTATTCCTGCCGGACGGATATCATTGCATAAAAAATCTGCTGCAAAGTTGTCCGTTTTTAAGCCATGAATTAAATCTGCATGAATAATTAATTTTTTACCGTTCCGATCCGCCTCTCGTTTTATTGACATGAGCAAACTAATATGCACTTCTAATAGAACAATGTATTCGAATCGACTATTTAATATTTCATCAAATTGCTTTACTGTTCGTGCAGCGGGAATAATTTGTTGATTATTGAAATTCATTTGATTTCCCCTTTATATAAATCAATAATGCCTCGGCATAATCGCTTCGGCTTTTTACTTAGGCCTGTACGAGGGCCGACACGATGTCGGTCATTTCGGTAATGCCACAGGACGTGGTGTTTTTACCGACGCAGGTCAGTTAGCCGATATCGCAAGGATGCGATAATCTTAGGCTAACAATTCCTTTTCGATTCTAAGACATCCGCCAGAGGCTTAAAGAAGTTAAAAAGTCAGGTCGCCATTAAGACGACCTTCCTTTTTATTATAATGCAGTTGTAGCTCTTGTTATTTCTAAATTTAAATCTTTTTCAAATTGTGTACGTTGTTCAGGAGACCAATTTAATTGTTTTGCCATTTCATCTAATACTGCACCTTTATATTGTATAACAAGGGCGATATTAAAGAACATATAGGCTGTACGACGAATCATAAAGTCGTTTGGATGAACAACCATTTCATGATGGATACCATACAGTAGTTGAGCGTATAACCCTTGAGGTAAAATAGGATGCTGTTCTTTAGCATATTCAAAAACAGTGTCCACATTAGAACCGTAATGATGCGCTAAATGTTTTGCTTCCTCTTCCGATAATCCGATATCGACACCCATTTTTGTGCGTTTTGATACGAAGGCAGCTAAGTTTTCAGAGCCGCCAACATCTCCACCAGATATACGAATATTCTTTGTATGACATGGTTTTGATGAAATACTAAAGCGTTGCTCTAGATCTTGTGCAATCTTATTTAAAACTGTTTCAGCCATTTTACGATAACCAGTTAATTTACCGCCTGCGATTGTCACAAGACCTGAAGGAGATTCCCATACTTCGTCCTTACGAGAAATTTCAGATGGATTTTTACCTTCTTCATGAATTAATGGGCGAACACCTGCCCAGCTTGATTCGATATCTTCATCTGTGACTTTTACTTTTGGGAACATGTAATGAATAGCCTTCATAATATAATCACGATCTTCTTGATGAATATTCATTTCGCGCGCATCGCCTTCGTAAAATGTATCTGTCGTTCCAACATATGTCTTCCCATTTCGAGGAATTGCAAATACCATACGACCATCAGGTGTATCAAAATAGACAGCTTGACGTAGTGGGAATTTAGATTCATCAAAAACGATATGCACACCTTTGGATAAAATTAAATGCTTACCATTTTGTTTCCCTTCAATAGTACGAACGTCATCTACCCACGGACCAGCAGCATTTACAACTTTTTTTGCACGAATATTAAATGCGTTTTGGGCAATCAAATCTAGTGCTACGATACCATTAATTTTCTTTTCGTCATTGTATAAAAAGTTTTCTGCTTTTGTATAGTTAATGAGTGTAGCGCCTTTTTCGATGGCAGCTTTGGCAACTTCAACTGTCAGACGTGCATCATCAGTACGATATTCTACATAAACACCACCGCCACGTAATTCCTCAGCTTTGACTAAAGGTTCTTTTTCCATTGTTTTCGCAGCGTTTAACATATATCGACGCTCAGAACGTTTAACCCCTGCTAAAAAATCATAAACACGTAAACCAACATTCGTTGAGAATTTACCAAATGTGCCACCTGTATGGAATGGAAGTAGCATCCAAACTGGCGTTGTTACATGTGGTCCATTCTCATAAACGATTGCACGCTCTTTCCCTAATTCTGCAACCTCTTTTATTTCAAATTGTTTTAAATAACGAAGTCCACCGTGCACTAATTTTGTCGAACGACTAGAAGTCCCAGCAGCGTAGTCTTGCATCTCAACTAACGCTACAGATAGTCCACGAGCAATTGCATCAAGTGCGATACCACAACCTGTAATACCTCCACCAATCACCAATAAATCGTATTCTTTACTTTGTAATTCTTCAATCGTTTGTTGACGTTGTATTGCTGAAGCCGTACTCATAATAAAATTCCTCCTTAATTTTAAGAACGAAAAAAAGAGACCACTAAAAGCACATGTACGCAATGTACATATGTTTTTAATGGTCTCTCAATCGCTCAAACCTTATATTAACTTAACTTCATTGTAATGTGTTTAGAAAGAAAAGGCAAGTTCGATAGACTAAATCATACAAATACAAAATACCCTTTTCAATCATTTATAGGTTTAGAACGTTCATATGTACTGTTCAATTGTCATGGCTTCTGGTGTTATTTATTCCCCAATACAACAAATTTATTTATCTACATTTTGAATCATGGATAAATAAATCTTAATTGACGTTGTCGCATTGAAGAAGTCGCCCAGTCGTAACGAAGATCAACTTAATATATGTCATACTTTTAATAATTGTTATTCCCACCTCTTTTGTTGAAATATAAAAACAGCAGGTTTATGAACACCCGCTGAAGAAGTTAAAATATGTATTGTATCATTTCATGTATGTTGCAATAAGGATTATCACGGCTTTCCGTCTTGCGAAGTGCCATCATATCTGTGCAATTTTTAATAGCAACCTCATGTCGAAGTGCGATAGGTGCAATGACAGATTCATCCGCTTTATGACGAATATAACGTGTTATACCAAGATGCTGCTCCATCTTGTCATTTAATACTGCACGAGGATACTTTTCAGACATATCGACCTCTTCAAAATGCAATAGTAGCCATAATTCGAACGCTTCATTTGAATAGGCAATATGAATATTATTCTCCTCACAAAAGTCATTCACTTCCTCTAATTGTTTTTCCGTTAAATCATCCTTATCAAAAACAATCCAAACCTCATCAAAATATTGATAGCTTGAATCTCGATAGGCATGCTGAGCAAGCTTAATAGCCGAACGTTTAACGTTTTTTATTTTGACACTTACCAGTTTGGAGCGCTTTAAAATCCGCAGTTGCTCAAAATAAATGCGTTCGGTTTCACCTTCACAATAAATTAAAATGGTTTTACGCAGTGTTCGATTCCCTTGCTGACGTACTCTCACTGCTCAGACACCTCCCACTTCCTATCAATTATGCCTCGGCTGTCGCACAGATAAATTGCCACCGGACTTGGCGTTCTTCGGCTGAATTCCTCTATTTTAGCGGGGTGTTTGGATACCCGTTGAAAGAAGTTAAATATTGATCTGATAAATATTCATTAATAACCGGTGTAGCCCCAAATTCTCCTTTTAAGTAACGCTTGGCATAGGAAATATCTCCACGTTTCTTCTGCAAATCTGCAAAATCGAATAAGGAGTATAACTCGGATTCATTTTTAAAGCTTTTATTCACAAACCATATTTGATCGGAACGAAGTGGCTGGTCTAATAAATCAATTTCATGACTTGTGACAACAAATTGATTCGTAATATTACGCTTGCTGTTCATAATGGCCATTAAAAATTCGCAGATGGACACATGAAATGCTGTATCAAATTCATCTATAAAAATAGTCTTCCCCTTATTGTATGCATCTACCATGACACATGCCAAATGCAGCATACGGACTGTCCCCTTCGAATCCATCGTCCAATTGATCGTCTCTGTCCCTATTGGCGCACCTGCTTCATCGAACGATAAATAGTGCAAATCGATGTCCACTTCTTGAATAACCTCTGGCGTGTCAAAATCATAGCCAATCGTATTTTTCTCTCTACGCTCAACGCGTCTTGCCGTCACATCTTGAATAGAAAAGTCTGCAACCTTTAGCAACTTCATCACTTCTTTTTTAAAGGGCTCTTCTTCAAGTTTACGAATAAGTGGATGACTTGATAACCGATTCGCTTCATCTAAAAACAATATTTTATGTAAAAACCAATCAAATATTTTCGTAGCATCTGGGTCATTAAAGACATTTAATACTGATAAGAACGCTGTATTATTACGCGTATATTTTGTCAGCTCTTGCGCTGTGCTTTCGGCAGTTTCATACAAATATTCTGTCCCATCCCATTGTCTAGTAAAGAGCCGCTCTTTCAAAGATTTTGTCGTTTTAGTTAGCCCTTCATAAAGTACTTGTGAAACATTATATTGAACCTCATAATCGTACAGTACCCCATCTAGGAATAATGAAATCATAAATTCTGTCGGTTTCCCTTGCTGACCTCCTAACTTAAACGGCTGATAGGGCAAACGTAGTTGTTTAACATTATTCAGATTTTCAAAGTTAAACAATAAAGAACGTAAAATTTTTATGGCCGTGAATAAGTTCGATTTTCCACTTCCATTTGGTCCGAAAATAAAGGCACTTTTTACAAGGCGTAACGAGTCAAATTTCATCGTATGTGTGTCCTTTAATTTACGAATACGGCTTCCCGCCACCATTGAAAATAGTGTTTCATCTTTATAACTCAGGCAATTTTTCACTCTAAAATCTACTAGCATATTTGCAAGCCTCCGTTCAATTCCACAACATTCCTTTTAAAAATTAATTATACTATAGCCGTAAAAAAACACCTATGACTCCGTGTAGTGGTTCATCACCAAAAGTTGTGGATGACTTTTGTTAAAACGTCTGATACGTAAATAGTTGATTAGAGTGGAGGCTGGGCGACTCCTCGGGGATTAGCAATAGAGGAACTGAGGCTAAAGGCATCACGTCCTGTGATAACGCCTTCGTGACCAACATCCTGTTGCCCCGACGCCCCCAGGAAGCTCTGCTCTGTGCGAAAGCGTAGCGTCAGCAACAACAAATGTTTTAACTGTGCGAAAGCGTAGCGTCAGCAATTATTTTAACTGTGCGAAAGCGTAGCGTCAGCAACAACAAAGCGCTCAGCCGGAACGGAAATCAACCACACATTTCGGTAATGCCCCTGCGTAATTCCAATAATAAAATGCACACTTTAGGATGAAGGATAAGTTTTCATCAGTAATTAAAAATATAAAAAGACGATTTTCCCTTTATGAAAGAGTAAATCGCCTTTATTTTTTATATTTCCACTATCTTTTCATCTTGTAACGCTTGCAATGTACGCTCTATACCTTCAGCAAATGAAATTTTTGGCCTCCACCCTATTGCTTTTGCTAACTTTTCATTATTTAAAAACGAATGCTCAATATCTCCCTCTCTTGCAGGAGCATATTGAATTTCTAAAGGATGATTTAAATGCTGCAATAATAAAATGACTTGATGAATCGACCATGCCTCATTCGTTGATACATTATAAATGCCTTGTAATCTAGCCTGTACACCGGCATAAATAGCATCCGCAATGTCCTCTACATATATGAAATCTCTTGTTTGCTCTCCATCTCCATAAATTGTAAAGGGCTTTCCTTCTATACTGCTTTTTAGCATACAAGGAATAACCGCTGCTTCGCTCTGCATACGTTGTCCTGGACCGAAAACATTAGCAAATCTATAAATTAATGTTGGTAAACGGTAATCTTTTTGCCATTTTTCGCAGTATGACTCACCAATACTTTTGTTTAATCCATACATCGATATCGGTTCACTAACATCTGTTTCTTCTATTGGAGGATAGTGACTATCTCCATAAACAGCTGCCGACGAGGCGAAAACGAAATGCTTTACCTTATATTTTGACGATAAGAAGAGCATCTGACTAAGCCCTACGATATTCGATAAAACATCCTTTACTGGCTCTTGTATCGATTTTTGGACACTCGTTTGCGCTGCACAATGGATGACCACATCAAATGATGTTTCTCTAAAAAGATGCTCACAAACTTCATCTTCTACATTCAAAAGATAAGATTTATGTTCAAAGTCGACATTACGTAAATGGCCTGTACTTAAATTATCAATAATATAAACATTTGCACCTTCTTTAGAAAAACGTCTTGCGACTGCACTACCAATAAAACCATATCCACCTGTCACTAATACATTCATCCCATCGCCCCCAAAAACTATATGATGTTTTATATGCAGTAATTACTAAAATTATGCAAGTAACTTATTTGTCGTGTTATTTTTTGGAAGGGGTTTTCATGTAGATGTAAAAAAGTGCCCGATACGTATGAGGGCACTGAAAAAGTCTATATCTTCTCACATTGCGAAGTATTCAACGATTAAATCGTTGAATACCTCGCTTTTTTCATTTGGCACTGTGACTCTACTGTTGTTTTCCGAAGCATTCCGCTCGCTTTCCGCGGGCGAGCGCCGAGCCTCCTCCTATGCTTCGCTTCGTGCGGGGTCTCGTCTGTCTCGCTTTCCCGCAGGAGTCGAGCGATGCTTCTCCAAGCAACGCATTGTATCACAGTATTATTTTAGTCACGCTTTCCTTTATAATAAAAGAATTAATGTGCAGGTGGTGCCCCTGATGATTTCAAATCAAGAAACCCTGTGCCAAAAGATAATATACTTCGCCAAATCAATGAACTTGTTGATTTTCCATTCATTTTAGTCTTCTGATGCGGATGCGCGAAAAGGGTATAAGACATCGGAATCTTCTTTCTTCTGGTATAAGACACATATCGCGTTGAGTGATGACCGTATTATTACAGTGGCTGTCATTACAACAGGTGAAAAAAGCGATGGAAAATATCTTCAGGAGTTAATTGAAAAAAGCACACAAGCAGGTATGAAAATTAATACAGTTATTGGAGACACAGCTTACTCTGAAAAGGCAAATATCGAATATACAAAAGAAGAGAAAATCGCGCTCGTGGCAAAGTTGAATCCTATTCTTACACAAGGACCACGAAAAGAAGAAGACAAGTTTGAGTTTAATAAAGACGCTGGAATGTTTGTTTGTAAGGCCGGTCATCTCGCGACAAAAAAAGCACGTACGGGTAAAAAAGGAACGAGTAAGAGTCAAAGTCAGACATATTACTTTGACATTAAAAAATGCAAAGTATGTCCAATGAGAGAGGGCTGTTATAAAGAAGGCGCAAAAAGTAAAACATATTCTGTCACAATTAAGTCGGATACACATGCCGAACAAGAGGCATTTCAAAATACGGAAGCATTTAAGCAATTAACCGCAAATCGCTACAAAGTAGAAGCGAAGAATAGTGAATTAAAAAACGGACACGGGTATGGTACGGCATCGGCTGCGGGTCTATTTAGCGTGGAAATTCTAGGTGCTACAACGATATTCGCTGTTAATTTGAAACGGATATTAAAGCTACTAAACGAAAATAAATAAGGAATAGAGACAGAAATAAGGCACTTCCTGTTCAAAATTGAACAAGAAGTGCCTTATTTTAATCTGAAAAAGGTTCGCTTTTATGAAAACGTAAGTTTTTCAGAGCTCCGATACGTATCGAGCATTTTTTACAAAACTCAATTATACCTCGGCATAATTGCATCCAGAAACGGCTTTGGGCCAACGTGATGTTGATCACTCAGTCTTGTGTTGTTGTTGTTGTTGTTGTTGTTGTTGTTGTTGTTGTTGTTGCTGTCGCTTTCGCACAGATAATACCTTGTTGCTGTCGCTTCGCTTTCGCACAGATAAATTGCTACAGGACTTGGCGTTCTTAGACTGAGTTCCTCTATTTAAGCTGAAAGAAGTTAAGCTGGGTTTACTTCCAGTTCAACTGTAATTTTGATGTCTTTACCAACTAGAACTCCGCCAGTTTCTAAAGCAGCATTCCAAGTTAGGCCAAATTCTTCACGATTGATTGTTGTTGCAGATTCGAAGCCATAAACTTCTTGGCCCCATGGATTTGTACCTTTACCATTAAATTCAGTATTAAATGTTACTGATTTCGTTACGTCTTTAATTGTTAAATCACCTGTAATCGCATATTCATCATCCGATTTTTTTGTAATGTTTGTTGATTTGAATGTGATTGTTGGATATTTTTCAGCATCGAAGAAATCCGCTGCTTTTAAGTGATTATCACGATCTTCACTACGTGTGTTAATGCTAGCTGCATCAATTGTAAAACTAATGTTTGCTGTTGTTAAATCAGCAAGATCTGCCGCTTCAATATTTGCTGAATAAGTATCGAATACACCTTTTACTTTTGATACCATCATGTGCTTTACTTGAAAGTTAATTGCTGAGTGTCCTAAATCAATATTCCATTTTGCCATTTTAAATTCCTCCAATAAAATAATTTTTATCTCGATTTCGAGATATATGTTAAAATATGAAGCAACTACATTAATTATGTTCCCCAAAATTTAACGGATAAACATTTGTAGTTACTTCTTCCGTACATATTAGTTACGAAAAGTAATCAATTACTTTATGTAACTTACTGTACATTAATAATTTAATTACGTCAAGTTATTATTTGAAATTTTTTTTAAAATTCGAGGTATCACTTTTTTTGAGTTAAGTAATTTATTTTTCGAGATTATTCTTCCTTAGCGGTTCTTCGTATTACATGAGCGATTTCTCCAGCCTGGAAATAGATAAATAAAAAAGAAGCCTCCCCATGAATGGGAAGCTCCTTATCTCAGCGTTTCACTAATTTACCTTGGACGACAAAACGATGGTCGTCACTCATGACAGAATCTTTACAAGTGGATAGCGTAAGAATTTTATCTTCTGGTCCAATCTCTACATTCATTTCGATTGCAGAGCGTGTTTGAATTTCATCTATAAATTTTAGGAATGTATCATCGCTCGTAAATTCTGTTTCAATGTAATAAAAATCAATTGTCGTTTCATAAGCAGCAAACACTTCGATATCATAGCCTTCATACAGAGTGTCTAAATAAATGACAGGATGTTCGTTTGCATATTGCTGATTTAAGTAATTCTTAAGACTCCCAAACATCGTACTATTCTTCATGGCATGGCCGTACAAAATAGTATTTTTGTTTATATCCTGCACATTATTACGATAGTCCATAAATACACTGCCCGCACGACTTTCTCGATCTTTAAAATTACGATCTAAATAAAAATCATTATTTTCAGCTTGTAGGATAGGATTATTGAGCTTTGTCCCGTCTGCAGAAATCCAACCAACAATATTTTTATTTACCGATAGTAAATCATTGAATTGTGGACGGATTGTAAATGGCGTTGATGAGCTTTGCTCCACTTCATCTTCTAAAGAAGCCAATGTTGATTGATAAATCGTTTGTGCTTCTTCCAGTGATTTTGAAGTCTCATAGTACGTGTATAAATACTTGGTTAATGCAAAGCCTGAGTATAAGAATATTGCTAAATATATAAATGTTAAAAACTTAGATCTCCATTTTTTCATCGTATCACCAGTTATATTCCAAGAGGGACCATGTAAAATCCATGCTGCTCATCCTCATTGAAAATAGCTTCAACACCATAGACTTCTTTAATAACTTCCCTTGTAATAACGTTACGTGGTGCTCCCTCAGCTATTATTTGTCCAGCTTTCATCAGAATGATTTGATCGCTATAGCGAATCGCCTGATTTATATCGTGAAGTACCATAACGATTGTTAAGCCATGTTCCTCATTTAACGCCTTTACAAGCTCCAGTAACTCAATTTGATAATAAATATCCAAATATGTTGTCGGCTCATCCAAACATAAAATTTCAGATTGTTGCGCTAAAGCCATAGCAATCCACACTCGCTGACGTTCTCCACCTGATAAAGCCTCTAAATAGGTATCTCTTTTTTCTAGTAAGTTTGTGCAAGTAAGTGCCCATTCAATAGCTTTGGCATCTTCCTCTTCATTTCTTTTTAACATTGTACGATATGGTAAACGTCCAAAACTCACTAATTTTTCTATTGTTAAATCTTTTGGCACATCATTTTGCTGATAGACAATCGCGAGTTTTTTTGCAAACTCTTTTTGCTTGTACAGTACCAAATCCTTGTTTTCTAAAGATGCATTCCCTGATATCGGTATATTGTTGCGAGACATAACACTTAATAATGTTGATTTTCCACAGCCGTTTGGACCGATAATCGTTGTGATTTTGCCCTTTTTAATTGTCGTCGATACACCATCTAAATGATTTCGAGTATTATCATGCGATACGATAATATCTTGTATTTCCATGTTTCCTCACTCTTTTCGTAATAGGAATATTAAGAATGGTCCACCGATAATCGCCATAATGGTTGAAGCTGGTATTTCAAGTGGTGCAGCCATTGTGCGACCAATCGTATCCGCCACTAATATTAATAAAGCTCCAGCTAATGCTGTAAAAGGTATAAGCACCTTATGATCATGTCCAACTAATCGACGAGAAATATGTGGCACTAACAGACCGACGAACGAGATAACTCCTGCAACGACAACGGAAACAGCTGATAATAGTACCGCGACAGCAGCTATTAATAGACGAGCACGAGCTACATGAAAGCCTAGACTTTTTGCTGTTTTGTCTTGTAATACTAGGAGATTACACCAACTATATAACGCAAAGGCAGCTAGTAATCCGACAGTACCATAAGTAACAATTGTTGATACGTCTTTCCACGTACGCATCGTTAAGTTTGAACCTATAACGCTGGAAGCTGAAGTATTCAATGAGCCACCTAAACTAATGAAAGTTTCTGTTAACCCCGTGAACATTGCATTAATAGCAATCCCGACTAAAATAAGCTTCAACGGACTTAAGCCTGACTTCCATGACAACGCAAAGACGAGTGTGCAGGCAAATGCCCCACCCATAAATGCTAATACAGGTGTCATAAAAAATAGTGCTGGAAAGAAGGAAATAATAAAGAGCTGGACAAATGCCGCTCCAGAAGATATACCAATAACCCCAGCATCCGCTAAAGGGTTACGCATCACTGATTGTAATAGTACCCCTGAAACCGAAAGTGCTGCACCAGCAAATAACGCAACAATGATTCGTGGAAATCGCAAATCCCGGATAGCCTCCATTTGACTATTTCCTTCATCAAATAATGCACCTATAAATTCAAAAAAGCCCATTTTAATGCTACCTGTTGTTGCTGCATAAACTGCTGAGACAAGTAATAATACAATTACAATTGAAAAGCTTACAATTTTTTTTGTCATACCGGACTTCCCTTTTCTTTTCAAATTCCATCATGTTATATGTACATCTACAACTTTGCTTAAAACATATATAAGAAAAGCGCTCTATAACAAGGCTATGCTTGCGATACGAGCGACATTTCTAATTTCTATTTACGATAGAAGATTTCCATTAGCTGTCCTAAAGCCTGTGGCACTTGTAATGAAGCTGTAGTACCAAACAATTCTTCCTCTAAATCATAGACTTTGCCGTTTTTTACTGCGTCAAAATGCTTCCATATATCATTCGTTTTAAATTCCCCATCAAACATTTTTACTACTTCATCTGGCATACCGTGTGATAGTCGTAAAATAATATCAGGGTTACTGCTATGCAAGTACTCAGTATTCGAAGACAAGTATTCAGCGTCCTGCCCCTCCATCACATTAATACCACCTGCACGTTTCACAAGGTCTCCTGCATAGGAGTTTTCAGTTGCAACTAAATAACTACCCGGAATGCCAAGTAAAATTAATACACGAGGTCCCTCTTTGTTCTCAGCAACTGTTTGGACAGCATCAATATTTTTTTGTAATCCATTCACTAACGTCTCGGCTTGTTCTATACGATTATAGCGTTCGCCAAGGGTTTTAATCTCGGATAGCATAGCATCAACACTTTGAAAGTTTAAAAATTGTACCGGTATTTTTAACTGCTCGAATTTATCTTGTAAATCATACTCCAACGTTGAAACTGATAACACATCTGTTGGATTTAATGATTTAACAATCTCCATATCTGGCTCCATTGCATTACCGATAGTAGGCAGTTCATTGAAGCGTTTTGCTAATGTTTTTTCTGTTTCAGGCACTGCTATAGCGTCCAATTCAAGCTTATCTAAAATATCTGCAATAACGACGGTTCCTGCAATAATACGATGTTCATTCTCATCAGTTGTTTCAGCTGATGGTTGTGCTTTTTCCGTAGGTGTCTCTGACTTTTGTTGCTTATTTCCATCACTACAGCCAGCGACTGCCAAAAGTAATGTCATAAGCGCCATTATGAGCAACCTACATTTCCAATTCTTTCGCATAAAGTCATCTCCTACTTATTTCTGTTCCGTCACATCTTTTCTTGAATTTTTAAAACGGCGAACGAGCAATAAGCCCGATAAAAGACAAGTTACTACTAGCAATACTATCTTTACAATGTTCAGCTGAGCAAGCTGCTGATCGACTTTAGAATCCTTCGTTATTTTTTTTGAAGTTTCTTCTTTAACATCAGCTTTCTTGTCGTCTTCCTCATCCTCAATAGGCGCATCAAGCGTACGATCAAATGCTAACCGCTCCTCCTTAGGCACAGTTAATGCAGGCTGAAATGATGGCAGTGGCCGTGACGTCTGAGGCTGTTTGACCGCAGTCTCATATTGTGTTACCACTGGTACCTTTTTCATTCCCTCTTTAACAATAACAGGTGCTTTTTTTACTTCCTCTTTAACAATAACAGGTGGCTTTTCACTCGCTACTTGCTTAGAGGGTTCTTTTGTAGAAGGCTTATTTAACAACTTTGCTACTTGCTGTTGATCGAACTTTAGATTTACGAAATATTGATGGTGATAAGAAATATCAGGTATATCAACTTTAACCCACATACGTATTGGCTTTTCAAAATTACTAATTTCAAATTCAACAATTCTAGTATTGTCTACAAGTGAAATAAGCTTTGGTTCCACTTGGTTTCCTTGTTGATCTACAGTTAATCCTGTTATCCAATTAGATTTTAAAATTGTCATGTGGGCATAATACTTACCGTTTTTTTCTTTTATTTTCGCAACAGGATTTACATACGTATTCATAATGGATTGTTCGTTTTTTCCATCTACTAATAATACGTAATTCATTGACCATTCCTTATCATAGATTTCTTCTGAAGGAGATTCTTTACTTTCGTTTTCCGGAATAACTTCCTCATCCTTAGGTCCAATTATTGAAAGGGTTGTTAATTGTAATTGAAGCTCCTGGGAAAAAGGGAGATATTCTTCAGAGGATGAAAGTGCCATCTTGCCTTTAATGATAATAGGCTGATGTAAATCCTTGACATCAAATTGAACTAAATTTTCAGTCTGAACGTTTGACGAAAGCTCATTTTCCAGCTGTTCGATATGTATATCTCTTATACTCAATGGCTGATTAATAGTTAAATTCAAGCTATATTGACCGTTCTTCACATCAATTGTCGCCAATTCACTAAAAATATTGTCTTTCACTCCATCTAGAGATGAAAAACTTAGTTCAACTTGATAGCTCCCATTTTCTAATACAGATTCTTCAGCTTTTGCCTGAAGCCATACAAATGGAGGGAGAAACATCAGTAAAATAGTACTCAACACGAATACTCGAAATATTTTTCTATTGTTAATCACTGTGTAAATTCCTCCAAATTCTTTAAGAACACAGTAACTTCCTTCCTCGATTAAGTGAGAAAGGAAGTTGCTGTAACCGTATTATTTATTCATGTATTGTAATGAGCCATTTAAAATTTTTGCCATATGTGCGCGTTTTAATGGACTGCTTGCATTAATAACAGTTTTACCTTTAGCATCGACAGATCCAGTCATGATTTTACCTGCATATAAAAACGCAAATGCTTTTCTCGCTTCTTCACTTTTAACAGTTGCACCATCAGCATAATAAGACAAACTTGGATCACCATAGTTCATTTCTTTTCCTGCAACATGCGTTACTGTTCGGTAAATCATCACTGCAGCTTGTTGACGAGTAAGTGTATCATTTGGTTTAAAGTTCTCAGCTTTCATAACAATTCCAGCTTCAGTTAAAGCATTAATTGCTTGTACACGTTCTGCATCAAGTTTCGCTGTATCTTTAAATCCAGCATCTTTTGTTGAAGATACATTTAATGAACGAGCAATCATTAATGCAAATTGAGAGCGTGTAATATTGTCATTTGGTTTAAAGTAATCTTGACCCTTAACAATTCCCTTGCTATATAATGCTAGAATTGCATCTTTGTTAGCATCATTACTAATATCCTTAAATGGATTCACCACTGGTTTCACTGCGCCTTCCACAGCAAAACTAAATTGAACTTGGTGATTCGAATCATAGTTCACGCCTTTGTCTGGCTCATTTACAACAATATGCAGCTGTGCATTCACAAGTTTCTTTAAGTCTGCCACTTCAAATGAGTACTTACTTGTATTTGTTGCATCGTCTTTACTTACTAAAGTCGCTTCTTTTCCCTCTACTTTAAATCCTTTAACATATTGACCTTGAGGGAACGTCATAGTAACTATGTTTTTACCATTTACTACTGATACGTCTACTTTTGAATTAATATATTGCTTCATAATCGACTCTTCAGAAGTACCGTTTTTGTAAACAGTGACAGCCACTTCATTTACTTTGACTTCTTCTTTAACCTCTTCAGATTTACCACTTTCTACTGCTTTTAAATCAAAATCATACCACTTGTCCATATTAGCTGAAGCTACGACAACGTGAATTTTCGCTGATAATACTTCTCCAGCTACAACTGGAAAACTGTATGTAATTGTTCCATCTGCATTTTTCACTTCAGTAGCATCTACAAACTTATCACCTTGCTTCGTTTGTAAACCTGCGATCATTGGGGCAGATTTTGCTGCTACCGTTAATTTCGCCTCAAATTTCCCATCCTTTTCAACGATTGTACCTTGTGTTACAAGATGAGAACTAATTGCAGGTTGTGGTTCTGTTGTTCCAGGCTTAAAAGTTTGGAAATCTACAATAGTACCAGTATTCTCAGATTTAGTAGCTTCTGCTTTTACTTCAGTATTTGTAGTCGTTACTTCAGCAACCTTTGCAGATGCAAATGATGGTACTGAAAGTGAAGCTGCTAACAATGAAGCTAGTACTATTTTTGTTGCGCGTGATTGACGTTTTTTAGCCATTATTGACCCTCCGTTTTTGTTTGTAGTTTTTTTCTATAAAGTAAAAATGCTGATCCAACTAATGCAACAATCAATACATATGGTGTTGCATCGCTTGTTTGTGGATTCGGCACATGACTTTCAGAAGAATTTGATGGAGCATTAGTCGTTTTCGAATCAGATGCTTTCGTTGAAGCATCAGTCGTTTTCATTTCAGATGCTTTTGCTACTGTTGCGCTTCCTGCAGATGCCGCATCAAATACTAGTGAAACGCTGTATTCGTGATGATAATTAATATCGTCAATATCAATTTTCATAGCAGTTACAACTGGTTTCGTTAAATCTTTCACTGTAAATTGTACGGTACGAGTATCAGCTGCTTTATTTTCACTAACTACAGTTGCTCCACCTGGTGGTTGGAACTTTGTAATCCATGCACTATTTTTCAATGTAATTTGTACAGTAGCTGTCCCATTTTTCAATGTGACCTTTGCTGGTTTTAGAAAATAATCATTCGCAATGGATACAGAGTTACTTTCAGGTTTATTGACCTGATATTGTATCGAATGTGTGCCGTCAGCTAGTTGGGCAGACGCTTGCTGTAATGCAAAGTTACATACAAACAAAGTTATAAGCATAACGAACATCATTAATTTCTTCATGTGTTGTACGCCTCCTCTAAAATAATAGAAAAATTCAATTCCATAAAAACATGATTGAATGCACCCTTTGAAATGAAAATCATTCTCAATTGAATCTCTATTACCAAGAATACGTGTTAATGCCAGTGAATGTCAACCACAAATCCAAACTTGTCCTCAATATGTCAAAATTACCTTAAAAAAAGAAAATACCACATGAAAAACATGTGATATTTCCTATTTTTAATAGAAAAGCATTCTTTCTATTCATTAATCTCAACTAGAAATCTAGTATATTCAAGAAATTATTTCAATGATCCCTATAAGAATTAGTAACCACCCCGAAATAGCGGTTGAGTGTTTTCCTATGAATGTCTTTGTCAGTAAACCTCCAAAGTGAACACCCGCACCTACTGTTATGAACGAAAAGAAACCGATAGAAATTACTGTCCATATTGCAGAAATACCATTGGCTCCAAGTGCTATTCCGCCGGCTAAACAGTTGGCTGATAAGACAAAGCCGAGCGTCATTGCTTCTCGAAATGAAATGATATAATTTTTATCCTCATCAAATACTTCAGGGTTTTCTAATATCCCTTGTTTAGACAAGCGACTAGATAATAAAGTCCATATCCCAATAACACAAAGCAAAAGACTTCCTATTAAATTTGCGAAATCTGGAGAGACATAATCAATAACTACGCTCCCAGCTGTAACTGCAACGTATGTGACGATCATTGAAATAAGGGCAATAACCGCATTGGATAATACGGGTATTTTAACTCGCTTAATACCATAAGCGAGACCAATTCCTAAATTATCTAAGTTGGCAGCTATCCCAATAAGAATGATGGCTATCCAATGCATTCCTTTCCTCCTCAATAACGTAAATTCCATTCTCACATATGATATGAAAGGAAAAAATTTTTGTTCATTCATACGTTGAATGGAATTGCTTACGGAGGAACGGGATTACACGTGGAAGACTTAAATTAACTTATTCAACGTCTTGCCACGCGGATACTATTTACTATTCTATAGTTTAAAATTATTTAATTGTTGAGAAATTTTTTCAGCGATACTAGCAGTTTGAACAGATGATTCTGCTACATGCTGTATAGCTTGTAATGTTTCTGAAATACTATTTGCTATCTCATTTGAATGATCTGATGACTCTATCGCGACAGTAGATACATTTTCAATCGCTTTTTGTATTTCTAGCATAGAATACTTCATCGTTCCTACAAATGTTGTCACTTCAGTTATTAATGTATTAAAGTACATAGCATCTTCTTCATATTGAATTCCACTGTTTTGGAAAAGCTCATAATCAGGTGTAACTTTATCGTCTATAAAGTGTAATAGCTCTTGAGCATTAGTAGACACATTCTTAAATGCTTTTTCTACGTCACTTGTAACAATCTGTATTCTTTGTACGGTTTCAGATGATTGTTCTGCTAATTTTCGTACTTCGTCAGCAACAACAGCAAAACCTTTACCTTGCTCTCCTGCTCTGGCAGCCTCGATCGCTGCATTTAATGCTAACAAATTCGTTTGATCTGCAATATCTGCTATTGTGTCAGACATTACTTTTACTTCAGATACGATTTGTCCGGCTTGAATCGCTTCTAAAACTAGCTTTTGTTTGTCATCATATAGATTACGAGCTGTACTAAATGCTTGAATAGCTGTTTCTTTAATATCAATAGCTCTCTCTTTTACTTTTTCTGAGAAATTAAGACTATATTTGGTTTTCTCATTTAATTTTTCCGTACTATCAAGCACTTCGATTGCAGTCGCGTTTAATTGCTCAGTTGTTGCACTTAGTGTAGTACTTCCCATAGCAACTTCCTTTGAGGTAGTATCAATTTCATTCATTGAAGCAGTAATTTCCTCAATAGTTGCACTTAAATTTTCACTTAAACTTCCCATTTGTGTTGAGGTACTATTTACATTAGAAACAAGTTCCTGAATATGTGTAACAGAATTGTTCAAACCTTGCGTAATTCTCCCAAGATCATCCGGATATAATACCTCAGCATGTCGCGTTAAATCACCATCTTCAACCCCAGATACAACATCCTGAATATTGGAGATTGCTTTTTTAACATACCTACTTAAGTAGATTAGAATACTTATACTAAACAGTAGAGCAATAACCATAATAATACCGTTTTGATACAATGTTCTCTTATATGTACCATTATTTTTTTCATTGCTCAATTCGGCACTTTTGATAGTTGTTGTTTCTATTTGCTCCATCAAATCATCTCTTTGCTTTTCTTTTTCAAATAGCGGTTCTAATAATACATTGGCATCCACTTCTGTCGCATCAGAGGTAACTTGTTGAAAACTGGATTCTAATATATCTTCATAACTTTGATTTACTTCTTCCAAATACTTTAGTAACTTTTTTTCTTCACTTCCCATGTTTACTTTTTTTAAATCTTTAAAGGATTGACCTATTTCTTCTTCAATAGTTGCTATTTCTTCATAATATTGAACTTTTTCATCTATATCTTGCGAATGAAAGAAAATTTTGAACTTTAGATTCGTTATTTTTTGCTGATTCGTTGAAATGTTACTTAATAAATAGATAGAAGTTAAATTTTCACCATATAAAGATGTCGCATTATTATTCATTTTTTCAACACCCATTATGCCAGTAAACCCTATAATGACCAGTGCAATCACCATAATGGTATTTAAAATTCCGAACTTCCCGACCAAAGATACGTTTTTATAAAACTTCATTTATCTCTCCACCTTAAATACATTTAATTTAAATTGATAATAAAATCGGTTTATCGCCATAACCTAAGGTTGATTTTCGTTCCGCTATTAATTCCCAATGAGTCGCCTAGTTGTAACGAAAATCAACTTATATAAATGGCATCTAAAATTTTCGTCGACCTAATTAATTTTAACAAAAATGTTTAATTACGGAAATCAAATATTATATTACTCCTATATATCGGAATTGGATTATAGAAAAATACTATCTTTTTGAATAACTTTTTCAATAAACACTTCTACTAAATTAGGGTCAAACTTAATACCCTTCTGTTCTTTTAAATAAGAAAGAGCTTCTTCCTTTGTCCAAGCTTTTTTATAAGCTCTATCACTAACTAAAGCGTCGTAAACATCTACTATAGATATTACCCTCGCTTCAAAAGGAATTTCCTCTCCTTTTAACCCCATTGGATATCCTGTTCCATCCCAATTTTCATGATGATATTTAATAATATTTTCAGCTATTTTTTTGTCAGCAAAAACTTTATTGTTCATTTCTTTAGATAGTTTATTCAATACATCTATACCCATAAGAGGATGCATCTTCACAATTTTTTTCTCATAGACTGTTAGTGGCCCAGTTTTATACAGGATTGACTCGGGAATTCCCGATTTTCCAATGTCGTGTAAAACACTGTATTCTATAATTTTACTAACATACTCTAACGATAAATGATGAGTTCTATCTTCAAAGAGGCTTAGCAATAATTCCTCAGCCAAATTTTGCACATTCAAAAGATGTTCTGCTATATTTACATCGCGCATTTCACTTAATAGAGCTAACAACTGAAATAGCTCCTTTTGCTCTACTTTTTTCTGATTTACTTCATCTATCAAAAGTTGTTCTGCTAAGCGCATGACTCCTACATAATAAGTAATTCCTTCTATTACAATTGGCGTAATCGTTATAAATGAGTATCTTAGCTCTAATGATTTGTTGACATGAACCATTGTCCCAGACCATGGTTGTCCTTTTTTTAATGTATTTTTTAATGATTTATACATAACAAATGGCGTTACACTCGATTTTAAACTTTCTACTGGTAATCCAATAAGAAATTCTCTTTTATAGCCGGTGATCGTTTCGTATTGTTGATTCACATCGATAATTAATTGATTTTCATCAATGATTACAACAGCATCACCTAATTTTAAATAGTATGTTAATTCCTTCGGTATTTTTTTACACATTTAGAAGACCCCTTATCCATTGTTTAATTCTTTAGCAACTAGCAAGTCGGTTAGCCGACAATGTAACTTCTTCAAATGCTTTACCTCATTCATTTACAACGTTATCCATTTTTATATGAATCTCTTTCTTTTTTTCTTTTCAAAAACATGAATCAACCTCCAACATCTTCTTTACACTTCACTTAGCAAAGTTTTCAATAATAACTTATTTTGCTGTTGATATTTAGTAAAATAGATTTCCTGTAGTCTTTTTGATAACCTATCATAATCGCTTTTTGAAGGGACTGAATTCCATACAAATATATCTTTGATGTCTTTTTTAATAGTTAAGTATAAGCGATCCGTTATAATTAACTCCGCCTCTTCATCTTTAGAACACAATTCAACATGGATAAAAAGACGTTTTATTTGACTGAATAGATAAGGATCATCATTTATCATTGAGAATATTTTTATTTTAATAGTATCTCTATTGGCAATATCAATTGTTTGTTTTAGTAATTTATGATATCTGCCAATTAATATTTCTCTGCGTTCAAATACGATAGCGAAGGCCTGATTTTCCATTAGACGATCATAAAACTGATTCATAATTTCTATTTGAGCCGTTTCATGCATTTCCAATCTCTTTTGATAAAGATCTTCTTTAAATAAAGTAGCTGGACCAGCAAAGGATAAAATAAAATAATGAAGATGCAATAAATTTATAAAGAGTGCCCCATATTCTTCTACATCTAAAGTAACTGTGAAATGCTCGATAAATGTTTCCATCCAATATAACGTTGCTTGTACAAACAATTCTTGATTATGGTGCTGTGCAAAGTTCATCAATAAACTTACCGCATTATCCGTTTTATGATAACGACGCATACAGCTAATGATAGAAAATAAAAACATTGTTTCTAATTCAATTTCTTCATTTGATAAATCAGTAAATTTTCTAAATATATGCTTTAATTTTTTCGATGATCGCTCATAGCTATGATGATGTTTAGTAAAGTTTGCATACATTGGATGATATTCGATTAGGCACCCTAATTTTGCGCGTGATAAACAAATGGCCAGCCAATATAAAACTTGTTCGGAATAAGCTATGTCTACTTCCTTCATTAAATCTAGTATTTCTTCTCTTGAAACTAGCGTAAATGGCCACTCTTCTCCCCAATACGAATTCCAGTAGAACAAGAAGTAAAAATAACGAAATTGCTTTTCTGTCCCTTCAAGGCTGACTTTTTCATAAGATGTATACTTCAATTGAAACTGATCTAACAAAGGCTTAACTTTTTTTATTCTTCGATACATGGATGCAACACTTGTGAAATTTTCCAAAACAAACGTATTGACATCATAAAATTTATTGTAAAAAATCTCGTTAAAAGCTTTATAGGTTAACGAGTTTTTTAAATAATATCTTTCAACAGTCTTCATTGAAAAATTATCTTTATAATTTAGTTGAAAATACTTTTGCTCTTCTTTTTGGATATCAGCAGATTCAGTAATAAACTCTAAATCAATTGCTATCTCATCTACTATTTTCAAAATTGTCCTTTCAGACAGTTCCATCATTTGGGATAACTCTAAACTTGAAAATAGCCTCTGTTCATTGTAAATATGATGTAAAACATTCACCTTTTGCAAAGGTAATCGATCCAAGAAATTATACATAAAAACACCTCAATGTCTTCCACCAGTAAACCCTAGCTGCGTCATAAAAATTAACCATTTATTTGAAATTAGATAAGCTTATTTATTTCTTATCAATACATTCTATTCCCGTTTTTTACGACATTAAACACGATAGAGCATTATTTTCAATACTTTATAACTACTCCAGATCAAAAGCTGCCAATCAGAAAGGTGTTACTGAATATTCCGCTTCCTTTATAACCCTTTATAAACTCTTTTAAACAACAAATACGGCTTATTTTCATCAAATTCACTCATTTTATATAATCGCGAAAAAAGCCTCTTGTTTTCAACGATAGTTACACTATAACAGGCATTTTATAACAAGCAAAATCAGTTTTTGTTCGTTTTTGAACATATTTTGATAATGATAAAATCCATTCAAAACACCTATCTTTTCTAGGGGGTCAAAATCTATTTTTTCATCTACATACAAGCTCATCTACTGGATTTCATCGTAAGTGGGTGTTTCTCAACACTTTTACCTGAAATTTCACTAGCGAACCCCCCTCAGACTTTTACAAAGCTATTGTAGAATAGAACGTCCTAAGCACTTTCGAAGAGAGCTACACAAATAGTTCCTGAATATACAAAAGGCTTTCACCCGCTCGTTTTAAAGCAAAAAAAGAGATGTATCAAATTAAGATACATCTCTCTTCTTGGTAAGCCTTATAAAGCAAGCGCTCAATATATGAACGCTGTAAATTGTGCGCGTGTTACGTTATTAATTATTACAAAGATTTTTTTGAATATATACCTATATTTAAATTCGACATCGAAACTATCGCACTAACCATAAAATTGTCAAAATCAATTTTTGTTAGTTTTCCAACATATTTTGATAATCTTTTTTATTGCAAATTTAAATTCATTCAAAACCATACTTTATGTACTCAAAAAGTATTTAATTTACCTCAGTATCTTGAAATGTATCCCACACATAGGAATTTACATAAAATAATTTTTGAATCGGTAAATACGCCGCTTCTGTAGCATTACTGAATGACCGACATCGTTTCTGCCTAAGTACAAAGCCCATTCCTGACGCGATTATCCCTATGCATATTTGATATATCATCCTTTTGAAGTCAATTTGACAAAAGTAACAACCTTTTGATAACTTTAAGTTGTTACTTGTTAATTTTTAGATACATATCATCCTATAATAAAGAAAGGGAGATCTTATGCGATTCAGTAAATTATTGAAGATAGGATTGGCTTTAGCAGTCATGTTAGTATTAACTGCTTGTAGCTCAGAAGGTGAAAGCACGAAAAATAAAGACAAAAATGAAGTGAACTTAGCCTATGTTGAATGGGATACTGAAATTGCCTCTACAAACGTAGTAGGTCAAGTTCTAGAAGATTTAGGATATGATGTAACACTAACACCACTGGATAACGGAATTATGTGGGAGGCTCTTGCTAAAGGAGAGGTCGATGGTATGGTGTCAGCTTGGCTACCACAAACACATGCCCCACAAGTTAAGAAGTATAAGGATAAAATAGACGACTTAGGTGAAAACCTAGCAGGTGCAAAAATTGGCTTAGTTGTCCCAAGTTATATGGACGTAAATTCTATCGAAGATTTAACAGATGAAGCTGGTAAAACGATCACTGGCATTGATCCAGGAGCAAATATGACAGCAACTACAGAAAATGCTTATAAAGAATATAAAAACCTAGAAGGTTGGAATGTAGTTACCTCATCTGCAGGCGCAATGACAGCAGCTCTTACTCAAGCGATTGCGAAAAATGAAGAAATCATCGTGACAGGTTGGTCTCCACACTGGAAGTTTAACGCATTTGATTTAAAATATTTGGACGATCCTAAAGGTATATACGGAACTGAAGAATATATTGGTACATTTGCACGTAACGGATTGAAAGAAGATGATCCCGAAGCGTATAGTGTTCTAAAAAACTTCCACTGGACTCCAGAAGATATTGAGCGTGTTATGTTTGATATTATGAAAGGCGATGATCCTAAAGAGGCAGCAAAAAAATGGATAAAAGACAATGAAGATAAAGTTTCAGAATGGACAAAAGATGTAAAATAGTACAAATGGCAAGTTTTATAAACGCGTCTAGCGATTTTACATATGAAGAATAGAGTTAAAACAACAATACCTTCTGCACTTTAGTTGATGATAATAGGAACATAAAGATTCTATCTTTACAATTAGGTTAAACGTCAAAACCCATTTCCTTTGCAGATTTTACCTAAAAAAGTCGATTTCCAGTACTATATGGAATCGACTTTTTTTGTTTTATATCGCAATTGTGTGAGAAGTTGAGCATGGAGCACATATTTTATGAAAGCGATTTAGTTCAAATCATGTACTTTTCCGTCTAAAATGCTTCACACCTAATATAACGAGTGATACAATGATGCCCCCAATAATCATCATACAAATAGAGATTAAGAGGCCGATTTCAGGCACTGATTCGTGGTAGGTAATGATTGGAGGTACGCCTTTTAGATGTGGCGAAACAGCAAATCTCATGATTTCTAAGTAGGCGAGGTGAAAACCAATTGATGTCCAGAGACTTCCTGTCCATAGACGGAGCAACTGCAAACATATTCCAAAGCTAAAAATTAAAATGATATAAAAGACGTTAATGGATACACCTGGAGCAAGTCCAAAAAGCACTTGAATCTGACCAACTGCTATAGTGAATGCTACAAAAAGTAAGGTTTGAAGTAATACGGATAACCAAGCGGTGAATCGATAGCGTAAGACATCATATAACATACCTCGCAATCCAAATTCCTCTGGTAAAGCTTCATAAAAAAAAGCAAATAAAATATTCAAGGTTAGAGCAATAAACCACTGTTCGGAGGGATGCCATTTTTCAAAGTCTATCCACCCTTGAAAATTGCCTATGAAGAAGCCCAATGAAGCCAGTGCAATCGCCAAGATAACCCCAGAAATAAAATGATGTAGCCTTTTCCAAGAATATACCGGCGCCTTTGGTTTAACTCCAGTCAGTCGATAAACATGCTGATATAAATACAGAATAATAGGAATAACCAATCCACTCATCACAAGACCCTGAATCAAATGATTACTGGAAAGAGAAGCTAGGAACAGACCAGTGACTAACGTTGACCAGCCGGTGAGTACATAAAGTATCCATTTCAATATATGAATTTCCCCCTTAAAGCATTTTAATTGATTTATTTACATTGCTTAAAGTGTGTCTATAAACACAGTGCTAAATATTGTATATATACTTTATGAACAATATATACGAAAACATATGTATTTTCAAGCTGAATTATTATTGAAATGAAAAAACATGAGATTGTTAAATCACAAATCTCATGTTTCTCCAATTCACAAAACTCAAAAAGTCGAATTTTCATTGTATTTTCTTTTCAAAAGTAAAAAATACGAAAAGCATTATTACATTGCTTATAAAAGCCTTTTGACGAACTCAATAAATACACTTTGTTTACAACTATATTTTTGAATAAAGAAAGGACTGTCCCAAAAGGCATTTTTATTGCCTTTTGGGACAGTCCCTTGTTTTTTAACCTTTATTTTAATACTTCCGGATGGAAGCCATCTTTTTGGAAGTAATTTTCACGTGACCAAATATTTAATTTTTCTTTTTCCGCATCTTGCTGAATGTCTCTAAATTCATCCTCAAACGTATTGTTTGGTTTATGGATAAAGCGCACTGCTGCAAGTCCTTCTTTTAATAATGATTCTTGCAACATTACATCATCAATAAAGACATAAGCTAATAAACGATCGTAGTTATCTGTTTCTGGTCCGACATCGTAAACCGCTTCAATCTTTTTGGCGTGTTCTAACAACTTAATCGTATAATCTCGCGCATCTTTAGCATAAGGCTGTGCCTCACCTTTGTTATAATTCATCTCTGGTGTATCTACCATCAATAGGCGAATTTTTTGTTTCTTGCCATTTATTGTCGCCTGAATTGTATCACCATCATATGCTTTAATATAATCTACATCAAAGCGTTTGTTTCCTGTTTTTTCTTCGACATGTTCAATCGAAATAGCTCCATTCTTGTCAGTAGATATTGTATCCTTGTCTTGAGCTGGTGATCTGCCAAAAATCATATACAATGCAACGGCAAGAATGATTGTACCACTCGTAATTAACGTTTTTATATCTTGCATTTTCATGTAGTAGGTCCCTCACAACTATTCATCTTCATTACACTTTAAGGAAGCTTCTAAAAGAAATCCTTAACTCATCAAAAGTCCTAAAAGTTTCACGATGTTTCTATTGTAAAATATCAGGCTACTACATTCAAGCTATGTAGTTGCAACAGCAACCCAATGGTTTGGAGAAACTTCAACAAGCTGACTATTTTCTATCTCATAGTGTGTTTGTTTGTCTATATGTTCGGTATCCATATATTTTTTCTTCTCTATCGAAGGATCCGGAATTGGTATTGAGTGTAATAGAGCTTGTGTATACGGATGCTGTGGATTGGCGTACAGCTCCTCACTTTCTGCAAGCTCTACAATCTTCCCACCATACATGACAGCTACACGATCGCTAATATGTTTAACCATAGACAAATCATGAGCAATAAATAAGTATGTCAATCCTAGGCGCTGCTGTAAATCCTTTAACAAGTCTACAATCTGCTTTTGAATAGAAACATCAAGGGCTGAAAGTGGTTCATCACAAACGATAAAATTTGGCTCCACTGCTAAAGCTCTTGCGATGCCAATACGTTGGCGTTGTCCACCTGAAAATTCATGCGGATAACGCATTGCATGTTCTTTGTTTAAGCCTACAAGTTCAAGTAATTCCTCCACACGCTGATGACGCTCTTCATTCGTTTTAACGAGTTTATGAATATCTAGAGCTTCCCCAATAATATCTACTATTTTTTTTCGAGGATTCAACGAGGAATATGGATCTTGGAAAATAATTTGCATATGACGCCGCATTGCTTTAAGCTGCTTTTTCGTTAGTCTTGTAATTGGTACACCTTGATATAAAACTTCACCATTCGTAGGCTGATGAAGCTGTAAAATCGTTCGACCTGTCGTAGATTTTCCTGAGCCCGATTCACCTACTAAACCTAATGTTTCTCCTGGGTATATATGGAACGATAAATCGTTGACAGCCTTTACCGTTTGACCATGCCCTAATGCGAACTCCTTTGAAAGATGTGTCACTTCGATTAGTGGTTTATTTTTATCTATTTCAAGCTGTACATTCGTAATTTGCTTAGGCTGCTTTTTCTCATGGAGCTTTGGTAAAGCATTCAATAATTTTTTAGTATAAGGATGTTGAGCATTTTCAAAGATTTCCTCTGTTGTACCTTGCTCAACAATCTCCCCTTCTTTCATAACAATAATTCGATCGCACATGCCAGCAACAACACCTAAATCATGAGTAATTAATATGATTGAGGTGCCCATCTTTTTTTGCATGTCTCGCATTAATTTTAGGATTTGCGCTTGAATAGTTACATCAAGGGCTGTAGTCGGTTCATCTGCAATTAGTAAAGATGGTTGACAAGCAAGTGCCATGGCAATCATCACACGTTGGCGCATTCCTCCTGAAAACTCATGCGGATATTGTTTATATCGTTCTTCTGCATTTCGAATACCTACAAGCTTTAATAACTCTATTGTTTGCTTATAAGCCTCAGCTTTGGACATTGACTGATGCTTTATTAAACTTTCAGCTACTTGATCTCCAATACGAATAGTTGGATTTGTAGATGTCATTGGATCTTGAAAAATCATACTAATATCTTGTCCGCGAATTGTCTCCATTTGTTTTTCGCTCAATGAAGTAATTTCTTGGCCTTTAAACAAAATATTTCCTGACTTTAGAAATGAAGGTGGTGATGGTAATAGACGCATAATTGAACGAGCCGTTACACTTTTTCCACTACCTGACTCTCCTACAATTCCGAGTGTTTCACCTTTATTTAAATGAAAGTTAACGCCTTTAACGGCTTCAAATTCTGTTTCTCCCGTTATAAAAGATACACGAAGATCGCTTATTTCTAGAAGCTTTTCACTCATTCAATCCATCCTTTTGTAAATTTTGTGATTGACTTAATTATTTGTATAATCCATACTTTACAATACTGATAGGAATTATACAATATAATTATAATCAATTATGCCTCGGCATAATTGCGTCCGGAATCGGCTTTGTGCTTAGGCCTGCGTGAGGGCCGACACGATGTCGGTCATTTCGGTAATGCCACAGGACGTGGTGTTTTTACCGATGCAGGTCAGTTAGCCGTTATCGCATGGATGCGATGATTTTAGGCTAATATCCTCTATTGAACTCCTTTCCGATTTCCGTGACATCCGCCGGAGGCTTTAACTTCTTTCTACTGAAAGAAGTTGAATCTTTCACCCTGCAATCTGTTCAATAGGGCCTTACAAAAATGAGTCAGCTACTACGCGTGTGTTGATGTTTTTTTGTCCACATTTTGAAATCTATTATTTTATTTATGTCTGGAGGAAATGCATGGTTATTTCAAAAGATCGTTCTACAACTAAGGAACATGTATTCTTTTTTTCAGTTTATCAAAAGCTCATGCACCATAAGTCTTACAATGTACTACTCTTTCTTTTAAGTATTTTAGTACACCCATTTACATACTTATCTTATCGGAAAAGAAAACCTTCACATCAATACCGACAAGCTTTTGAGCTACGAAGTCAGTACTACAAAGAGAAGGGTTTGTTCGCACAATGGCAATTTAAATTTGCTGAGCAAGAATTAGCCAAAGCTAAGTTCTTTCATGAATTTGTCTCAGAAAAACAATTACAGGAAACTGCTTCGAAATTAACAGAATCAAAAATACAGCAGTTAGTAGAGCAAGATTTATTAAAGGATGGTTTAGAAGATCCATCCTATTTACAATTTTTTAGTCAGCAACTTAAAAATAAAAATTTCGTTGCTCTTACTTTTTTACCAGCTGTTTTATTTTATGTAGTCCTTCTATTGTGTGCGAATCCATTTCTACAATTTATCATTGAACGAATACTACAAAGTTTCATTGTTATTGTAGGTGTCGCGACACTAGTGTTTACAATTTTGTATTTGTCGCCATTCGATCCAGCGAGAAACTTACTTGGTGTTGCGGCAACGGCTGAGCAAATTGCTAACTTTAATCATATTCATGGTTTGGATCAGCCATATTTATCTCAATTATGGAATGCATTATCTGGTCTCTTCACATTTGATTTAGGTACTTCCTTTGCAGGGAAAGAAACTATTACACATAGCATTGTAAACAAATTTCCTGTCACACTTGAAATAGCAATCCTATCACTATTAATGGCTATCGCTATTGCTATTCCGGTCGGCATTATTTCCGCTGTTCGTCCAAATTCATATTTGGATTATACATTTATGTTCATTGCCTTGATTGGATTATCCATTCCAAGCTTTTGGCAAGGCTTACTATTTATTTTAACGTTTGCCTTAAAGCTGCAATGGTTCCCAGCTACATATAATCCTCAAAACTGGCTTTCTTTAATAATGCCAATTATCGTCTTAGGAACATCCATTACGGCTTCCATTGCCCGTATGACCCGATCCAGTATGCTTGAGGTTATACATGAGGATTACATTATTACAGCGAGAGCTAAAGGCTTGAATGAATTTAAAGTGATTTCAAAGCATGCTATTCGCAATGCTATGATTCCTATTATTACAGTGATTGGACTTCTTTTTGGTGGAATGTTAGGCGGGGCATCTGTTACAGAAAAAGTTTTCAATATTAGTGGTATCGGTAGCTATATTGTTGATAAGCAGTTTATTCCGGACATTCCAGCTATCCTCGGTGGGGTCGTCTATATTGCTATTACAATTTCAATTGTAAATTTATTCATCGATATTATGTATGCCTTTTTCGATCCACGCATTCGCTCGAAAATGAAGAAGTCTTAAAGGGGGGATCACCCGTGAAAAACAGCTTACATGTCAAACTACTTTTGAAGATAACACAGGAATATGTCAATTCACATTTTACACTTGTCTTTTCCTTTCTATTTTCTTTATTATTTCTAGCTTATAGCTATAATTTTTCTACTCAAAGTTGGCGACCAATCGTCTTAATCTTTTTTGTCATTTATGCAATTACCACAGCTTATGTTGGTTTCCTAACTTTACGCATTAAACAGGATTTAGCAAGCTATAGTGACATACGAAAAAGCACTCGATTACTTGGTTATCCACTGTTATTGACAATCGTTTCAGGTAATATTTTCTCTACATCCTTTGCTTTTTTACTTATTTCAAAAAGTAAGACAGCTGAATATACTTTTGCTGCTTATGCATTGATCACTCAGCTTTTTATTATCGGAATTTCAGCACTGAACTTATTTAAAGCGTACGTCACAGATACTTATTTACTTGCAATGGGTCTTTTCTTACTCCTTGCAATCTTTTTTATCGTGATGTTAATGCTATGTACAAAATTTGTGACTTCCGAGGCTGCGCCAAAATGGATGCTGTTACCTGGCATTTTGCTGCTTATTGCCTCATTGACTGGCAATCTATTTGCAACATTGCTAGGGTATAGCCTTATTCAAAAAGCTCGAAAGGCAAATCCCTCTACAATTGAAAAATGGCAAAGAATTTGGGAAAAGATTTTACGCAATACGATGGCCGTCTTCGGATTATTTTTCATAGTGCTTATGTTTTCTTTGTCCGTAACAAGCTCTTGGACATTTGACTATGACTTCGCTATTGAAAATAACTATGGGGCACTGTTACAAACACCTTCATTAGAATATCCACTAGGCACCGATAATTACGGGCGTGACTTATTTTCTCGCATTGTTTTCGGTGCACAAATATCGCTTATTGTCGGATTTTTCTCAACAATTATACCTGCATTAATCGGCGGAGCACTTGGAGCATTTTCCGGTTATTACGGGAAAGCGACTGACAACATAATCATGCGAAGTCTTGATATTTTATATGCCATTCCCGGAATTTTACTAGCTATTGCCATTATCGCAGCGTTTGGTGCCAATACGATGAATTTAATCATCGCACTAAGTGTTGGAGCCATTCCAACTTATGCTCGTACTATGCGCGCTAATGTAATGCAGCTCTCTAATTTCGAATTCGTAGAATCAGCAAGAGCATTAGGAGCATCTGATGCTGCAATCATTTTTAAACATATTGTCCCTAACTCGTTAGCACCAATGATTGTCAAAGCAACATTAACTATTGGTGGTGCTGTAATTTCAACAAGTAGTTTAAGTTTTTTAGGGCTTGGCATTGAGCCACACATTCCTGAATGGGGCAATATTCTAAAAGTCGGTAGTACGTACCTGGAAACACATTCCTATGTCGCTATTTTCCCAGGTCTTTGTATTATGCTTCTCGTTCTCTCCTTTAATTTCTTAGGAGATGGGTTACGAGATGCTTTAGATCCAAAATCAAATTAATAATGGAGGTTCTTACATGAAAAGATTACTTGTATTCTTATTCATTGCCATCTTAGCATTAGCAGGCTGTGTACAGACAAAAACTGAAGTAGAAGGTAGTAAAGATTCAAAAGAGAAAGGTAAAAAGACAGTTGAAGTATTAGGGATGGCCGCTTCTGAGGAAGATATGAATATTGTTCGAGACCAACTAGTTAAAAATGGCTTTGAAGTTAAACTAAATATTCAACCTGATTATGGTTCATTTTCAGCACAAAAAGATGCTGGCAATTATGATTTAGCTCTTTCTAGCTGGACAACAGTAACAGGGAATCCTGATTATGCTGTTCGTGGTTTGTTTAAAACGGGCGGTGACTATAGTATTGTATCTGATTCAAGTTTAGATGCGCTTATCGAGGAAGCAAGTACGTTGACAGGTGATGAAGCCGCTGCAAAATATAAAGAATTAGAACAGCTTTTAGTATTCGATCAAGCTTATATTGCGCCTTTATATATTTCAAATAAATATCAAGGCATATACTCTGAATTAGTAAACCCAAAAACTGTACATCTACCAAAATCCCGTGCGCAAGTATGGGAAAATATCGAATTCAATGATTCATCCAAAAATGCAACTGAACCGTTGATTTTACATCAAACAATTGATTCGCTAACATCTCTTGATCCTATTAAAGGGAATGACGGTTCTATTAATACATTAAATACGAATATGTATGTACGACTTGTAAACTTAACAGATACAGATGAAGTCGTTTCTGATGGTTCATTATCTTATAATCATGCTATTGCTGAAGGGAACCAAGAATATTATTTCATTTTACGTGATGATCTTAACTTCGCTGCTGTAAAAGATGGTGCTGCCGTTGATACAGGTGAATTGGTTTCAGCAGAAGACGTTGTATTCTCATTAAATCGTGCAAAAGATTCAAAGTCAGTTCCAGACCATCGCACATATAGTCTTCATGAAAATATTGAAACAGTCGAAATCGTTTCTGACTTAGCTGAATTACAAAAGAAAAAAGTTGCAGGCTCTGATCAGTCTGTATTAGATGCATTATCCCAAAACCTCCCTGCTTCTGTAACGCAATTAGCAAAAGACAAAGGGACTGTGAATAATGCAACTGGAGCATACCAAGTTGTTAAAATTACAACACCAACACCATTCCCACAAGTGTTAAATTATTTAGCGCACCAATCTGGTGGTATCGTTTCTGAAAAACAAGTAACAAGCATTAACACATATGATGTAGCAGCCTATAATCCAGACAAGGATATCGCCTATGGTGATCAAGCTACCGTGACGGAAGGCACAGCAACATACAACAACCATCTTTACGCTAGCGGTCCTTACATTCTTATAAAGAAAAATGATTATGAAGCACAATTTGTGAAAAATCCTGCCTACCGTGTAGGTAGTGAATATGAACCGAAGATCGCAAAAATTAATGTTCGTTTTATCGCTGATAACGATAGTGCATTATCAGCATTACGTAATGGTGAGATTCATGTTCTCCAGTCAGTACCAGAAACAAAGCTAGACATTGTAAAATCTGATACGAAACTAACGTTAAATACTGCTGATAGTAATGCCGTATCATATCTACAAATGAATACATCTGGTCGCCCTGTTTCAGAATCAGTAGATCTACGTAAAGCAATTCTTTACTCTATTAATCAAGATGAATTTATTAGCTACTATCAAGGCAATAAAAAAACTGCTGTATCCACTGTTTCACCACTCATTAATACTGGATTGAAGCTTGAAGCAGACAGTAAAAAGGTAAAAGAATATTTAAAAGCCTATAACGATTAATTACGGTATACAAAACGATTCATAGACATTAAATAGGTAGAGCCTCCTCATATTATCGAGGAGGCTCTGTTTATATTGTTGAAAAATGATTAATAAATTTTTTAGAATGTTATCCTGTAATTCCCGTTTTATTTATCACTTTAAAATTGAGAGATGCGTCATAAGGTACATGCTGCGTGAAGTGGTTGATTGGAGTGGAGACTGAGCGACTCCTCGGGGATCAGCGTCACAGATGAGACCCTGCAGCGAAGTGAAGCGGCTCATCGGACGCCCCCAGGAAAGCGCTCAGTCGGAACGGAAATCAACCCCTCGCTTTGCCAAAAAGCCCTATTTTATTTACAACGTAAACAGAGCCTTCATGGAAAAGGCTCTGTTATCTTTATTAATACTTATTAAATCTCATGATGTGATTTTGGTTTTGGTCCTAGATCTTCGGGTTCAATGTCTGCAAATGTCTCGCCCTCTTCCTCTAAATCACGCATACGATGGGCAATACGTGATGCGGCTGAAGCAGCAATACTGCCAACTAAATCATCTAAAAATGTATTTACATGATGTCCTGGTTCTGTGTCCAACTTCTTAATAATACCGATTTTTTGCTTATCTAAGTGGCCAAAGGTTGTTACCGCTATGCTACCGTATGTAAAGACAGATCCAAGTGCGATTGTTTCATCCACACCAAATAAACCCTCATCGGATTCAATAATTTGCTGTAACGGTGCCGACAATAACTTTTTCTCTGCAAGTTCATCTAATTCAATTCCTACTAATAAAGCATGTTGAACTTCACGCTTACGTAATACACGCTCAACAGAATGAACACAGTGGTCTAATGTTAAACCTTCATTATAGGATTTTTGCATTTCATAAACGATTTTAGCAATATCCTCTAGCGATACACCACGACGAATGAGTGCAGCTTGAGCTGCCTTCGCTACTTCATCAGAGTGTATGCGAGTATTTTTATCATGCATAACTATCCCTCACTTCGATTTGATTGCTAGAATAGTGCTAGCCCAACCTATTATACCTTTACTTTAGCTATATGGTACAATTTCGATACAAACATGAGAAGGAGTGTCATCATTGGATAAGGGAACTGTACAAGATTTAAAGTTCTATAGTGAAGCTTTACAGGAGGAATTATTGCTCTATATTTATGTTCCTGCAAATTATTCTCCACTATATAAATATAATATTTTAATTGCATCAGACGGCAAAGATTATTTCCAGCTTGGAGGTATTACAAAACTTGCTGATGAACTTATCGATGACTATGAAATCGAAAATTTAATCATTGCATTCGTTCCTTATAAGGACATAAAGGATCGACGTCTTAAATATATTCCAAGTGGAGAGCAACATGAAGCATATCTTCGTTTTTTAGCACACGAGCTTGTGCCCTATTTAGACGCTGAATATTCAACCTATCAAATGGGAATGGGTCGTGGAGTTATCGGTGACTCGATGGCTGCTACCGCTTCCTTAATGGCCGCATTAAAATATCCAAGTATTTTCGGAAAGGTTATTTTACAATCACCGTATGTTGATGAAGATGTTTTGCAAGCCGTAGAGAATTTTAAAGATCCAGGCGCAATTTCCATTTACCATATTGTTGGAAAAGAAGAAGATAAAGTTGTCACAATGGATAAAACCATTAAAGATTTTTTAACACCAAATCGTCAGCTTCATAATCTCATGTTAGACAAAGGATTTTCTATATTCTATGAAGAATTTAATGGCAATCATACATGGAAATATTGGAAACCTGATCTTCGTCGCGCATTAATTGAAAATTTCAATTAATATAGACGAATCAAATTACGAAATCGGAAATTTCTGTTATACTTAAATAAAAAATTGTTTACTTTCGGGAGGTAATGGCCTATGAAGTACGGTATTGTGGCATTTCCATCAAAAAAATTGCAAGATTTAGCGAATACGTATCGTAAACGATACGATCCTCATTATGCGAAAATTACTCCGCATCTTACATTAAAGGACAGCTTTGATGCGACAGAAGATGATATTCAAACTATTATAAAGCAATTAGATGAACTTGTTGCCAACTATGCACCTTTAAACATTCATGCATTACGTATAAGTTCATTTTTCCCTACAACAAATGCGATTTATTTCCGCATTGAACCAACTGAACAATTAACAGCATTCCATCAAGCACTTGAAGAAAAAGTACCTTTTGGTGAGTCAAAACATGTATTTGTACCACATATCACGATTGCTCAAAAAATGACAGCTTCCGAGCATGATGACATTTTTGGCCAACTACGTATGACAGGCGTTGACGAAAAAGATACAATTGATCGTATTCATCTTTTATACCAATTGGAAGATGGCTCGTGGACAACATATGAAACATTCCGATTGTCAGGAGCTGAGTAATCCTTGTACAACGTTAAGATTGTGGAAACAGCAAAAGAGCACGAGGATGCGTTCGCAGTTCGCAAACAGGTTTTTGTTGAAGAACAAGGTGTGCCGCTGCATTTAGAATGTGATGCTGAGGATGCATCCGCAACGCATTTTATTATGTACGAAGACAATGCCCCTGTAGGTGCTGCACGTTTACGCAATATCGTGGACGATGCTGCAAAAATTGAACGTGTTTGTATTTTACAAGATCAGCGAGGCAAAAAACTCGGTGCTTTAATTATGAGGGAAATGGAAAAGTACGCTATTTCAATAAATAAGAAAAAGCTAAAACTCCACGCACAAAGTTATGCTATTCCTTTTTATGAAAAGCTTGGCTATGCGGTAACATCTCCCGAATTTATGGATGCTGGTATCCCACATCGCGCTATGGAAAAAACGATTTAATACAAATCGGTGTTACGAAAATGCTACGGCATATCGTAACACCTTTTTTATTTTTCTACAAAACTTTAAAGGTTGATTTTTAAATGAAAGTCCATTTAACCAACCTTTTAAATATATCAAATTATTTCATCATTTTAGTGATTTTATCGAAGTCTAGTGAAGCACCATCTTGAATAATAGATTGAACTAACTTATCTTCAAGCTCTTGCGTAATTTGTCTATTGGACACCTTACTTACGCGTCGTACGATTTTTCTTACTTGTTTTTCACTTGTAAAATCAGCATGTTGAATTGCATTTGCTAATGCGAAGATCTCATCCATCGATACTCCAGTTTTTTGTTCAATTGAATTAAAAAATCCGCGATTCATGTTCCCCCTCCTATCAGTTAAAGTTAAAGTTAAAATTTATTTCCATTATTAATTTATGAAAACATTCGAAAAATAGTGAAGGCTTTAAACTTTATTCAGATAATAAAGCACTCTGAAGAAAAGCTAAAGCCTCTTATCGACTGTCACATTAGTCAAATCAATTATGCCTCGGCATAATTGCGTCCGGAATCGGCTTTGCGCTAGCACAAAGCTTTAACTTTTTTCAGCTGAAAGAAGCTAAATAATAGTAGCACCAACAATGATTAGAAGAATGAATAGAACAACGATTAGAACAAACGTTGAACTCTGACCATGTCCATAGCCATAATATCCGCAGCCATAATAACCGCCGTAATCTCCTCCGTAGCAACCATCAGAGTGCCCTCCATACGAGCCCCAGCCTTGATATCCCATAAAAATACCCCTCCCTTCTACAACCTATAATATGTTTTGGTTGTAAAAATGGGTGGGGTATTCGTCTAGTCAACATTTCCTTTTGGTTTAAAAAGTAATGCTCCGATAAAGCCAAAGACAATGGCAGCACTGATTCCTGAGCTTGTTACTTCAAACATCCCAGTTAACACGCCTACAAGCCCATGCCTTTCTGCTTCAGCAAGTGCACCATGCGTTAAAGAATTTCCAAAGGACGTAATTGGAACGGTTGCACCAGCACCTGCAAAATCAATGAGAGGCTCATACAAGCCCATTCCGTCTAGAATTGCACCAATTACGACTAGAGTACTCAATGTATGTCCTGGCGTTAATTTTCCAACATCCATTAGTAATTGACCAATGGCACAAATAATGCCACCTACAATAAATGCAAATACAAATGTCATTACCATAGCTTTTACCTCATTTCATTGTAATTTCAATCGCATGTGCCGTACATGGAATCGTCTCGCCTTGTTGAAAAGTAAGCGGAGACAGTAATGCTCCAGTCGCCACAAGAAGAACTCGTTTATAAGTACCTGCTCGCATCTGTTGAATTACATAACTAAAAAAAACAGCTGCTGAACAACCTGCACCACTTGCACCGGATTGAAATGCCTCATCCTGTCCATAAAACTCGGCACCTGCATCACGTATAGGTTTTAATTCCTCACTTTTGATGCCATTTTCAACGAACATGCCTTTTAAAAGTTTTAAGCCAAGTTGACCCAAATCACCTGTTAAAATTAAATCATAGTGGTAAATTTTTTGATTACGCTGCTCTAAATGTGATTGAATCGTCTGAAAAGCGGCTGGTGCCATCGCTGCACCCATGTGAAATGGATCATCCATACCATAATCAACCGATTTTCCAACAGTTGCTGCTTCAATAGAAGGATATTCCTCTTGATGTTTACCAATTAGTGCATACCCAGCAGCCGTTACCGTCCATTGAGCAGTTTGGGGCTTTTGTGAACCATAATCGACTGGATAACGGAATTGTCGCTCCACCGCATTGTGTTGACTGGATGCACCAGCGAGCGAAAAGTTTGCGGCACCTGCCTCAGTTAAAAGGCTTGCAACGATTACTGAAGATATAGAGGTAGCACATGCTGAGAAGAGTCCAATAAAAGGAATTTCTAAGTCTCTAGCTGCAAAATTGGTCGGTGTCATTTGATTCACTAAATCGCCGCCCATAAAGTAATCAATGTCCTTATTTTTTACACCCGCTTTTTTCATGGCAAATTCACAGGCCTCTTCCACCATTTTTCGATGACCTTGTTCATTTGTTTTCATTTGCCAACGTTCATCATCATAAGTCGCATCAAAATGTTGACTAAATATACTCCGTTTCTCTAGTGGGCCTGCTACTACACCTGCTGCTATTAAGGATGGCTTCGATTGAAAGACAATTACCATGAAACCACTCCTATCGTTACAAGAATGTATTTAATAAGTGCAACAAAAAAGGCGGAGACAACACCAAATAATACAACGGACCCAGCTAATTTAAATATGTTTCCACCAACACCAAGCACTAATCCTTCAGATCTGTGCTCGATGGCAGCAGAAATAACAGCATTACCGAACCCTGTAACAGGCACTGCTGATCCAGCTCCAGCAAATTGACCAATTTTCTTATATAAGCCAAAACCCGTTAAAATCATGGCGAAAAATACCATCGTTGCAACTGTTGGATTTCCTGCAGTCGCTTCAGTAAAATTAAAGAAAATGATATAAAAAAGTGAAACGGCCTGTCCGATCGTACAAATAAGTCCACCTACTATAAATGCCTTTGCAACATTTTTAAGATAAGGCGGTTTCGGCGTGACATTTTGTTCTAATTGCTGGTATTGTTCTTTTTCCACTATGTTTGCTCCTTTGCTAGCTTTTTCAATTCGTTAATTTTATCTTTCAGTTTATTATCTTCAACTTGATCCCTTTTTATTTTATTGGCTTCATAAAATATTTTATAATCGGTTGAGACAAAAACCTTTTTGTTGGGGTATTTTTCATCAAATTTCTTTTGCAACTTTTTCTCTAATTTAGCCTTTTTCCATTTATCCCATGGTTTAATTTGCACTGCTACAAGCATACTATTGTCGTATTGGATTACCGTTGTTTTGTCTACATATTTCTGCTCTTTTAATATGGCTTCAACTTCTTTTTCATTTTCCGGTGAACCGTAGACAATAAATTTTTCTTTTTCACCGCAACCACTTAAAAGCGATAAACTGACTAATAGAGGTAACATCATTCCTAATAGCTTCAAGTTTTACCCTCCTTTTCTTTAAAGTTTCTCCAACCATAAAAAAACTATTCATTTAACTATATATACAAAGGCCCGAGTCCATTTTTCTTAAGTACATATTGTAGAAGTAGTAACAAGGAAAGGAGGTGACAATATGGGTTGTGGCAAGCCAACAAATCCTATTGGACCAATCCATTCAGCAGGCTGCGTTTGTGACGTAGTACGCGCTATTTTAGACATTCAGAATCAAGCGGTGAGAGAAGAATGTCAACCATGTACAGCTAACTGTTTCCTAGAACCACTGGGAGGCATCGTAAGTCCAGCACGCTCTCATGCAGATACACGTGTATTTATGTTAATTACAAAAGATGGTACTCCTTTTAAAGCATTTTTCAGTTCTCCAACAGCGGATCCATGTATATGTACATCCGTATTTTTCCGAGTAGAAGATATGTTTGATGAGTGCTGCGCTACCTTGCGTGTTTTAGAACCTTTATGTTCATTTGACTCCAGTGAAAGTACAGTCGATCTATTAAGTCGAGACGGTTGCTGTGTCAACATGAAAAAAATATGCAAAGTAGATGATTGGAATTCCACTGAGAGCTGTATTACTGTAGATTTATCGTGCTTCTGTGCTGTACAATGTATTGCTGATGTAGACTTAGGGATTTGTGAATAATCTTTTCTCCTTTGACACACTACACATAAAAAAAAGTGTACAGCATCCTCTGCTGTACACTTTTTTCATAAAGTAGGTAATTGTTTACCCCGCCATAATACTTGTTCTATGTCCTCAAAATAAATAATTTCTTGTGTCTTTAATTCAAAAGAAGTAAGCATCAATGAATCCGTCTCTACATTAGATGCACTACCTCGTAAATTTCGACCATCCTTTAAACATACGACTAACGGTTGATATGCTTTTTGCCGAAATGGCTTTTCTAAAAATTGAAGTTGCTTTAGTAAATACGGATCTATTTGTTCTTCTTCAACCACTTCTTCTTTTTCTTCAATCGCCTGTTCATTGAAATAGCCGTCCTTTAGATACACTGACGTACTTTCATCCAAATCAAGTTCATGTAGCACCTTAGAAATATTTAGAAAATAGGATGGTGACTTTATAAATAAGCGTGGCTCTTGACCCACATTACTCACTTCCCTTTTTTTCATACAATATGCGAAAGGAAGAAAATTGGTTCTCAGCCTATTTTGCTTATGAATGTTGTCGCCAAACCTAAGTAAATTAAAATACTTGTAATATCATTTAATGTTGTAATAAATGGACCAGATGCAACAGCTGGATCAATTTTCATGCGATGCATGAGCAATGGAATAAAAGAACCTGCAAGCGTTGCTACTAAAATTGAACCACAAAGCGCTGCTCCTACTAGCATTCCAAGTATAAGCTCTTGTTTCCAAATATAGACGATACCGATCACAATCAGTCCACAAACAATTCCAGACATTAAGCCTGTGCCTGCTTCACGTAAGAGTAATTTTAGCTTGCTATGTTCTTCAACATCTCCTGTCGCAATTCCTCGAATAGCTACCGCTAATGCCTGTGTTCCACTATTTCCAGAAGTACCTGAAATAAGAGGGATAAACACTGCGAGTAACGCAACCTGTTCTAACGTTGCCTCAAACTGTCCCATCAAATTTGCAGTCAACATCCCTAAAAATAATAATATGACAAGCCATGGTAAACGTTTTTTAGCTGCCTGGAACGAGGTTGTATCAAATTTATCCATATCGGAAATACCCGCTAATTTAGAGTAATCCTCCGATGCTTCCTCATCAATAACGTCGATAATATCGTCGACTGTAATAATCCCTAGTAATTCACCCTTATCGTCAATAACTGGTGTCGCTAAGAAGTTATAGTCCTTCATAATTTGGGCAACCTCTTCTTGGTCATCCCCTGCGTGCACCATCACAACACGCTCATTCATAATTGAACGTATACGAGTATCTTCATCCGCAATGATTAAATCACGAAGCGAAACAACACCTGTTAATCGATGTGCTTCATCCACGACAAAAATATAATAAATGGTTTCAGCATCCGGTGCTTCTTTCCGTAAAATCGCCATCGCTGAACGAACAGTAGAATTTTCTGGTATCGCTACATATTCAGTCGTCATGATAGAACCCGCAGTGCCTTCGTCATATCTTAAAAGCTCATTAATTTCTTCAGCAGTTTCCTCATCCATCATGCCTAAATAGCTTTCACGTTGTTCCGTATCCAATTCATTTAAAACGTCTGCCGCATCATCTGCATACATATGAGAAAGCATTTCTGCACCATATGACGGATCCATCTCAGCCAGATACGCTGTGTATTCATCATCATCTATTTCGATTGCCTCAAAAATATCAGCCATTTCCGACGGAGACAAGAACGAATAGATGGTCTTTCGTATATCAGGCTCCACCTTCTCATAAAACGTTGCCTGATCATATGGATGAAGCTCTAAAAACTCATCGCGGAATGCGTTTATATCATGTGCTTCGAGCATTTCTCGCAAACGTGCCTCGTCGAATTGCACATCATCCTTTTCATTTCTTTCCTCTATCATGCTTGTCCCCTCCTTCCGAGCAATCAATTATGCCTCGGCATAATTGCGTCCGAAATCGGCTTTGTGCTTGCACAAAGAACTCCTATCCGATTCCGTGACATCCGCCGGAGGCTTTAAATTATTTCAGCGGGTGTTTGACCAACCGCCGAAAAGTAAATTCATTTGTACCTGTGCTTTGCTTTCTGCACAGAAAACATTTGCTGAAATAAGTTAAATCATTAATACGGGCAATTCCGTAAATCTACCTTTTATATAATAGAGTGTATGATGCCTTTTCTGCAAACCCTTTTTTTACTACATAGCATCCTACAACATCTCCGCAATCTAATTGGATAAATCTGTAGATAAATGTTTCTATTTTTCACCTTTACTGAATAAAAACTAGCTCCTCACCAAAAGTTGGAGATGACATTTATTAACCGTATGCCATAAATAGTTGATTTCCGTTCCGACTGGGCGACTCCTTGGGGATCAGCGATATAGAGGAACGAAGGCTAAGAGCATCACGTCCTGTGATAACGCCTTCGTGACCAACATCCTGCTGTTGCTGTCGCTGCGCTTTCGCACAAACAAAACCAAAACCTGCTGCCGCTACGTTGCACTCACGCTTTCGCGCAAAAGACATCTGTTGGCCCGAGACCCTGCAGTGAAGCGGATGTTTTCTGTGCGATAGCGTAGTGCCCAGCAAATGTTTTAACTGCGCGAAAGCGTAGCGGCAGCGGCAAAGCGCCCAGTCGAAACGGAAATCAAACACACGTTATCGTAATATACCTAAAAAATCCTCTACTCTACTATACCCTACAATCGGTTTATCTTCACTCAGCAGAAGATTCCCACCTTTGAAAGTAATGAGATGAATATGGTTCCTTTCAAATGATGCAAAGACACCTACTGAAATAGAGGAACTCAATCTAAGAGCGCCACGTCCTGTGGCAACGACTGAGTGACCAACATCATGTTGCTGACGCTACGTTAGCACTGCGCTTTCACACAGAAAACATTTGTTGGCCCAAAACCTCCGGCGGATGTCACGGATTTTGAATTGAATGAATTGTGCGAGCACAATTCAAAATCCGGACGCAATTACGCCAAGGCGAAATTGATTTTCTGTTACGATGTTTTTAAGAAAACTTATAAAATGATAAAGAGATGCCCGTTTGTGCGAACATCTCCTTAAATATATAACATGATTCAGTAATAGGTTTCACGCTTCGTGAACTAAAGAGGTTTGAAGAATTAAACTTCAAACTAAGGAGTCATTCAATAATTGCTGCATATCTTCATTTACGTTACTTGTAAATTGTAACCTTTCACCGGTCAAAGGATGAAGCATCTTTAAGGACACACAATGTAATGCTTGTCTATTTATATGATCACGACTTCCACCATAAAGTTCATCTCCAACAAGTGGATGTCCCACATAGGCCATATGCACACGAATTTGGTGTGTTCGCCCTGTGTGCAACTTTAGTTGTATATGTGTCATCGGTTCACCCTGTAAATAAAAGTGCCTTAATATTGTCACATCTGTATGCGCAAATTGACCGTCCTCACGCACCTCACGCTCAATAATGCTCGTCTCCTTGCGTCCAATAGGAGCAATAATTGATTGTACATCTCGTGCCACATGTCCATGTACAATGGCTTCATATTGTCGAGAAATCTCTCCGCTACGCTGTGCAAGTCCCGTTAAATGATGAATATGAGCATGTTTGGCAATGCATAGCAAGCCAGAAGTATCACGGTCAAGTCTCGTGACGATATGAGCCGTTGATGCTAAACCTTGCTGCTGAAAATGACCACATACTAGATTCGCTACGCTATGTGTTGGATGCTCACGCGAAGGAATCGTACTTTGATATGCTGGCTTACTAAGCACTAAAATTGCTTCATCTTCGTAAATAATAGAAAGTTCACCATGTTCAACAGCAAGCCCCTCACTTTTTTCTTCAGGAGGGAATGTAACTTCAACTCGATCGCCAATGTGAAGAGGATGTCGAACATTGCGTTCGACATCATTTACTGTCAGTAAGCCTCCCTCAAATTTTATAGCTGTTAAAGCTCGCTTGGAGATGCGCCATTCAGCTAAGGCCTCCCTTAGTAGTTGGCCTTCCTTTTCCGCTATAAAATGCAGTGTAAATCTTGTATCCATTTTACTCATTGGCCACGAATGATTCATGCACTCGTTCCCAGAATGGGAATGGACGGAAACGTGCAAAACGCACTCTTTCAGTTGCTACATTAAATGCAATCGACTTCACATCACCTTGCGTAACTTGTAAATGATCAACTGTCATATTAAAGTTTTGTTCATTGACTGGACGTAAAACACAATGATGGTGTGCTGGTAATATGAGTGGTGAACCAACTGTACGGAAGACACGGTTATTGATAGATGCTATCTCAGTAATTTGGAGTGCTGCTAAAGTCGGATGAATAATTGCTCCACCGAGGGCTTTATTATAAGCTGTACTACCAGAAGGCGTTGATACACATAGACCGTCTCCACGGAAACGTTCAAACTGATTGCCATTTAATTCTACATCCATTACAAGTGTGACATCAGGTGATTTCACAGTTGCTTCATTTAACGCTAAATACGTATTGGATTCCGCATTATGATGCTCCACCTTTACCTCTAGTAGAGGATATTCCACAACGTTAAAGTCCTTTTTCGCAATGGATAAAACAAGCTTTTCTAATTCAGATGGCTTCCAATCGGCATAAAATCCTAAATGTCCCGTATGAATACCTACGAAGGCAACCTGATCTAGCAAATGAGCATATCGATGAAAGGCATGTAGTAAAGTGCCATCTCCTCCAATAGAGATTACGATTTCAGGAGCCTCTTCATCATAAGTTAACCCAAAATCCTGCAAATACGTTCTAGCTAGCTCCATTAATTCGTTCGACTGTGCATCTCTACGTGATTGAATGGAAAATTTCATTTTGAGTCACGCTCCTTCTCCGATAGTAAATTAGGATTCGATGCTTCTTTATATTCGCTGAAATAAGCCTGCGCTTCTTGTATCTCACTTCGAATGGACGACATTTCCTCATCCAATCGGAAAGCGGCCTCCGCTGCACTTTGAAGGCGATTTTTAATTTCCTCGGGGAACATACCTTTATATTTATAATTTAAAGAATGCTCAATAGATGCCCAGAAATTCATGGCTAGTGTTCTTATTTGTATTTCAGCTAATACCACTTTTTTCCCCTGTATCGTCTCTACAGGATACTCCACAATCATATGATATGAGCGGTAGCCACTTGGCTTATTATGTGTAATATAGTCACGCTCTTCCACAACACGCATATCTTTACGTTGCCGTATTAGCTCTGTAACTGTCGATATATCATCTACAAATTGACACATAATACGTAAACCTGCGATATCTCCTAGCTCGTCACCTAGCTGTTTTGAAGGCTCAAAGGAAAGTCCTTTTTCTAGTGATTTATCATATATACTTGCTAAAGGCTTTACACGTCCTGTCACAAATTCAATTGGTGAATTTGCATTAACAATACCAAACTGTGAACGCATACCCTTTAATTTTACTTTTAACTCATCTACTGCTTGTTTATAAGGACTTAAAAATATTTCCCATTGTCCCATCGCAAAAACCTCCCGACATTCGGTATCGAACAAAACCAACACCGTCTGTTCGTTTTGTCTTTTTATTCAGCTAGAAATTTCTCGAAGTGTTGTTCCACCGCTTGGACAAATTCCGCCCCATAATTGTAATTTCCTTCAATATTATACACGAGCATTTCCAATTCATCGTAAAAATTTGTAAGCTCAAGTACTTCTTCACCTAGTTGTAGCTTTGGATTTTTCTCTTTTTGTAAAATATGTACAAGCTGATCCCAACTACTCGGCGGAAAACGCAAGTAATGATAATCTTCTCCTGCATCAAGTAAATAAATAAACGCAAAGTCATCAGAATCTGCAATTAATTGTGCAGCAGGTTTTAACTGTAAATTTACTTCATTGTCGTTTAAACTAAAATGAAGATCTTCATTTTCAAAATTCAATGTTTCTATTGTATAAATTTTACGCACACGCGGTTCCCCTTTTCGTCGTACTCTTCCTCTTATTTTAGCATAGAGGGTAAATAGTTGCAGTGTGTAAATACTAAATCAATGAAATAACGAACGAAACTTTTTTATTATAGCGTGTAGTTGATTTCCGTTCCGCGACTGGGCAACTCCTCGGGGATCAGCAATAGAGAAACGAAGGCTAAAACCATCACGTCCTATGATAACGCCTCGTGACCAACATCGTGTTGACCCTAGACCCTGCAGCTAGCAAATAGAGGAACGAAGGCTAAGAGCATCACATCCTGTGATAATGCCTTCGTGACCAACATCATGCCGTCGCTACGTTAGCAATAAAAGCGGCTCATCGGATGCCCCCAGGAAGCTCTGCTCTGTGCGAAAGCGAAGCGTCAGCGGCAAATGTTTTATCTGTGCGAAAGCGAAGCGGCAGCACAAAGCGTCCAGCTGGAACGGAAATCAACCACACACTATGCTGTTTTTCCCTAATCAACACACTAAAAAAATAAAATAAACAGGTGAACATAATGGCACAACAAATTGAAATAGAGTTTAAAAATCTTTTAACAAAAGAGCAATACGAATATTTACTGCAAGAATTCAACATTTCCGAAAATGCTATTCATCGTCAAACAAATCATTATTTCGACACACCTTCGCAAGCTATTCGGAAACTCCAAAGCGGACTTCGTATTAGACAAATCGACAAATACTTTGAGTGTACTTTAAAAGAAAAAAATGCAGAGCATGCACACTTAGAGACGACTGACGAATTAACTGCTGAGCAAGCTAAGAAAATGCTTGTTAGTGAAGGTTTCTATGCCCAAGAAGTAGCCAAAAGACTAGCTCTCTTTAACATTCCTTTAGAAAAATTGGAGGTATTTGGTTCACTAACAACCGATCGTGTCGAAATACCTTATAAGGATGGCCTTCTAGTATTCGATCATTCTTTCTATTTGCAGTGCGATGATTATGAGGTAGAATATGAATCAAAAGATGCAATAAAAGGAAATGTAATCTTCGACGAATTTCTACAGCAATATGGTATTGAAAAACAGGCAACAGATAAAAAAATTGCGCGTTTTATGAAAGCATTACAAATGAATAAAGAACAATCCTAATAGATCAATTATGCCCCTGCATAATTGCGTCGCGTCCTGAATCGGCTTTGGCTTGCACAAAGACTTCCTTTCCGATTCCGTGACATCCGCCGGAGGTATTAGGCCAATATGATGTTGGTCACTCCATACGGATGTTGCTGAAATAAGTTAGCTAGATAACAAGAAAGGGTGGCAACTCCTTGGATATCCAATCACTCAGAACTTTACTTGACATTCAAGCATTACAAACACTAGGAGCTTCAGAAAATTCATCGTCAAACAATCTTACAGACAGCAATTCTATGTTTTCAGACATGATTAGCGAAATACTTGGCGACTCAACTACTACTAACAATGCAAAATTGTCTAGTTTGCTCGGAGGAGTATCAAGTGCTTCGTCTATGATGGATCAGTTTAATAGTTTAACTGGTTTATCTGAAAACATGCAAAATAATGCGTATCAAGCATTACTTTATAATGGTTCTAACAGCGTCTTTATACCTTCATCTGTACAAGCAGCTTTAGCAAACACACAATCTAGCACAACAAGTACAAAGCTAGACTCCTACGTTTCAGATAACGTAATTGGTTCAACAGCATATGCCAATTCATTAGCAGGTGCGAATCAGTACGCTTCAATAATTCAAAAGGCAGCAGCTACATATAATGTACCCGAGAAACTCATCGCTGCCGTGATTAAGCAAGAGTCTAATTTTAATGCAAATGTGGTTAGTCATGCTGGAGCACAAGGATTAATGCAATTAATGCCAAAGACAGCACAATATTTAGGCGTTACAAACGCCTTTGATCCAGAGCAAAATATTATGGCAGGAGCCAAATATTTACGCCAAATGCTAGATAAATTTGATAATGATCCTGCATTAGCATTAGCTGCTTATAACGCAGGAGCTTCACGCGTTACAAAGTATGGTGGCGTTCCTCCTTTCAAAGAAACGCAGAATTATGTCAAAAAAGTAATGAATTACTACACAGTTTAACTTCTTTCAGCAAATTCACTGAAAGAAGTTAAAGCCTCCGGCGGATGTCACGCAATTATGCCGATGCATAATTGATTCGCATAATCATTGTTAATACAGCGTTTTTCGGCAAATTTCACCCACGTGGTGAAATTTGCGCTTTTTTAGCGAAAACATTTCGGAAGAGCGCTTTGTTTGTGTTAACGAAAAGACGTTGATAGAATGAAGGTAGTCACAAGGAATTCACATTTAAGAAAATGACTAAGTATAAAAATATACTTTACGATATAAAGAATTAAAGGGGCATTAAACTTATGAGTCGAAAATACACTGTTCCTTATGAGGAGCTGGGGGCTGAAAAGCTTTCAGAGCTAATCCATGCGTTCTATAGAAGAGTTGCAAAGCATCCTGATCTTATTCCAATCTTTCCAAAAGATTTAACGGAAACAGCACGCAAGCAAATTCAGTTTCAAACACAGTATTTAGGTGGACCAAATCTTTTTACTGAGGAGCATGGTCATCCAATGATGCGTGCACGTCATATGAATTTTCCGATTACACCTGATCGTGCTCAAGCTTGGCTTGAATGTATGTCCGAAGCGATGGATGAAGTAGGAATGGAAGGTAAGTTCCGTGAAGTTTATTATCAACGTTTAGTATTAACAGCTCATCACATGATTAATACACCAAATGACGATGAGGGGGAATTGTTACGTGAATAATATTCAAATGCTACAAGAGCCAACTCCTGAGATTTCTACTGCTAATAAGCCTATTGAATTGTATATTTTCGTAGATCCACTTTGTCCAGAAGCTTTTAAATTGCAAGCTGTTCTTCGTAAGTTACAGCTAGAGTACAATCATTACTTTACATGGCGCTTTGTACTAAGCACAGAGCTTGCTTCTTTGAATTGTTTAAGTAAGCGTGTAAAAGGTTGTGTATCCGGTATTGAACTCGACATTAATCACCCTGTTTTGCCATCAATCGCTATTAAAGCAGCAGAGTTACAGGGGAAACGTGCAGGAGCACGCTATTTGTCGAAACTACAAGAATATGTATTACTAAACCAACAAGATGTCAATTCTTATGCTACGCTGTTAAAAATTGCGGAAGATGTTCAATTAGACATGAATGAATTTTCCGCAGACTTTGGTTCAAAAGAAGCTGCACGTGCCTTCCAATGCGATTTATATATTAAACGTGAGATGGAAGTTGATGAAGTCCCTAGCATTGTGTTTTTCAATGAATGTATTGAAGATGAAGGTCTTAAAGTTAGTGGCAACTATTCCTATGAAGTTTATGAACATATTTTACAAGAAATGATGGATGAACAGCTTGTACGTCAACCATTACCAACAATGGAAGAATTATTTACAAAATTCCATACCCTTTCAACGAATGAAGTAGCTTTCATCTACTCATCAACAGAGCAAAATGCTGAACGTGAATTAAAGAAGCGTATGTTACAGCAAAAGATTGAACGAATTCAGACAGATCACGCTACATTGTGGCGTCTTAAATAATGCAATTATACTATTATTCTAAAGAACAGGGATACAACACACATTCAATGTTGTGTCCCTGTTCTCTTTTTTTATTTATCGGAATACTTCTTTAAAAAAATAAAAGAAGCGCCACTATCCTCGACAGATAGTGACGCCTCTTTTTCACAAAGGGGATGGGAGAAATGTTCACGTTCAAACAAAGGGGTGTATGTTTGTTTTTGTGATTTATTTCACATGATTCAATTTATCATGGAATAGTAAATATAGCAACAAGTCCAATGATAGATTCACAAATTTGTCAAATAGAAAGCGATTACAAACAGTATTTTTTCAAGATACGCGCTTTTAAACATTTAGAAATCAAAAAAAAACATTATTCTTACAATTTTTATTATTTAATTAATCATAGAAAAAAGGCTGTAGGGAAATTCCTACAGCCTTCCAAATTAATTATTCAACAATAATTTTTCTAACTCGTTTAAACGTTCTTCAAATACTTTACATGCATCATCAATCGGTTGTGCAACGTTCATATCAACGCCTGCTGCCTTTAATACCTCAATTGGGAAATTTGAGCAACCCGCTTTTAAGAAGTTATTAATATAACGTTCTACAGCTGGTGTACCCTCTTCTAAAATTTGTTTGCTTAATGCTGTCGCAGCTGATTTACCTGTAGCATATTGATACACATAGTAATTATAGTAGAAGTGTGGAATACGAGCCCACTCTAAGCCGATTTCCTCATCTACAACAATATCCTCACCGAAGTATTGTTTATTTAAATTATAGTAAACCTCTGTTAGACGCTCTGCTGTTAAAGATTCACCGTTCTTATCCATTTGGTGGATTAGGTGTTCAAATTCAGCAAACATTGTTTGTCTGAAAACAGTACTTCTGAAGCCGTCTAGCCAATGATTTAATAAATAAATTTTCTGTTGAGGATCTTCAATTGTTTTCAGTAAATAATCATTTAATAGCTCTTCATTACAAGTTGAAGCTACTTCAGCTACAAAAATAGAATAATCGCCATAAACGAACGGCTGATTTTTACGTGAATAATAACTGTGTACACTATGACCAAATTCATGCGCTAGTGTAAACAGATTATTAACATTGTCTTGCCAGTTCATTAATATATATGGATTTGTTCCATAAGCACCTGAAGAGTATGCACCACTGCGTTTCCCTTTGTTTTCTAAGACATCCACCCAACGATTATCTAGACCACCTTGAACAATGCCTTGATATTCTTCACCTAGTGGCGCTAAAGCTTTTACTAAAATATCCTTCGCTTCGTCGTATGTGATTTTCATATCCACTTCCTTAACGAGCGGAGCAAATAAATCCCACATATGCAATTCGTCTACACCTAAAAGCTTTTTACGTAACGAAATATAGCGCTGCATAGCAGGTAAATGCTTATGGACCGTTTCTACTAATTGATCATAAACACTTTCCGGAATGAAGTTATTAGACATTGCTGCGTGACGTGCAGAATCATAATTACGAATACGTGCACTAACATTATGCTTTTTCACATTGCCCGTTAATGTAGCGGAAAACGTATTTTTAAAGTTACCGTAAGTTTCGTACATTGCTTTAAAAGCATTTTCACGAACAGTGCGATCTTTACTTTCTAAAAACTTAATATAGTTACCGTGTGTTAGCTGTACTTCTTCCCCTTCTTCATTTTTCACTTTAGGGAAGACAATATCAGCGTTATTTAACATACTAAATGCATTTGAAGCAGTACCTGTAACCTCAGACATTTGTGCAAGTAAAGCTTCCTGCTCTGCTGGTAATACATGAGGACGTGCCATCGTGATTTCTTTTAAAGATTGCTTATACAGTTGTAAGTCTTTATTTTCTGCTAAGTAACTTTCTATCGTTTCTTCACTCAATGATAAAATCTCAGGTGTTAAAAATGATAGGGCAGCTGAAATACTAGTCGCTAATGTTTGAATACGACTATTCATATCTTGATAGAAGCTATTTGTCGTATCTTGGTCATTACGCATATGAGCATACGTGTAAAGCTTCATTGCACGTTCATAAATTTCATCGTGATAAGTTAGAACTGCCGCTAATGCATCTGCTCCATTTTTCACAGTACCTGCATAACTAGGTGCTTTTTTCGCAAGTTCTGCAACTTCTTTATACTCTTCTTCCCATAGGGCATCAGTTGCGAATATATCCTCCAAGCGCCAAGTTAACTCTTTTGGAACATCATTTCTTACTAAAACTTGATTACTAGCCATGTGCCAGCCCCCTTTATATGTGTGTTTTTCCTATACTCTCATATTTTCTCAGTATATTGTGTCAATTGCAAATAAATGTGCGTACACTTGCTCATAAATATCCGGAAAACGATTATCTTTTTCATCCCTTTTCGCCAGCATCATTCCGTAATTTTTAATAGCTTGTACAGCCTGGATTGTAAGTTCTATATGATGATGGCTTAAAAACAATCGTATATTTCTCTCGTCTAGTTCATGAGGTGCTAATTGTAAACGTCGACAATAATAATGCAATATCGTCTGCCACTCAATAGAAAACATCGGTATCGCCTCTCCATTTTTTACCGGAACACCTACGTAATCAGGCATCCTCGTTAAAGCAAAACCTAACTCATAACTACTTCGTAAAAATGCATCTTGCACCCCATTTTTACTATGGAATAATCGTTGATATACGAATTGCTTACAATACTTTTTATATAGCTGCCAATAAAAATGAAATTCCTCTTTCGTAATTGTCTTAGGCTCATAAAAAGGAAAATGTTGCTTATGAATAGTTAATTCCTGTACTTTACCTATAAAAGTATGCCCATGAACATAAAGAAGATTCGCCCAATAAATAAATCTTGATGTGTTTGCATCATATGTCACTAAATAAGACAAGCCTAGTGCTGTAGTATTTATCACTTTTTGCATAATCGGAGAAATAGAAATTTTTTGAATACCTTGTGTAGTTTGTTTTTGAGGTGTTTGAAAAAGCCACAACGGCTGTATACAATTTTTCTCATATCCAGATGTTCGTAATAGCCACTTTTCATGAGAAATTGTACTACACTGAAATTCAATAGCAATTTGCTTATGCTCCTTGATCAAAAGCATATCTGGCCGCTGTGAAAGCTTACGTAAAAAAGGCTCCAGCTTTACTGTATGCCCGAGGTTTTTCAACCATTCAAATAATTGGATTTTTCCTTGTAAATGAAGTTTTGATTCACCCTCTGCAAATAACTGTATACAGCTATTAGTAGCAATATGAGCGAAATGAGGGATATTATATTTGCCTATCTTTAATTGGACAGGCTGCTGGCATTGAGGACAATAAAATTTCATCTGCTGCCTACATCGTTGTAAAGCTTCCCTTGAATATTGGTATGGGAGAAAAATCTGCTGCTGCTCATTATAGGCCATAAGCATAAAATCATCTCCTTTTTGCCTAATTGTATAGGAGCCTTTTTATAGCGACAAATAAAGAACGGCTTTTTCTTGAAATTTAAAAATTGCTATCTTTTTTCAACTACTTACGTTACCAAAAACACTTACTGAAAGAAGTTAAATAAAAAGACTGCAAACAAACTTGATAATCACCAAGTTTATTTACAGTCTAAGCCACTGAATCAAGTACTCATTACTTTAAATAAAATATTTTCGTACTGTTTCAAAGCAATCAAATTCCATAATTTTTTCGCCATATTCCTCTAAACGATGGATTGTAAAATTCGATGGTAGTAAAAATTCTTTAATAACCGCATTTCTATCGTGATGATTTAGCTCTTCTTCTGCGTTCACAAAGTCAACTACTAGATAGTACCAATCTTCATATTTAAATAATGAGGAATCCACTAATTCATCTGTTATGCGTTTCGCTACAGGGATTAACTCATCAATATCTTTAAATTTATAAACATAAATGTCAGTATCCATAAATAATTCTGACTCATCAATGTCACCAAATTGAGTTAGTTGACTGAGAAGATCCTCTCCAACATCCTCGAATGGAGCAAACATATCTTTGTGTTCATCAAAATGCGAAGAACCATCTAAGGTTTCACCGTCTTTTAAAATATGTGCACGTGTGACAATGATCTCTAAGCCTACTTCAGAAGCATTGATATGAATCCAAATTGGACCTTCTACATCAAAATAATCCTCCGTATTTACTTCATCAATCATATCCCAAAAAAGTTGTTCACCCTTTGCTCGGTTGTACCAAATTTCCTCACGACTATAGCCGCGATCCTCTATATCATTGTACGTAATAAAGAGCTTGAGTGTATTTTCGTTTACACGTTCGATGTCCACTAGACCTCATCTCCCTTCACTGTCATTTGTCGAAAAACAGTTTGTTTCATTAGTATGCTATTATTCATTGTTTTTAACCTCATACCTCATTTTTGTTTTTCAACCTTTGACCACACTACAGTAAACCCATCGAGCAACCGAAATCAAAAAAATTTATGTCCACAGTTGTCTCTAATTATATTGTATGCTGTTCTGTCATAAAATGAAAAGGATATACACCGTTTCACAGAAGTTATTTGAATTATTGAAATTGTAGTAAACTATTAAGCTAAAATCAAGTTTAACATACTTTACCGAAATATATGACTTTTCCCTATTATTTATTATACTCTATATAGATGGATTTTCATAAATAAAACACAAAAAAATAGATGTCACAATATGCTTGTTGCATATGTAACATCTAATACTTATTCTATGCAGAATACGGCAATATTAGTTCACCATACGCTGTGCTTCTTGCAGTTGATAAGCACGAACCTTACGAGGTAGGAAACGGCGAATTTCATCCTCGTTGTAGCCGACCTGTAAACGTTTCTCATCTAAAATAATGGGACGACGTAATAGACCTGGATATTCTTGAATTAATTCATACAAACGTTGTAATGGCAAGCTTTCCACATCAACATTTAATTTCTGGAAAATTTTTGATCGAGTCGAAATAATTTCATCCGTACCATCTTCTGTCATACGCAAAATTTCTTTAATTTCACTAATGCTTAATGGTTCAGAAAATATATTACGTTCTGTATATGGGATTTCATGCTCCTCTAACCATGCTTTAGCTTTTCGGCAAGACGTACAACTTGGTGATGTAAATAAAGTTACTATCATACTGACACATCCTTTCCTTTTAATCATTATCTATACTAGTGTGTTAAATTAGAATTAATTTAATGTAAATATACATACCATTATACAGTACTCTGTGATGTTTGAATATAGTTCCAATAAAAAAAGAATAACCATTTGACATGAAATTTTCTATTTATTCACATAAACTTCAAAGTAGTTACTTCTTGAGATGTATAATGAACTACTACTAATATTCCCATTCGCAGAGCAATTTAAACATCCACTGCTTGATTGTTTTTGTTCTCATTTAAGAATTTTAAACGAGAATACTGTCAATTCTGTGTGTACAAATATAGACGTATATTTACTAATATCGGTTGCATTTCCAAATAAATAGATTGTTACCATAACGTGCGGTTGATATCCGTTCCGACCAGACGCTTTCTTAGGGGCGTCCGATGAGCCGCTTGGGCCAACAGATATATATGGAATGTGTTTTAACAAATGTCATCCGCAACTTTTGGTGATGAGCCACACCTTAAAATAATTTAAGATATCGCTGTAATGCTTTTCGCTTTCGACAGAAAACATTTATTGCTAAACTGAAATATAAAAGCAGCAAAAGTAGCATATAACTTTTTCCCGAGAAAAAACACCGCCAAAAGTCTGACTTTACACACTTGCTTTTCACCGAGCCTTTATAATATAATTTTTTGCAATAAATCAATTCTGTCTTTGGTGAATTCACCTCGCCATCTACGCAGATGGAAGATAGGTATTGAGCTAAAAAACGCTGACGAAGAGTAGTACATTTGCCTTTTACACGTTTAGAGAGTCTGTGGTCGCTGCAAACAGATCGTGTAAGCATTTGGAATGGACTTCCGAGTTAGCTTTGTGAACGTCTTAGTTTCTTATTTAAGTCTATTAGCAAAGCTCGTCCCTTCACGTTACGAAGAAGAGTGGCCGTTTTAGGCAAGCTGGGTGGTACCACGGATTCAAACATCATTCGTCCCTTCATTAGAAAACTAATGAGGACGCATGATGTTTTTTATTTTGGTTCATCACCAAAAATTGTGAATGACTTTTATTAGAACGTCTACTATGAAAAAGTTGATTGTAGTGGAGACTGGGCAACTCCTTGGGGATCAGCGATAGAGGAACGAAGGCTAAAACCATCACGTCCTGTGATAACGCCTTCGTGACCAACATCATGCCGCTGTCGCTACGTTAGCACTACGCTTTCGCGCAAAAAAACATCTGTTGGCCCAAACGGCTCATCGGACGCCCCCAGGAAGCTCTGCTCTGCGCGAAAGCGAAGCGGCAGCAACAAATGTTTTAACTGTGCGAAAGCGTAGCGGCAGCAACAACAAATGTTTTCTGTAGCGAAAGCAAAGCGGCAGCTACAAAGCGCCCAGTCGGAACGGAAATCAACCACACGTTTTGGTGATGACTTTCCATTTTGGTATTTATGTAAAAATAAGGGATGGAATTCAAGGAGGAAATGACAATGACAACTATTTTTTCAGGCGTACAGCCAACAGGTATCGTTACTTTAGGGAACTATTTAGGAGCATTTAAGCAATTCCCTGCATTACAAGATGAAGGTGATGCTGTTTATTGTATCGTCGATCAGCATGCCATAACAGTGGCTCAAGATCCAAAAGAATTACGTCAAAATATTCGCAATCTAGCAGCAACGTATATTGCTACAGGCATCGACCCTAAAAAATCGACATTATTTATTCAATCAGAAGTACCAGCTCACGCACAGGCAGGCTGGATGTTACAATGTGTTGCATCGATTGGTGAGCTTGAACGTATGACACAATTTAAAGATAAATCGCACGGTAAGGAAAGCGTATCTGCCGCTCTTTTAACATATCCACCATTGATGGCAGCAGACATCCTTTTGTATAACACAAACATCGTTCCTGTCGGTGATGATCAGAAGCAGCATATTGAGCTTACTCGTGATCTAGCAGAGCGTTTTAACAAACGTTATGGTGACGTTTTAACGATTCCTGAAATTCAATTACCTAAAGCAGGAGCTCGTATCAAATCACTACAAGAACCTACAAAGAAAATGAGTAAATCTGATCCAAATACAAAAGCAACAATCAAGCTTTTAGATTCAGCGAAAGATATTGAGAAAAAAATTAAATCTGCTGTTACTGACTCTGATGGTATTGTGGCATTCGATGTGGAAAATAAACCTGGTGTTTCTAATTTACTAACAATCGAATCTGCCATTTCGGGCGTATCTATTGACGATCTTGTAAAAAAATACGAGGGCATTGGCTATGGTGGTTTCAAGCAAGGTGTTGCAGCAACGGTTATTGATCACCTGACACCAATTCAAGAGAAATTCTATCACTTGGTAGAATCATCAGAATTAGACATCATTTTGGATGAAGGTGCTGAAAAGGCAAATGCTATTGCTAGTGCTACATTAAAACGCATGGAAGAAGCAATGGGCCTTGGTCGTGCACGTCGCTAAGAATAAAGCTTTAACGTGAAATGAAGAAATGCTATAGCATTGTTGAAATTTATCGAAAGAGCTTGGCCAAAAAAAGAGAGTAATTTAAGCGTTACATCTTATCCTTGTTTATCGTTTTATCATAACCAAGATCAAGCACAACAGCACATAATACAACGGCTGATCCAATTGCCACATAAAATGCTGTTGTCTGTGCCATAAATTTAAAAACAACTGTCCAGGTATATCCGAGTGTCCGATAATTCAAATACAATATGAGATTCCCAACGGAGAGAATCAATAAGCCGTAGCTCATTAAAAATAAAAAGAGTCGGAACAAGTTAAGGGCATCCTCTCTATTTTTTCTTTATTATCATCTATTCATAAAACTATAAAAAAAGACGTCAGCCACTTAAATTAGGCTGACGTTTTTTATGTTGTTTAAAAACTAGTATGTCAATAAAAGTACTGTCTGTTTATGCTTAATAAATTTTATCATATCAAAAGTAACACTATGTTTCTAACCATAATTGGAATAATTGAATTAATTGTCATAATAGACTAATAGCAGTGAAGCTATTTTACGCCGGTTATTATCGCTGTTATGTTTTCGCATATAAAGGCATGTTGCTGCAGAGTGGTTGGTCTTCGTTCCGACTGGGCGACTCCTTGGGGATTAGCGATAGAGGAACGAAGGCTAAAACCATCACGTCCTGTGATAACGCCTTCGTGACCAACATCATGCCGCTGTCGCTACGTTAGCACTACGCTTTCGCGCAAAAAACATCTATTGGCCCAAGCGGCTCATCGGACGCGCCCAGTCGGAACAGAAATCAACCCCTCGTTTTGCAGAAGAGCCTTACTTTATTTAATATGACGACATCTTAATTAACCGCCCGTAAAAGCCCGAACACTAAAAAATCAGCGGGAGATGAAGCTCCCACTGATTATAGTTTTACTTTATTATTCCTCGATTTTTTTGAATAGTAGACTTGCGTTGTGTCCACCAAACCCAAGTGAGTTACTCATAGCATATTGAATATCTACTTTTCGAGCTTCATTAGGCACATAATCTAAATCACATTCTGGATCTGCGTCTGTTAAATTAATTGTCGGTGGTAAAATACCTTCTTTAAGTGCAAGCGCTGTGAAAATAGCTTCTACACCACCAGCTGCACCTAATAAGTGACCTGTCATTGATTTTGTAGAACTCATTGCAAGCTTATAGGCATGTTCACCAAAAACAGTTTTTACTGCTTGTGTTTCAAATAAATCGTTATATGGTGTACTTGTTCCATGTGCATTAATATAGTCAACTTGTGAAGCTTCTACGCCGCCATCAGATAATGCTTGCATCATTGCACGAGAAGCACCTTCCCCTTCTGGAGCTGGAGCTGTAATATGATGTGCATCCCCTGTTGCACCATAACCAAGAACTTCTGCGTAAATTTTTGCACCGCGTGCTTTTGCGTGCTCATACTCTTCCAAAATAACAATACCAGCACCTTCACCGATAATGAAACCATCGCGATTTTTATCGAATGGACGGCAAGCTTTTTCTGGATCAGTGTTTAAAGATAATGCAGTATTAGCGCAGAAGCCTGCTACTGCCATCGTAACGATTGGCGACTCAGCACCGCCCGAAATCATAACATCTGCATCACCACGTTCAATTACTTTAAAAGCATCCCCAATAGAGTTTGTACCTGAAGCACAAGCAGTTACTGAACAAGAGTTAATGCCCTTTGCACCAAAGTGAATCGACACTTGGCCTGAAGCCATATCTGGAATCATCATTGGAATAAAGAATGGACTTACTCTTCTTGCTCCACGCTCTTGGAAAGTTAAAAATTGTTGTTCATATGTTTCCATACCGCCGATGCCAGAGCCAATCCAGACACCTGCACGTGGTGCTAGCTCTTCATCGATTGTTAATTGTGCATCTTCCATCGCCATGATAGATGCCGCTAAAGCATACTGTGTAAAGCGATCCATTTTACGAGCTTCTTTACGTTCGATATACTTTTCGATATTAAAATCCTTCACTTCAGCAGCAACTTTTGCTGCGAAAAGATCTTTATTTAAACGCGTTAATTCGCCAACGCCAGATTTTCCAGCTTTAATGTTAGTCCATGTTTCTTCGATGCTATTTCCTAGTGGTGTAACTGCGCCAATTCCTGTAATTACTACTCGTCGTTTACTCATTGTATTACTCCCCTCAAGCATTTTTCGTTTTTATTTTCCCCATCTCATTGTAACGGCGCCCCATGTTAAGCCACCGCCAAATCCAACAAGTACTACTAAATCATCATCTTTTATCTTACCTGCTTCAAGCTCATCTACCAAGGAAATACCAATAGATGCCGCAGACGTATTCCCATATTTGTGAATCGTTTTTGACATTTTTTCCGGTGGTAGCTCTAGACGCTCACGCGCTGATTCCATAATTCGAATATTTGCCTGATGCGGCACTAAAAAATCTACGTCTTCTTTTGTTAAACCTGCTTTTTCTAAAACGTTCATTGCAGATTCACCCATTTGACGAACGGCGAATTTAAATACTTCACGTCCATTCATAGCGATTGTATCCTGCTGTGTTAAATACAAATTCTTTCCACCTGTACCGTCAGCACCAAGTTCAAATGATAAAATACCTCTACCTTCTGATACTGGACCAATAATTGCTGCACTTGAACCGTCACCGAATAATACAGCGGTATTACGATCTTCCCAGTCAAGTACTTTCGACAGCTTTTCAACACCTACTACTAAGACATATTTATAAGCATTTGATTCTACAAATTGCTTTGCCGTCACTAAACTATATATAAACCCTGCACAAGCAGCCGCTTGGTCCATCGCTGCTGCATTAACTGCTCCAATTTGCTCCTGAACCATACATGCGACACTTGGAAAATTTTGATCTTGTGTTACTGTTGCTACAAGGATTAAGCCTATTTCTTCTGGTGAGATTCCCGCTTTTGCAATAGCTTCTTTTGCTGCAGCTACTGCTAAATCTGAAGTTTCCTGATCATCAGCAGCAAAATGACGTTGCTCAATCCCTGTGCGAGTTCGAATCCATTCATCCGAAGTATCCATTATTTTTTCTAAATCAAAATTCGTAACGACCTTCTCCGGAACGTATTTAGCAATTCCTAAAATACCAGCGTTCATTTAGCAACCCCTCTGCTTTCTTACTATCAATTATTAGTAACTGGTCATAATTATAACTCATAATGACGGAGAGGCGCAAGATGAATTAAATTTAACGTTCCTCTTCACCATAACGTGGGGTTGATTTCTATTCCAACTTGGGGCATCTGATAAGCTCTATTGCATCGCTCAGTCTCCACTCCAATCAACTTATATACATGGCCTACAATTTAACAAATGTCATCTCCCACTTTTAGAGCTAATGCAAGAAAAAGCATATTTTGGGGGATAAGTGAGGTTGAAAAATAATGGCGGTTAATGAAAAAAAGCTGCAAATAAATTTGCAGCTTTGGCCTAACAATTATTAACAAATATTATCAACAACGTAAAAGTCGATATCGCAAAAAGATGAAGGGTGGCTCTCGCATGAATCTGCGTACTTCCAATCTATTCTCTAATAGGTCGTTAAGGATCTTGTTCTCTTTGGAACACTTAATGCTCTGAAGAAATCGCTTGATGAGTTGCAGTACAGAAGGTTTCAAACGACTTGTTGTACGTTTCTTTTTGTTAGGTTTGCTACCGTAGTTGTGTCAACGTAATCACTGATGCTTTAATCGTCTGGTGTTGCGGTGGTGTTTTTGGTTCAATAAACAACGTTGAGTAATACGCATCCGCAATGGTAATCAAGTAAATCACAAAAAGTAATCGTTTCATTCAATAGTTCAAAAATTCATTTCTCCCTTTTTTATCAATTCGAACTGTCTAGTTATAATACGAATGATACGTACAAAAGTTTCAAATTAAATATGACCAACGCACAGATGACCCCCATAAGCTACTTCGGAATGAAATAACTTAGATCTTAAACATTCGTTGCCTTTTAACGTCTTTAATAATTTCTTTAAAAAATCCCTCTATTTATATTTCCATTTATTCCTATCATCTCTCGAGACATATAAAAAGCCACACCTGAATTGCCTAAAATAACTCTTCAAACTCATAATGAAGAACAGGTGCAAGATGAATTAAAATTAATGCTTTGACGGGGCTTGAAACACTTCTACACGCTACGACACACAAGCATTTGTGACGTCTTTGAATTTCAGTGATGTATTGAAATCGCATTAAAAATAAAAAAAATGTTGTTGTTGTGACAAATTCGCCATGTTTCACAGAAAAGGTTCTTTTTTTTTCGATTTATGTTATGATATGATAATGAATATGTAGTAAAATCTTATGATATAAAAAAGTTCGGTTGAGGTGAAATTAATGCGATATATCGTAACATTCATATGGTCATTCCTACTAGTTTCAATGTTAAACTACGTAGTAGGCTCTGTACTTGGTGCAGAATTTGATATCGATACTGCTATTGTTACATCAGTTGTATTTACAATTCTTGTTTTCATTATCGGTGCAATTATTCCAAACGAGTCAACTCCAGAAGCAGCAGACAATCATTAATTCAACTAGAAAAAACCTGTTTCGCTTAATGCGGAACAGGTTTTTTTTGTTATTTTTCAACGACACATTGACCATCATGCATTTTAATGTGTAATGTTTCTCCTGGTAATACTTCACCTCGAAGCAATTCTTTTGCAACTGCAGTTTCAATATATCGTTGTACGAAGCGTTTTAATGGTCTTGCGCCGAACTGAGCATCTGCTCCTTGTTCTACAACCCAATCAACTACATTTTGTTCTACTTGTAAAGTAATGTCTTGCTCAGCAACTCGTTTGACAAGCTGTTCGATATATTTCCATGCAATGGCTGTAAAATGCTCATCTGATAGTGCATGGAACATAATAATATCATCCATACGATTTAACAGCTCTGGTTTAAAATGTTGACGCAGTGCAGCCATCACTAAATCCTCAACAGCAACATCATCTTCTTTTGCTTCCATTAAATAGCTTGAGCCAATGTTAGAAGTTAAAATGACCACTGTGTTCGTAAAGTTAACCATACGCCCCTGGCTATCAGTAATGCGACCATCATCTAAAATTTGTAGTAAAATATTTGCGACATCCGGATGGGCCTTTTCAATTTCATCTAATAATACAACTGAATACGGATTTCGGCGAACAGCTTCTGTTAATTGCCCACCTTCCTCATAGCCAACATAGCCTGGAGGTGCCCCTACAAGACGCGATACGCTATGTTTCTCCATATATTCACTCATATCAATGCGAATAAAATGATCCTCAGAATCAAACAATTGTGCCGCTAGTGCCTTCGCAAGCTCTGTTTTACCAACTCCCGTTGGTCCTAGGAATAAAAAGCTACCAATTGGTCGATGCGGATCTTTTATACCTGCTCGAGCACGCCATACCGCTTCTGTAACAAGTTGTACTGCATTATCTTGTCCGATTACACGCTCATGCAATGTATCTTTTAAGCGCAATAATTTTTCTCGCTCACCTTCTACTAATTTCGTCACTGGTATTCCTGTCCAGCGCGAAACGATTGATGCAATTTCATCAGCTGTTACCTCCTCACGCAAAATACGTGATTCCGTACCATTTTCTAATTGTTTTTCCATCTCTTGAATGTCCTTTTCAAGTGTAGGAATTTTCCCATGACGTAGTTCAGCTGCTTTATTTAAATCATATTTACTTTCTGCTTCATCTAAGTCACGGCGGTATTTATCAAGTTTTTCACGTTTTTTCTGAATACCGTGTAACGCTTCTTTTTCGGTTTCCCATTGTTTACGCATGCCCTCAGAGGATTCTTTGAGCTTTGTTAATTCCTCACTGAGTTGCTCTAGACGTTTTTTACTCGCCTCGTCTTTTTCATTACGCAATGCTTGCTCCTCAATTTCAAGTTGCATAATACGGCGCGTTACCGCATCCAATTCCTGTGGCATGGAATCAATTTCTGTTCGAATCATCGCACATGCTTCATCGATTAAATCGATTGCCTTATCTGGCAAGAAACGCTCTGTAATATAGCGATTTGAAAGCCCCGCTGCCGCTACGATCGCACGGTCATGAATACGTACCGCATGATGCAACTCAAAGCGCTCTTTCAAGCCTCGTAAAATGGAAACTGTATCTTCAATAGACGGCTCTCGTACAAGCACCTGCTGGAAACGACGCTCTAAAGCAGGATCTTTTTCAATATACATACGGTATTCATCTAATGTTGTAGCCCCGATACAATGTAGCTCACCTCGTGCAAGCATTGGTTTTAGCATATTCCCAGCGTCCATTGCACCATCCGTTTTACCCGCACCAACAATTGTATGAATTTCATCGATAAATAAAATGATGCGTCCCTCTGATTCTTTTACTTCTTTTAATACACCTTTCAAGCGCTCTTCAAATTGGCCACGATAACTAGCACCTGCTATTAAAGCACTCATATCCAACTCATACAGTACGCAATCTTTTAACCCCTCAGGAACATCGCCCTTTACTATACGTTGAGCTAACCCTTCTACAATAGCTGTTTTACCAACCCCAGGCTCCCCTATTAAGACAGGATTATTTTTCGTTTTGCGTGTTAAAATACGAATGACATTACGAATTTCTTCGTCACGACCGATAACCGGATCCATTTTACCGTTTTTAACTTCTTCTATTAAATTACGTCCAAATTGTTCTAATGGTTTTTTGTCATTTGTTTGTTGAAATTGCATATTTAGCACTCCTTTTTAATAATGTTAAGCGGAATCCCGTTTGCCATTCTATTTCACAGAAAATGTTTGACCTTTTTTGACTAACTTTATTTTACAACACTCGACAAATCAGAGCAAAGAATTAGCCCTAAAAATTCTTCACTTATTACTGGAAAATTACGTTATAATGAAATTGTATTTCTTAAATTTAGTAAATTGCTCACCTAATTTTGTAATAATTAAACAATTTTTACAAAAAAGAAAGAGATGTGTTAAAGAAATGACTATTATGGATAATATACAAGAGAAATTTCACGATCTTTTTCAAAAGCACGGTGTTTTTATTAAAGTGAATAAGGATAGTAAAATCTTTTTAGAGGGCGAACGTGCGAAAGAAATTTATTATATAAAAACAGGAGCTATCTCGATTAGTCAGGAAACGGAGAATGGGAAGGAATTAACCATTCGTATTTGTGGTCCAGATAGCATCATTGGAGAAAGCTCATTATTTTGCAACTTTACGTATAATTCGATGACCGCTAAAGTACTAGAGCCCTCCAGTTTATATGTTCTTAGCCTCGAAACATTAGAACTTTTACTAGTGGAACAACCTATTTTAATGGTGGAATATATGAAGTGGTTGCAAACAGAAAATTTAAAGCATCAAAGCCGTTTGCGTGATTTGATTTTAAATGGGAAAAAGGGCGCTTTATTTTCAACGCTTATCCGTCTTTCCAATACTTATGGGAAGCCGTTAGAAAATGACACTATTTATATTGACTTTCCGTTAACACATACAGAGATCGCTAATTTATGTGCGACGAGTCGAGAGATGATTAATCGCATGCTGAATGACTTAAAGAAGCACAATATTATATCTTTTGAAAAAGGTTATATAACCATTCACGATCTACAATTTTTAAAGGATGAAATCGCCTGTGAAAATTGCCCGTTACAAATATGTCGTATTGATTAATACACTTACATACGAAATCCCCGCTTATGAGTTATAAGCGGGGATTCTGTGTTCTATTGAAATAATTATGGCTCTTTTGCAAAGCTAGGGGTTGATTTCCGCTCCAGGCTACTCGCTTTCCTGTGGGCGAGCGTCGAGCCGCTTCCTTCGCTCCGCTCAGTCCAGGGTCTCGCCTGTCTCGCTTTTCCACGGGAGTCGAGTAGCCTTCCACTCCAATCAGCGATAGCGTAGAACTTTTATAAATTTTATATGTATTTCAAAATTGGACACTATGACGACGCATCATAATTGAACAACTTATAGCAATAACGCGATTGTATATCTTCGTTTTCCGCAGACAAACCCTTTTGCTAAAGTAGTGTTTTTGTTCATTGGAAGCTGGATGTCGATAAAAATGAATAGAAGGGTGATGAAAAGTGAAAGTTTATCGATAAAATTTAAAAGTTTGGCGATAATTCCAGAAAGTGTTTCGATAAAACTAAAAAGTTGGAATCATTTTGTTAAAACGTATGCTATGTGAATCAGTTGATTGGAGTGGAGACTGGGCGACTCCTTGGGGATCAGCAATAGAGGAACTGAGGCTAAAAGCATCACATCCTGTGATAACGCCTCCGTGACCAACATCGTGTTGGCCCGAGACCCTGGAGCGAGCACCGCGAATGAAGCGGCTCATCGGACGCCCCCAGGAAGCTTTGCTCTGTGCGAAAGCGTAGTGCTAACGTAGCGGCAGCAACAAAGCGCCCAATCGGAACGGAAATCAACCACTCATTTTGCCAAATAACCCTTTATATAACACCATAATTTTTTGACACAATAGTTTTAAACAGCAAAAATCCCCGCTTAGAGTTATAAGCAGGGATTTTTTATTGCGCATTAAGCAGAGTTAGCGTACACCTAATGCCATTTTTGCATAGCGTGACATTCTATCTTTTGACCAAGGTGGATTCCATACAATATTTACATTTGTACTTTTTACCTCTGGAAGCTCACCTAATGCTGTATTCACTTGATCAACAATAACAGGTCCCATTGGGCAGCCCATAGACGTTAACGTCATTGTAACGGTTGCTGCGCCCTCTTCATCTAACTCTACATCATATACTAAACCTAAGTTGACGATATCAATACCAAGCTCAGGGTCAATTACATTTTCTAATGCACCGAACATGCTGTCTTTCATATCTTGATCCATCTGTATTTCTCCTTTCGTCACAGTGTTAACTTAATCATAGCAGATGCATCTTATTATGCCAAATGCTGTGCAAGCCATTCAGTTGCTGCTAACATACCATCACGTGAGACAGCATGACCAGCTTTCTTATTAGCTAAAAATTTCAAGTTTTCTGGATTCGTTTCATAATATTTACGTAAAGTTAAATAAAAATCATATGTTTCCTTGAAAGGTACAGTTTTATCTAACTCCCCATGCCAAAATAGGACAGGTCGTTCTGCAAATTTGTCTGGTGTTAGGCTCACATCATATTTAGCTAGAAGCTCATTCGTTTGTTGTACTTCTTCTTCGGACATTGGCAAATTCACACCGTTTTTTGCGAATTGCTGTAATTGATACTCCGCTAATTTAGTGAAACTTGGTGCACCCATACAAACTGCTGCTGTCTTGATCCAATCATAGCGCTTTAAACAGCCTGATGTGACAATACCACCCATTGATGTACCAGCAATGCCAATTTCATCATTCAGTAATAATTTTTTATTCTTTAATTCATTATATAATTGTTCCACTTCATGAATAGAATTTAAAACAATATCCCAAAAATGTAAGCTCAATTGCATCTCAGTCAGGCCTTCACTACGGTCGCCATGTAATTTTGCATCTGGCAATAGGACACGCACCCCTCTGCCTACTAATTGATATGCATAATGTAAGTTATGTTCTTTTGCACTCGTGAAACCATGTAAAAAAATTACTACCGGGGTTTCTTCATTCATATTTTCCGTATGTATATGTAATAAAGGAATATTTCCCCACAATTCTTTCTCAACAATCATCTTTGTCACTCCCAACATTTGTCTCATCTTTATGTTAGCAAACTTTTTTCACTGTGACAAAATTTTGACGAATGGTTTACAAAACGATACTATTCAAATTATAAGAAAGGGGCAAAAAGCTATGAAACCGCATTTAATCGTTTTGGACTTAGATGGTACGTTATTAACGGATCAACAACAAATTTCAGCAAAAACTAAAAAAACATTATTGCAGGCAAAGGAGCAAGGCCATCAAGTTATGATTGCTACCGGTCGTCCTTATCGTGCGAGTGATCTTTATTATCACGAACTTGGCCTTACAACGCCCATCGTAAATTTTAATGGTGCTTACGTCCACCATCCTAAAAATGCTGCTTGGCAGACTAAGCATACTCCTATTGATTTAAGCGTAGTACATGATGTCGTCAATTCCATCAATAGCTATGAATATGAAAATATTATAGCGGAGGTTAAGGACGATATTTATGTTCATACAGAGAACTCACGGATTTTAAATATATTCAATATGGGGAATCCTAAAATTACTCATGGGAATCTCCATACCCATTTACTTGATAACCCTACTAGTTTGCTGATTCAAGCGAATGATGTGAATTCAATGATTATTCGTGACCATTTACAGGCTGTCCATGCAGAAGTCATTGAACATCGTCGTTGGGGTGCCCCACTTCACATTATTGAAATTGTTCGCCGTGGCTTAAATAAAGCAGTAGGGATCGCTCATGTAGCACAGGATTTAGGTATCCCACGCGAGCGTATTATTGCATTCGGTGACGAGGACAATGATTTAGAAATGATTGAATATGCCGGTATCGGTGTCGCAATGGGCAATGGCATCCCTGCTTTAAAAAACATTGCCAACGAAATTACGACAACCAATAATGACGATGGCATCGCTAAAATGCTTATCGAGCGTTTGAAACTATCTTAGTTAAATAAAAACACCCTATTTTTGGATCATCACCATAAGTTTTGGATGTCATTCATTAAAATGTAAGCCATCTATGAAAGGTCCGCGAAGTACGCCCAGTCGGACGGAAATCAACCACACGTTATGGTGATGAGCCCATTTTTCACTTTAACTTTCGAGTTAACAATACACTGAGTTGCAATTATACTGAAACACGATATGATAATATATCTATATAAAATTTTATTAGGAAGTAGTTTCGAGAAATATAGAGTGGAAATTGAAAACTCGACACGTGTTCACCTGTTATGTAGTATAGGTATTTGTAAACTTCTCATATAGAGTTAAAAGAATAATAAATTAGGGGGACAAATGATGAAAATTTTTACTGATAGTGGCTGTGATCTACCAAAGTCTTACTACGAAGAAAACAATATTGAACTTCTTCCACTACGAGTGCAATTAAACAATAATGAATATGATGATGTCATTTCGATTGATTCCAAAGAAATTTACGACGCTATTCGTCAAGGTGCTCGCCCAAAAACATCCCAAGTATCACCAGAGCTATTTCTCAATCATTTCGAAAATCTAGCGAAAAATGAAGAAGAAGGAATCTATATTGCCTTTTCATCGGAATTATCAGGCACCTATAATACCGCTGTCATGATTCGCAATCAAGTACAGGAGCAATATCCATCCCTTAAATTAGCTATTATCGATTCTAAATGTGCTTCACTAGGTTTTGGCCTAGTAGTCGAAGAAGCCGTTCGCCTTCGAAATACAGGTGCTTCACTGGAAGAAATCGAAGCAAAAATTACAGCTCTTACCCCACAGATGGAGCACTTATTTACGGTGGAAGATTTAGATTACCTTGCTAAAGGTGGTCGTGTATCTAAGGCAAGCGCATTTCTTGGGGGGCTCCTAAGCATAAAACCCATCTTAAATGTAGAGGATGGTAAACTTGTCCCGATTGAAAAATCACGCGGACGTAAAAAAGCCATCGCTCGCATGTTAGATTTAATGCAGGCGCGCGGTGAAAATTTCTCTGAAAAAGTTGTTGGTATTAGCCATAGTGATGATGTGGAATTTGCCAACGAAGTAAAGGCTTCTATCCAAGAAAGATTTTCACCAAAAGCTATTCAAGTAACAATGATTGGTTCAGCTATTGGCTCACACGTAGGACCAGGTACAATTGCCATCTTCTTTACAAATAAAAGCTATCAAGCTTAACAAAAATCCCCTCCGCACTGAAAAGTGTTAAGGGGATTTTTCATTTTATCCTACTGGGATTAATTTAGAGCGTCTTGCTCTTTACGTCGTACTTTACCTCGTCTAATAATAACAACTACAAATCCTATGAATATTAACCATACTAATCCTAGTGCTACCATATAAGGTACATTTAATCCTTCATCATTTCTAACTTGATAAATCTCTACCATTTCGCGATTTAAAATAACTGGATAAACGTCTTTTTCATTAATACGAACTTTTTCTTCATGTATAATACCGTTTAGCATTTTACCTTCACCAAGCTGAGCAGGTGTTAAATCAACGCGTTGTGTTTCACTAGTATTATTAACCATGATGACCCATTTTTCTTTATCGGACGTACGTGTAAATACAAGTAGGCCATTTTCATTTGTGAGAACTTCAAAATCACCATTGCGTAATGTCTCAGATTTATTACGTAAAGATTGGACATTTTTAATATAGTCGATTAATTCTGTATCAGTTTTAAAGTTATATATTTGGTGCGTATCTGGCTTTTTTTCACCGTTCATTGCAATTTCTGTACCATATTGTACAACTGGAATTCCTGGCATCATAAATAAAGCACCCATCGCCATTTTCAAACGCGTTGGTGGGAACATATTTTCTGTTGCAGAATCAAATGTAAATCGATGCGTATCTAGCGAATCAATCATAATCTGAGTTGGTTTCTTACCTGTAATAGGCTCCATCAACTTAGTAGAATCCATATCAACATTTTTAAAGATATTACGGTAAATATCAGCTGAAGCTTTAGAAAAGCTTGCATCAAAGTTTGCATCACTTTCTTCATTTGAAATGACATAAAGTGATTTTTTCGTATCTTTTAATGCTTTAATTACTGCATTGATAAACTCTGTATCAGCACCAGCAATATTTGTTAAACGCACTCCACCAACATCGTATGTAGAGATAAAGTCTGTTGCTGATTTAACAAGTGCGTCTTGTACGTCTTTGTTTGTTAAGTCCCACTGTACTTGTCCATTATTTGTTGAAGCAATCCAGTCCTTTTTCGCTGAATCTTTTGCCCACTCATGATTCGGACTTACATTGTTTAATGGAAAATCAACCATGATCGATACGTTTTTAGCTTTATAGGCCTCAACGACACTTTGAAACTCCTCAGCTGTCCCAAAATGACGCTCAATTGAAGAGTAGCTCGTCGGCATCGATCCATCATATTTCTCAGTGGCAAAAATCGGGCCAATAGAAGCGATTGTAAAGCCCATCTCTCCGATAAATTTTAGTTTATCCTGTAAACCTGCAAAATCGCCTCCTGCAAATTTAGTAGCGTCTTGCGTATTTGTATCAAAATCGTTAGTGCCCGAACCATTAAAGAAACGGTCAACGAGTAAATCATAGATGCTTTCTTCTGCAATCGTTCTTGTCGGCGCTTCATCAGCATGTGCAACTGGTGTAGCACTCACTAATGAAGTTGCTAGTAAAAGCGATGCAGCTGTCGCACTTATCCACTTTTTGAATTTCACTTTAATTCCCTCTCTTTCAAACCAATCCTCCGTCATTTTACCAAATAAAATAGTCCCCTTGCTATCATTTCAAAATATTTTCCGAAAATGACAAAATGAATTACGGCAAAAAGGTGTCAACTTCTCCTTCAAATACAATTTATCGACTTGATCGTGGGACCTAAACAATTTCTCCTTCAAAAAAAAGCCGTGAAGCGATAACTTCACGACTTTTACAAAATTATGCTAAGAAATTTTGACCCATTGGTAATTTGAAACCTAGGAACAATGTAATCAATAAGAACACTGCAAATAAAATCCAAAACATACCAGTTGGTTTGTTTTTCTTTTGACGAACTAATACCATTTCCATCATACCAATGACTAAAATACCACCTATAAATTTAAAGCCATAGAGCATACCCATACCATAATCCATGCCTTTAATAAATAGTGCTCCACCAGTAATGATAATTAAAATGTAGAATAAACGTAATGTCATATGTAAGCCTTTTGACTGCTTGCCCATTAATGCCGCAATTAAAAAGATTACGATTGCAACTACCCAAGTAGTAATATGCAAATGCGTTTGGCTAGTTAAGAAACTCATTATTGTCCCACCTCATATTCTTTTTTCTATCAAACTCTATCCTACCATGTGATGGAAAGGGTTTCAAACATTACAATAGTGTTCATATAATATACATCAATTTTTCCTCGATATCATTGCATCCGGAGGCTTTAGGCCAACAAATGTCTTATGCGCGAAAGCGAAGCGACAGCAGCACAGATGTTGGTCACACAGTCGTTACCACAGGTCGCGGCGTTCTTAGACTGGGTTCCTCTATTTCAACGGATGTTTGGACCCAAATTAAAAATCCGCGGAGGTAAACTCACGCGGATTTGAAAAATTATTCAAAATGATTCACTAAAGTACCGATGCCTTGGATAGATACTTTTACAGTATCACCAGCTTTTAAGAATTGTGGCGGATTCATACCTTTGCCAACACCCGCTGGAGTCCCTGTTAAAATAACGTCACCTGGCTCTAATGTAACATGCTGAGATAAAATCGATACTAATGATTCTACAGTGAACATCATATCTTTTGTTGAGCCGTTTTGACGTACTTCGTCGTTCACTTTTGTAACGACTGTTAAATCTTGTGGATTCGGAATCTCATCTTTTGTTACAAGGTAAGGTCCAAGTGGACAAGTTCCATCCAAGCTTTTTCCTAAGAAGAATTGCTTATGTTTTTCTTGTAAATCACGAGCTGTTAGATCATTGGCAATCGTATAGCCAAATACATAATCGTATGCTAAGTTTTTCGGAATATTTTTACCACGTTTACCAATGACAACCGCTAATTCGCCTTCATAATCCATTTTAGATGAAAGATCGGCATGAATAGAAATTGTTTGGCCATCAGCAGCAATAGCAGTCGGAGATTTTGTAAATACCATTAAGTCTGTTGGAGCTGCTTCTGCACCCATTTCTTTAGCATGTTCATCATAGTTTTTCCCAATACACATAATGTTTTTTGGTGTGCGTGGAATCGGTGATAACCACTCGATCACTGTAAATTCGCGTTTGAAACTATTAGCACGGTCTGATTTTTCAGCGGCTTCTACTAATTTACGAATCTGTTCAACAAAATCAAAGCCTAGAGCAATGCCATCTACAATTGAACTTGAAAAAGAAGGGAGAACTTGAAGTTCATTTTGAATAGCGAGTACATCCCATACTGCTTCTTCTTTTTTTACTTTTGGTCCAAAGCTTACATGTCCACCTAATTTAAATGATAAAATTTTCATGATTTTCAGAGCTCCTTCTTTTTTTTACATAATACAACAAAATTATAGAAATTGCCTTACTTTTAAGAAAACTATTTTTATTCATAATAATTTGTAGGCACTTCACCATAACGTGTGGTTGATTTCCGTTCCGACTGGGCGCTTTGTAGCTGCCGCTTTGCTTTCGCTACAGAAAACATTTGTTGT
>NZ_JBEGDG010000030.1:0-40762 GCF_040183165.1 Lysinibacillus zambalensis
TTCGTTCACCAACTCGAGGTTGGTTACTAAAAACTTTATTGATTACGTTTTGCTTGTTCAGTTTTCAAGGTTCATTTGTTTGTCGCATTTAAGTGACTTTCTATACTTTAACATGTTGTTAACTTTATGTCAACTATTTATGTTAATGTTTTGTTTTTGTTGTTGTTGTTGTTTCTTTCGTAACAACGTTTATAAATATATCACCTTAATAGTAAGTTTGCAAGCAGATTATTAAAGTAAAACTATTCTAATTAAATAAAAAAGGAGTTTCTTCTATAATATGTGAATCAACTTCAACTACACATGAAAGTGATATCCTTTACATTGAAACTATAACCGCTAATCTCTCATATTAGTAGCTTCCCTTTTCTAGTCATTAAAATCGTTTTATATTTTTATAGTTTTTAATTCTCCAATAAGAAAGCACCTACAATTGTTAGTTTCGTTTCTAACAATTGTAGGTGCTGTTTATATTTCTATTGTGTATTTATAATTAGCGTACCCAGATAAAGTATGCAAGGAAGACAAAGAACAATCCGTACATCATAGGATGAATTTCTTTTTTACGACCCGCTAAAAGCATTGTTACTGGATAGAATACAAAACCTATAGCAATACCAGTAGCAATTGAGTAACCAAGAGGCATCATTATTACTGTAAAGAAAGCAGGTACTGCAATTTCAAATTTATCCCAATCAATCAAACGCAATGAGGATACCATCAAAACACCTACAATAACTAGAGCTGGTGCTGTTACCGCTGGAGTTACCACAGCAAGTAACGGTGAGAAGAATAACGCTATCAAGAAAAGGATTGCCGTTACAACAGCAGAGAAACCTGAACGAGCACCTGCTGCTACACCAGAAGTTGACTCTACATACGCTGTAGTTGTTGATGTACCAAATAAAGAACCAATTGTTGTTGCAAGAGCATCCGCCATCAATGCACGGCTTGCACGTGGTAATTTATTATCTTTTACTAATCCTGCTTGTGTTGCAACTGCCATTAAAGTACCTGCTGTATCAAAGAAATCCACAAACAAGAATGTTAAGACAACAACTAAAAATTTAACGTTTAATAATGAATCGAAGTCATGGAAAATTGGATCTAAAGCTACCATAAATGTTGAATCCACGCTCGGAATAGCTGAAACAACTGCTGCAGGTGGATCAATCACACCAGTAATCATACCAACAATTGCTGTTATAACCATCCCTAAGAAAATACCAATACTGCGTAGTTTAATAATAAGAATAATCGAAAGGACAATCCCAAATACAGCTAGTAAAGTTGAACCAGTGAATGTTCCTAATGTTACTAATGTAGCTGGGCTATCTACGAGGATACCCGCTCCTTGTAACCCTACAAATGTTATAAACAAACCAATTCCTGCTGAAACCGCATATTTAAGTTGGACCGGAATTGCATTAATTACTGTTTCACGAATACCCGTTAGTGAAAGGAAGATAAAGATAATCCCTGAGAAGAAAACACCTGTTAAACCAGTCTGCCAAGGAATACCGTAAGCTCCAACTACAGTGAAGGCAAAGAATGCGTTTAAGCCCATACCAGGAGCAAGGGAAATTGGGAATTTAGCGAATATACCCATAATCAGAGAACCGACTGCAGCTGCTAATGCTGTAGCTACGAATACAGCACCTTTATCCATCCCTGCATTTTCTAAGATGCCAGGGTTAACAGCTAAAATGTAAGCCATAGCAAGGAATGTAGTAATACCACCTATTATTTCGCGGCGATAATTAGTTCCTAATTCATCGAACATGAAATACTTTTTCATTTTAAAGAAATCCTCCGTATGGTCGTCTTCAATATCGAAAACAAAAAAGACACACTGACTACTCTACTAGTCGCATGTCTACGATACATTTCATCACAGTTATTGTGAGAAATTAATTTAGTGTCTATACATTAATATATATAACTAAAATCGTAGTCAAGTTATTTACGGTAACTTGGTAGAAACTCACGGGCCTTATCCCCGACATTATACGACGACTTATTTAATTTACAATCGTAATATATCATTTCATTTTTTAGATTTCAACCCTATTCCCGAACATTTTTTATAAATACCACAAGAAAGTTCGTGTAAAGTTCTTATTTGACCTCTTTCAGTAGATGTCCCATTTTAAGAAATCGTTTAGGTCTTAATGCTTTATCGATAGTTATAAAATAAAAAATCCCCTAGAATTCATTCGAATTCTTGAGGATTTTAATACAGTGACTGTAGGAGTTCTCCCTTGATCAACATATATCTAATTCATCACTTTACTTTGCAAGAGCTGAATCCTTTTTTCCAATTTTTGTTTCCAATCTTCTGCTAATGCATCAACCGCTTGAATTCGTTTCATCGCTAGTGCGTCTTTGTTTTTAAAATACACTTCGTTGCAATGCAAAACTGAAACACACGCAGAATGCTTTTCCACTAATTCAATTTTTGAATCTGCACGGATTGTCCCTTCTTCCAGTACACGTGCAAGAAAGCCCGTATAACCTGTTTCAATTAAACGTTTGAGTAATATGTTCGCCTCAGTATATTTATCAATCGTACTACATGGTACACGCCCTTGGGTAATTTGGATGACAGCATCACCTATTTTATAAATATCACCAATACAAACATCAGCTTCTAACATATTCGTTACTGTTAAATTTTCACCGAATGCCGATGTCGGCAACGGTTTACCCAGTTCCTGTTCCCATTGTATGTAATGCTCCGCAGGATATAAACAAACAGCACGGTCAGGACCACCATGATGTTTTTTATCTGCTACATCGTCCCCCTCAAATCCACGAGCGGACAAATAAACTTCTTCCACTTTTCGTTTTTCAATCCCTGTAATCATCGAGCGCCCATTACTATAATGCAATTCTTTTGGCATACCAATAGCAAGTGTATGTATCATCGCTATATCTTTCCCCATATTATCCCCCCTAAAGCTAAACAACGACATAGAATCCTATTTACATTTATTAGTTTACTATACCTAACGATTCATCGTATAACTATTTCTTAATACGAATCTGTTTCATTGAAGGGCCCATTATACTTTGGATTAAATTCAATATTGATCTTTCCAAATACATTCTTAAGAAAACCCGACTTATCAAATTGTAGATCATGATCCGCAATAGCCCTAATTTTTATATTCAACAAAGCAATAAATATTCCCTTTATTTAAATTTATGCTATCCAATCGAAAAATAAAAAGCTCGAAGAAAACCCAATAAAATGAGTATCTTCAAGCTTTTTATAGTTGTTATTTAATTATTCCCACTCGATAGTTGCTGGTGGCTTAGATGTAATATCATACAGTACGCGGTTAACGTGTTTTACTTCGTTTACTAGGCGAACAGAGACTTTTTCTAGTACATCCCAAGGAATGCGTGCCCAGTCTGAAGTCATACCGTCGATAGATGTTACCGCGCGGATACCGATTGCATAGTCATACGTACGTGCATCGCCCATTACGCCAACTGAACGGATGTCAGGTAATACCGTGAAGTATTGCCAGATATCGCGATCAAGACCAGCTTTTGCGATTTCTTCACGTAAGATGAAATCAGATTCGCGTACGATTTCTAGTTTTTCTTCTGTTACTTCACCAAGTACACGGATTCCTAGACCAGGACCCGGGAATGGTTGACGCCAAACAATTTTTTCGTCAAGGCCAAGCTCTAATCCTAATGCACGCACTTCGTCTTTAAATAATGTGTTAAGTGGCTCAATTAATTTGAATTGCATGTCTTCTGGAAGACCACCAACGTTATGGTGTGATTTAATTGTTTGTGCAGTGGATGTACCCGATTCAATGATATCTGTGTAAAGAGTACCTTGTGCTAAGAAGTCCATACCTTCAAGTTTAGCCGCCTCTTCATCAAATACGTAAATAAATTCGTTACCGATAATTTTACGTTTTTGCTCTGGGTCAGAAACGCCTGCAAGTTTTTCCATAAAACGTTGACGTGCATCAATTTTTATAAGATTCATGTCAAAGTCTTCTGTAAATGTTTTCATAACTTGCTCAACTTCACCTTTACGGTTCAAGTTGTGGTCAACGAACATACAAGTTAATTGGTCGCCAATTGCTTTATGAATTAGAACAGCAACAACTGATGAGTCTACACCGCCAGAAAGTGCACATAATACTTTTTTGTCACCTACTGTTTCGCGGATTTTTGCGATTTCAAGTTCAATGAAGTTTGCCATTGACCAATCACCTTTTGCTCCACAAATGTCAAATACGAACTGACGTAATAAGTCGTTACCATATACAGAGTGACGTACTTCTGGGTGGAATTGTACTGCATATAGTTTACGTTCTACATTTGCCATTGCAGAGATAGGGCAAGCAGCACTTGTTGCAATTACTTCAAAACCAGCCGGTACTTCTGTTACATGGTCACCATGGCTCATCCAAACGATTTGTTCAGTTGGTAAGTTACCGAATAACTTGTTTGAAGCTGTTACTTTAATTTCTGCTTTACCATATTCGCGTGTTTCAGCACCTTCAACTTTACCACCTTGCGTATGTGCCATTAATTGCATACCATAGCAAATACCTAGGATTGGTAAGCCTAATTCGAAAATAGCCGGGTCTACATGGAAGGCATTTTCGTCATAAACAGAGTTTGGACCACCTGAAAAGATGATACCTGTTGCGTTCATATTTTTAATTTCTTCTGCTGTAATCGTATGAGGATGTAACTCACTGAATACACCAAATTCACGGATACGACGCGTAATCAATTGGTTAAATTGGCTACCGAAGTCAAGAACAACGATTTTTTCTTGCTCTAATAAAGGGCTAGCTGACAAAATTTCCACCTCTTCTACTATTTTTAAAGGAACTTTTCATATGTTCAAGAAAACGCGTATGAAAGTAAAAACTTCCTACGCGTTCATAAGCTCTTGATGTATAAAGGCGAATGCGTCACAAAGAAAAGTGATTTACTAACCTTCTCACCTAACAAAACATTCACCTTCATAGAGAAATCATTTACGGTAATCTCGTAGAAACATCCGAACCTTATTATCGAACTTATATGAAAGCAATCCTCATCTATATATAATTTTTTTCATTTTACTCTTTGTACCTATCAAAATCAACCGATAGTGCGATTGATTAAATATTCCCAACTTTCTTTCAGCTCAACAAAGTCTACCTCGCGTTTGTCCTTACCATAAATATGTTGTTCATATACAGCGGTTAGTTTTTGCATCTCCTCTGTCTCAAGCGATGCATCTACTCTTAGAGCAAATGCTCGTAATGTTTCGCCATCTTTCCTACGTAATCCAATACGAGATAATTGCTTCGTTAAAACATGGTATGATGCATCGAAATTTGTCCAATCCGCTTCTTTTTTACGAAATGCGCGTACTTGCATTTTAGGTATCCACGTTTTACGTTGCATAAACAAAGCGATACTAGCGATAATCATCAAAATGACTAGAGCAATCCATACGTAAATATGCTTTTTCATCCATGTCCACACAGAATCAAAGCTAAACGATGTTGAGTTAGAAGTTTCTTTCTTCGGCTCTTGCTCTTCCTTCTTTGGTTGCTCTTGCTTTTTTTCTGCCTCCAGTACTTGCTCCTGCTGAGGAGTATCTTGCTCAATATCATAATCGATATTCACATTTCCTGAAAATCCAATTGTCGGTTCAAACTCCATCCACCCTGTTCCAGGTATATACGCTTCCACCCAAGAGTGTGCATTATCATTTGTAATTTGATACTCTTGTAAACCATCTGATATTCGACCAGGATTACCAGGTGCAAAGCCTTTCACCCAGCGTGCAGGTATCCCTGCCGAACGGAGGAGCACAACCATTGATGTTGAGAAATTATCACAGTAGCCGATTTTAGTATCGAATAAAAACTGATCAACATAGTCCTGACCCTCAGCAGGGATGGCTACTTCTTTTTTATCGTATCTAAAGCCATGAGATGAAAAATACTTTTCAACCGCTTTTATTTGATCATAGACTGAATCTTTATCCTGTGTGATTTCTTGCGCTAAATTCCCTACACGTTGTGGAAGTGTGTCTGGCAATTGTAAAAACCGGTCAAATGACGGATCTACTGTTTTTAGCGTGGATGGGTCTGCCATTTGGAGCTGTTCCATGCTAAATACTGGCTCACTATAAGAGATCGTATAATTAGATAATAATTTTGACTCGCCATTCTGTTGTTCTATTGCTATTTTTTCAGTGTGTTCATCTTGAATAAAGAGCGGTGAATCCTGGGTAGAAACAGATATCATGCCATATGTTTGAATTAAAAAAGGCATCGGAACAGCAATGTCCATGTGAACCTGTCGCTCAGTTTCAGGAGATCCAACTTGTAATGAAGTTTGGATAGGAGTATTGGTCTCGTAGACATTTTTTCCAAAGTTCCCCTCAGAAAGAATCCAGCCCTTCGAAGTATAAGTATCCTTTGTATCGATACGCCAATAATGACGATCACGGGTAGATGCAGTAAATATTAGTGTATTATCACCTTGGAACGGTCCCCCTAATTGGCTATCGTCGTCGCTGTAACCAACTGTTTTTTCGCCTGTTCCAATGCCATCTTGCCCTGCCACCCCCTTAATAAAAGGGACTGGATCAGCCCAAATTGGCCCTGTCTTAGGTAAATAGAATGCCACTCCACTAACAAGCATTACCGAAACAACCATCGGAATAACCAGCTTCCATTTTCCTATGAAATTGCTCTCTGCATCTGTTTGAAGCCATAAGCGCTTAACAAAAAGCAAGCCTGTCATTATTAATCCAAGCACAATAACCTTAACAATTGCCACCTTTCCATCATAGTCACTAAATGTATCTAGTGTGGCAATAAAGAATACTGTTAAAGCAAAGAAATAGAATATATTTTTTCGCACGGTTATCCAGTGGTGTATCAGGTATATTAACATCCAAATAAGCGCAACGAAGAGCACCGTTCTAAATGAATCCGATACTTTTCCAAAATCGCCCGAAAGGAAGGCAGTCATATTCCATTTCCATTCATGCATTAAAAACGGTATTGTCTGTCCAGAAAAAAAGGGACTTTCACTATAAACAAACACTATAAACCAAGTAATATAACCAAATTTCACTAATCCCGACAGTATTGGGTGCACTTGAAATAAACTGAGTACCAATGATAAACCGATGAACACTAAAAATAAATGAAACACTCCTGTATTTGTTAGCTGCATAACAGGAATAAGCCATTCACGTAAAATCAGAAAAATAATTACGTATGCTATTGCTAATTCGATAAAATTTCCTAGTGATTTTTTCACGGCTTCATCACCTCCGTGAACAAATGGTAATAATCTGTTGGATTTACATGTACAACTTGAATTTGCCTATAACGCTTTGCCAAATTTGTTTGCATAGGCGGCTCCTCCGCTACTACAAAACAAATACAGCTTTTCACCATATTGGCAAGAGAATGAATTAATTCATCTGATACTTCATTCGTAACATATAGTAATGTTGCAACATGCTTAAACACTTGCTGATCTCGAAATTGGAATTTGACAGTTTCAGCAGGTTTTATAGCAGCTAAATGGTGCATTACTTGATCTAGCTGCTTATTACCTTGAATAATCGGAAACACCTTCGTGTTAAAACCAGCTGAAACAAATGAAATATCTCCACGTTCTTTGACAATGGTTTGTAGCATCGATGCTACAAGCTCAATTTTTTCTTCAAATAAGGAAGACTTTCCGGCATGGAGTAATAGCATTAACTCCTGTGATTGTCGATCTTCAAATTCTTTAGATTGCAACGTTTGTGTTTTCGCAAATGATTTCCAGTGAATCCACGAAAAACGGTCACCTGGAACATACTCACGTAAACCAACAGCCATTGATGTATCCTTAACAATTGAATAAGGTGACATCATTGTACCAACATCAAATTTTGTTTGAAGCGCGGCATACCTCATTTCGCGTACTCTCGGGTATACTAAAATGACTTGTTCCTTGTCTGCCACAACTCGCTTTTTTGCCCAGCCAAAAAAATCACAGAAAACAATATTAACACCTAAGTAACGATGCTCGCCACGGGACATATTTCCCAGCACATAATTCCAGCTAAATTTTTTCCTGAAGCCAACGAACTTAATGGTATTCGTTCCTTGTACCCTCGATTGAATAAGGACTTCACTGTTTACAAGTTCCTCCATCATCATATAAGCAAACGGAAAGCGTGTTTTTCGCTCTACCGTAATTGTTACCTTAGCAGATTGTCCACTCTCTACGCGGGGGGGCTCAATTTTGCGTTCCACCAGTAAAATATCTTCTTTCACTAGTAAGAAAATAAGTGCGTATAACAAAAACGGACTAACTGTAAAAAATACAAACCAACTGACAAACCCACCTTGGAACATGGCATAACAAAACGTTATAATCATTAACAAAGAAACTAAAAGGAAATGTTTACTTTTCTCTATTAAGGCTTGCCATTTCTTCATTGCTCTGCAAACCTCTTTGTTGGCACAGGTACTTTCGCAATAATTCGCTCAATAATTTCTTCTGCCGTTACGTTATCATAGCGAGCATCTGGCTTTAATATTAAACGATGGCTAAAGACAAATGGTGCTAAATATTGAACATCATCAGGAGTAACAAAACTACGCCCTTTTATAAACGCATACGCTTGTGAAGCCTTCATTAAAGCAATCGTTGCACGAGGACTTACTCCTAAATGTACATAGTTATTTTCCCTCGTTTGAGTCGCCAATTCGACCATATAGTTTTTGACTGAATCCTCAACATACACACCCTGTACAAGCTCCTGCAATTCAATTAATTGCGCAACTGTTAGTACTGCTTCAATTTTTTCAATCGGTTTACCATGCTCAGCACGACGAAGAATCTCCACTTCTTGCCCTCTTGAAGGATAGCCCATTTTTATTTTTAGTAAGAAACGATCTAACTGTGCTTCTGGTAACGGATATGTTCCTTCATGCTCAATTGGATTTTGAGTGGCCATAACGAAAAATGGTTGGTTGATTGTTAAGGTCTTACCATCAATAGTAACAGATGCTTCCTCCATCCCCTCAAGTAAAGCAGATTGCGTTTTTGGAGATGTACGGTTAATTTCATCCGCTAAAATTACATCTCCCATGATCGGACCAGGTCGAAATTCGAATTCCAGCGTTTTCGGATTATAAATCGACACCCCTACAACATCTGACGGTAATAAATCCGGTGTAAATTGAATCCTTTTAAATTGTGCCTCAAATGTTTTTGCCAGTGCTCGAACCATCATTGTTTTACCGACACCTGGTACGTCCTCAAGCAAGATATGTCCCTTTGCTAGCAGGGCTACTATGCTAAGCTCTGCAACCTCTTTTTTGCCAATCATTACTTTTTCTATATTTTCTAATACATTTTGTATTTGTGAATTCATAAATTAAAAAACCTCCTATTTCACCCAACAATTATTCGAATTGTACGACAACTACCTAAGAATAACGAAATATGTTTAGTAACACAATTATATGAGACGTTCATCTATTGCTTTACCACTATAGTTCGGCACTTAGCGAGAAAAGTAATAATACTTCAGCATGAAAAAGAAGGCCTGCCTGAAAACAATCAAAGCAAACCTATCTTTTAGTATAACGTCATTATCTATCAGAATGTTACAGATTTAATTTTTTTAACCATAAATTCTCTAACGAAGATGAATTTTCTTGTAAAAGTATTTCCTCTAATTCACCAGAAATAAGTATGTTTCCTTCGTGTAAAACCAACACATCGTCCGCTACTTCTTCCGCAAAAGACAGTAAATGCGTAGAAAATATGACCGTGCAGCTCCTTGCTTTTTCCTCTAGCATCATTTTTTTCAGCTCTGCAATCCAGAAAGGATCGAGCCCATTAGTCGGCTCATCTAAAATAAGCAAAGAGCCTTCACCGAGTAAACTTTGAGCGAGATTAAGCCGTTGACGCATCCCCTTCGAGAAATGCTTCACTTTTTGCTTTCGAACATCCCATAAAGCAACGCGGCTTAGTACTTCCTCCTGTTCATTTTTACCAATCTTCTTTAAAGAGGCAAGTAGTTGCAAAATTTCTGCTGCTGTTAACATAGATGGAAAGTCCACATCATCAGGCATGTATCGAATGGCTTGTGGTTTATGCCATATTATTTCTCCTGATTTTTGCTTTTCCTGTCCAGTTAGCAGGCGAATTAAAGTACTCTTACCAGCGCCATTTCCCCCTACAAGCGCTAAAATACGCCCCGTTTGTAAAGAAAAGGAGGCTTCATGAAGACCTCTATTATTATCATAGATATTCGATAACTTCTTTGTTTCTAATAGCATCATCTTCTATCCCCTTTCTATCAATTATGCCTCGGCATAATTGCGTCCAGAATCGGCTTTGTGCTTAGGCCTGCACGAGGGCCGACACGATGTCGGTCATTTCGGTCATGCCACAGGACGTGGCGTTTTTACCGATGCAGGTCAGTTAGCCGTTATCGCATGGATGCGATGATTTTAGGCTAACATCCACAAAGAACTCCTTTCCGATTCTGTGACATCCGCCGGAGGCTTTAACTTCTTTCACTGAAAGAAGTTAAAAGTAAGTTAGTGTAAGCTAACGGACATACTATCCAAAGCAATGTCACAGCTATGTATACTGCATAACCTAGTGGCGACGAATAAAACTGCGTTACTTTATAAAATGCTGGCCCAAGAACACTCGCCTGATCTGTAAAAATAAAGTATCCAAAGCGTAGCCACTCCACAGGATTAATATGTATCCCTATAATCGTCAGTTTTTGAAGAGTATGACCAGCCACAACAGTTCCGATAGCCATTAAAGCGTAAGAGATAAGCAATAAAAAAACGGACCAAAGAACAAGTGACAACGACAGTGCAAATAATCTTGTTTTTGCAAAGGCTCCTACTGCAATGCCCAATGACACAAAAATGAAAATGCATAGCAAAGTTAGAACAATGAAGATAAGTGGCAAACGCACTCCTCCAAGAAAACCACCCATCGCTAATATTACGCCAAACGCCACAGCCACGACTAATAAAAAAGCAAGCACAGAGGCAATATACTTTCCTGCAATATATTGCCTACGTGTCATTGGATATGTCTTTAATAAAGAAAGCCATCCTGATTCCACATCACCAGCTACACTCATACTACCGATCGTTAATATAAACAGCGGCAATAAAAACAACAATACATTTAAAAAGGAGGCTGTTTGTCGTGTAAAACCGTCTACATCTGGTAATGCCATTTGCTGAATGACAATGATAGCTGTAAACACGAACGTGAAAAGTAAGCCTACAAGTTGCATCCATCGACTTCTGAGCATTTGCTTTAATTCTAGTTTAATAAGCATACTATTCATCAATTATGGATCCCCCATTTAAAATCATGTAAATCCTTATAGGCTAGTAGCCGGCCTTCCCCCTCTGTCTTCATCCATTCCTGTGCCGATTCCTTCGAATCGAATGCAACTACCCCATAATTCATCGGTGTCCAATAATCTTTGTTGTACACATAAATAGCGTTAAAAACGTCAATCCATTCATTTTTTGCCGCATCTTTAATATAGGCTGCTCCAACCTCCTCTTCCCCGTTCGCTTTCATATATTCCATAAGGCAACCAATATCATCAAAAATTTCATAATCGCCATTTTTCAATGCAATCTGGCCAGCATATGCATTATGAACGATACTCATATTACAAATTTTACATACATCAGTTTCACTAACTATTTCACGAGGCTCATATGTTTTTTCACTACAGCCCACCAATACACCACAACATAGCAATACACTCATCAGCCATTTTTTCATTCTGTGATCCCTCTTTTCCATAGCCATAAACTACTTAGTGCCAAGAATAAACCTACTAGCATTTGTACCACGTTCATCTTGTTCTTCTCTTGCACATGCTTCATCGCCAATTTCGGCGTATGATCAACAAGCATATTCTTTTCAGTTTTATTAATTTGCTGATCCAGAGATGTCAGTAAAAGGACGCTCGGGGATGCTACAAAATATTGGTAAACAGGCTGGCGTACCATCCATTGACCAAAGCTTGACACAGCCACATATGGAACATCACCGATGCCATTGTCTTTTAAATCAATCCCTGAGTAATCATCATAATAATTATTTTTCAGTTGAAAGCCTTGCTGATCGGAGCGCGCCGTTAAAATATTCCCTGTAAAGTTATTACTACTAGCCAATGTGTCGTTACTGACCTTTGTACCTTCAAGGGCAGTTTGGTTCATCTGAAAATCATTTGTTTCAATTTGGATAGTTGAACTTTTCTGCATCGCAACACCAGTCCGATTATTTTTGATTGTATTATGTTTAATTTTTGCTTGCTTCACATCATACAGCAGCATACCGTAGCCATTAAAATCAAAATGATTAGCTATTGTATTATTTTCAAGGAGAATGTCTGTTGTCATCATTATCATAAGGCCAGTCACATTGTGAACATATGTATTAAAAAGTGCTTTGGCATCACTTGTATACATAAAATGCGTACCATAACGACTGCTCGTCACCTTATTACGTTGAACAACAATACGCTTTACCTCCTCTACATAAATTCCATCCTGCACTTGCTCAATAGTATTGCCTTCGAGCGTAATGTCCTCACTTTTAAAAACAGCCAACCCATTACCTTTTTGGGAATAATGATCCTCGATACCAGTCACATTGATTTCCTGTATGCGCACATGTTTGGAGCGTTGTATATGAACACCTGTATGAACATCTTTCATTTGTAACTTACGTAGCTCAAGTCCATCTACATTACTAACAACGATTGCTTTACTTTTTCCTGATAACGTTATATTTTCCACACTGACATTAGTAGTGTTTTCAATTCGAAGTGCTGGTTTGTCACTTTCACCGATTAGTTCAGTTCCCTCTTCGCCTTGTAGTGTTATCGGTTTTGTCACAATAAAATTACCTCGGTAACGACCAGCAGGAATATGAACGACCTCCCCTGGCTTTGCGACATTAATCGCCTCCTGTACATCGAAATCAGCGTACACTGTCTGACTCATGAATAGAAAAAATAATAAGGCCAACCCTATTTTTTTCACCAATCCTTACCTCCCAGTTCAGTACGAAAAGACTAGAGGAATCTCCCCCTAGTCCATTCAATTAATGACTATGACCGTCTTGATTCTTTTCTTCCATATGCATGGAGTCAGATTCACCTTCGGCCTCTTTTTCAGCTTTTTCTTTCATTTTCTTTTCACGACGCTCTAATGCATCGTCTTTTATTTTTTGTAATTCCTCTACATGTGCAGTTGGATTGTCAGCGATATATTTGTCTGCATCATCTTTATCTTTGAAATAAACATATCCCCAATTCATCGGAGATTTTAGGTCTGTTTTGACGATAGTTGCATCATCAACCTTTACCCAATCTTTTGTATTAAAATCACGTACAAATTTTTCGTTCTTTTCATTATTTGCAACCTCGGCATTTACTAAACAGCCGATGTCATCATAAAAGGTAACTGTTCCATCCTCTTTTATTGCTTGAGTAGAGAATTCCCCCATTTCTTCGTCCTTCATATATACTTTCATATTACACATTTCACACATTGTATCTTCTTTTGGCTCTTGCAAACGTGGATCCACTAAAGAAGCGACTTGCGTAGATTTATCCTTTGCTTCTGCCTCATTTGCCGTGATATCTTGCTTCGTTTCTTCTTTCTTCACTTGATCTTTGTCTGTACCACAAGCCGCGAGTAAAAGTGATGCAGCTAGTACTGGTAACCATATTTTTTTCACAATTGCTTCCCCCAATTTCGTTTTTCTATTACTAATAATTACTTTACAGATAAGTTGTGAAATAAGTTAAAAATCACTGTGAAGTATTGGAAAAATTACCTTGAATATTCATTGAACGTCTCGACTTCAAATATTTTGAATGAAACATATATACTTTCTATTTTTTATAACGCTATCAGCAAAACAAGGGGTTGATTTCCGTTCCGGCTGGGCGCTTTGTTGTTTCTTGGTCTACAGAAAAGTGAGTAGCCTGGAACAGAAGTCACCCTATTCAAAGTGCCTCACAATTCATAAAGATTTATTGACACTACTTTGGTTTTCAATATAAAAAAACTCCCTACATCCTGAATGATGTAGAGAGTTTGAATTTATGATGTTATATAGAAGAACGGTAACTATTGAGAAACTTCTTTTGCTTGCTGACCATACTTAGCTTTACAGCAGTTTCATTTAATTCATTACGTATTTGTAAATCGTAAGCATTGTCCACAAAACTAGCCGCTACTTTATTGGGACGTTGCTGCTGGATTTGTTTAGTGTTACTTAAATGCTTTTTATCTTTATTCTTTAGCAAACTGTTTTTAAACTGTTTCTTCGGATTTTGTCCGAAATTATGGCTTAAATCCCCAGCATGTAAATACTGTTGTTCGTTACGAAATATACTACTAGTCGTCGAACTTACTCTAGAAGTCCTCATAAATAATTACCCTCCTTTACTTTTTATCAACTTTGTAGGTATATATATCGACATTATATGCTCGAACTTAATAATACAGAACCAAATTGCTTAAAAAAAATAGAAAAGAGCTATAAGAAAAAATATTTTCCACTTTTTCTCATAACTCTTTTCCTAAATATTTATATCAATCAAAGCGAAGCGGCAGCAACAAATGTTTTTACTGTGCGAAATCAAAGCGACAGCAACAAATGTTTTTACTGTGCGAAAGCGAAGCGGCAGCAACAAATGTTTTTACTGTGCGAAAGCGAAGCGGCAGCAACAAATGTTTTTACTGTGCGAAAGCGAAGCGGCAGCAACAAATGTTTTTACTGTGCGAAATCAAAGCGGCAGCGACAAAGCGCCCAGCCGGAACGGAAATCAACCCCACGCTATGGTGATAGCTATATATTACTTCCAAAAATCATCGAATATTGTAATTGGCATATGGCGTTTGTGCTGTGAACGTAAATAATGTCCTTCTAATGTTTTACGAGCTTCTTCAGGGATAGCCTTCCCCTCTAAATAATCATCAATTTGGTCATACGTTAAACCAAGCGCCACTTCATCTGGTAATGAAGGACGATCTTCCTCTAAGTCAGCAGTTGGTATTTTTAAATATAAGTGCTCTGGGCAATCAAGTGCCGCTAACAACTGCTTACCCTGACGCTTGTTTAGACGGAAAATAGGCATTAAATCTGCACCGCCATCCCCAAATTTTGTGTAAAAACCTGTAATTGCCTCCGCAGCATGATCTGTCCCAAGCACAACAGCATTATTCATAGCAGCGATAGAATATTGCACCTTCATTCGCTCACGTGCCTTTTCATTCCCTTTTGCAAAATCGCTTAGTTCAATACCTGCATTCGTTAATGCTCTAACACTTGCATCGACTGCATCTTTAATGTTTACTGTAAAAGTTTTCGTAGGTTTGATATAGTCAATCGCATCTTGACAGTCCTTTTCATCTGCTTGCACACCATATGGTAAGCGAACAGCCCAAAATGAGTACTTCGCTTCTCCCATTTCGGCATTTAATTCGTCAACCGCAAGCTGCGTTAATTTTCCAGTTAATGTGGAGTCTTGACCACCTGATATTCCGAGAACAAACCCTTTTACAAAACTATAGCGACGCGCATATCCCTTTAAAAAATCAATGGATTTGCGAATCTCTTCCTGCGCATCAACAGTAGGTAATACACGTAATTCCTTTATGATTTCTTGTTGTAATGTCATTTTGTCCTTCACTCCTTACGCTTTACAATCGATTGACCATTTCACTTACTTCTTCAATATTGCGCATTTTATTATTCCAACATTTTTGGCTTAAATCGACTGGGTATTCCTCAGGATTCATAGCACGTTTATATTCATCCCATAGCAGTTCTAAATTATCTGCTGCATAATCGCGCATTTCTTCCAAAGTAGGATTTTGATAATGTATTTCGCCATTTTTAATCACTTGTTGATGTAGGTTTTTCGCTTCAAAGTTTGTAACAAATTTTGATACGAATGTATGAACAGGATGGAACATTTTAATGCGTTCCTCTGATTGAGGATTTTCATCGTGCATCGTAATGTAATCTCCCTCTGCCTTACCATTCTTTCTATCAATAATGCGATATACATTTTTAAGACCTGGCGTCGTTACCTTTTCAGCATTCGCAGAAATTTTAATCGTATCTTCTAATTGCCCATCGTTATTTTCAATAGCGACCATTTTATAAACAGCCCCTAAAGCTGGTTGGTCATATGCAGTAATGAGCTTCGTACCAATTCCCCACACATCAACTTTTGCACCTTGAGCCTTTAAGTTTAAGATCGTGTATTCATCTAAGTCATTTGATACGATAATTTTAGCGTTTTGGAAGCCTGCCTCATCTAACATACGACGTGCTTCTTTTGACAAGAAAGCTATATCCCCACTGTCTAATCGAATTCCAATAAAATTAATTTTGTCTCCAAGTTCTTTAGCCACTTGGATCGCTGTTGGCACACCCGATTTTAACGTATTGTAAGTGTCTACAAGGAATACGCAATCACGATGACGTTTTGCATAGGAGTGAAATGCATCATAATCATTTTTATAAGCCTGTACAAGTGCATGTGCATGTGTACCTGATACCGGTATATTAAAAAGTTTACCTGCTCGCACATTACTAGTTGAAGCAAAACCACCAATAAACGCCGCACGCGTTCCCCAAATTGCTGCGTCCATCTCCTGAGCGCGTCGTGTACCGAACTCCATCGCCACTTCATTTTTTATAATTTGTTTAATACGACTAGCCTTTGTTGCAATTAAGGTTTGGTAATTCACAATGTTAAGTAATGCGGTTTCAATTAGTTGCGCTTCCACTAACGGCGCTTCAATACGGATAATTGGTTCATTAGCGAAAACAGTTTCTCCTTCCACCATAGAATACATATCCCCTGTAAAACGAATATTTTTTAAATACTCGATAAAATCCTCTTTATAACCAACCTCTTCACGCAAATACGCTATGTCTGAATCACTGAAGCGAAAATCACGTAAATACTCAAGAATTCTCTCTAATCCCGCAAAAATTGCATAACCATTGCCAAAAGGTAATTTTCTAAAATATAGTTCGAAAACTGCTTTTCTATTATGTATACCATCAGCCCAATACGATTCTGCCATATTGATTTGGTACAAGTCGGTGTGTAGCGCTAAGCTGTCATCTGCATAGTTTGATCTCACAAGAAACCCCTTCTTCCGCTTTGATAATTAGTCCTAGTATACACTATATACCCAAATTCTTGCGTATTACATTCTCCAACTTTAATGTTAGGTTTCCTCACACTAATAATCAGAAAATTTAGAAATGTTCACATTTTAGACACAAATTTTAATACCGCTTTCATTCCCCTTTTAAAAACATTTTCAGCAAACTAATACGAAAGACGAAATATTACATGTAACGAAACATAACATGAATGTTCAAATAATTATTGCGCCGTTTTTCATAGCGTTTTAACATGTAAATTAAATTTACTCAAGGAGCTGATATTGATGAAAAAAATAGAAGCGATCATCCGTCCCGAAGTTTTCGGCTCGGTCAGGGACGGACTTGCACAGGAAGGAATTGCTGGGCTCAGTGTTTCAGAAATTGCTGGCTGCGGTCGTCAATTAGGACGTACAGGGTTATTTCGTGGAAATACCTATGAAATTGAATTTTTGCCAAAGTTGAAATTAGAAATGATTGTTGATGATGAGAAAGTAGATCCTATTGTTGAAGTTTTATTACGTAAGGCAGCAACTGGCAAGGTTGGAGATGGTAAAATCTTCGTTTATCCAATAGAACAAGCAATTCGTATCCGTACAAAAGAAGTCGGATCAATTGCAGTAGAATAAGGGGGCGATATATATGGATGAAATAACATTATCTGTAAATTTAGTTTGGATGATGCTCGGTACAATTTTAGTCTTCTTTATGCATGCAGGATTTGCGATGGTTGAAGCTGGCTTTACACGCTCAAAAAACGCGGTCAATATTATTATGAAAAACTTCCTAACTATTTCACTTGGTGGCATTGTCTATTTCCTCTGTGGTTACGCTATTATGTTTGGTGATTCAGTTGGCGGTATCTTCGGTACAAGTGGCTTTGCCTTAAATGGTGTAGATAATCTCTCCTTCTTTATTTTCCAAACGATGTTTGCAGCAACTGGAGCAACAATTTTATCTGGAGCAGTGGCAGAACGTACTAATATTTTTGCTTATATCGGCGTAATTATTCTCATGTCGTTACTTGTTTATCCTGTTGTTGGTCATTGGGTTTGGAGTGGGCATGGATGGTTAACAAATATTGGTTTTACCGACTTCGCTGGATCTACCGTTGTACATTTAACAGGTGCAGTTGCGGCATTTGTAGCTGCGGTAATGGTCGGTCCTCGTCTCGGTAAATATGAAAATGGTCGTGTCAACGTTATTACAGGACATAGTATTCCATTAGGAGCTTTAGGCGTATTTTTACTTTGGTTTGGTTGGTTTGGCTTCAATGGTGCTTCAACATTAGCTGCCGATCCTAAACTTGTACCAAGCGTAATTGCAAATACATTTTTCTCTGCTGCTGCTGGAGTTGTGGTTACAGCCCTTTATACAAAATTTCGATATGGTCATATCGATGGCTCACTCACATTAAACGGTGCTTTAGCAGGACTTGTAAGTATTACCGCTGGTGCAGCTAACGTTAGTATTGTAGGTTCACTCATTATCGGATTAATCGCTGCTCCATTATTGGTCGAGGGCGTCCGCTTCATTGAATGGAAGTTAAAAGTCGATGATCCTGTTGGTGCAATCGCCGTCCATGGTATCTGTGGTATTTGGGGTACTCTAGCAGTTGGCTTGTTTGATATTAGTGGTCAAGGATTATTTTATGGAGGAGGTATCGACCAATTAGGAGTGCAAGCCATTGGGGTTATTGCTACCATTGCTTGGGTTAGCGTTTCAGTAGCAGTTGGTTTACTTGTTATAAAAGCATTTGTGCCATTACGAGTTTCTGCTGAAGATGAAGTCACTGGCCTAGATGTCATCGAACACGGTGCTCCGGCTTATGAGTTTCAGGATATTTTCAAGGGCTCTGCAGTGCGAGGAGAATCATTTGCTCATCGTTTAACTCATTTCGGTAAAGCAAATAACAATGTCCAAGAAGAACATGTATAGTATTTATTGAACTTCGTCTTCTTTAATATAAAAAACAAGAATCTGCAATCTCTTCGGCAAACTGTTTACCCAAAGATTATGCAGATTCTTGTTTTATGCTCTCTCTAGCTCTAGTAAAAATTCTTTCATAGCAAGCCCACTACGGAAGCCTGTTAGTTTCCCATCTTTGCCAATCACACGATGACAAGGAATAATCGCTAATATTGGATTGGCGCCGATTGCACTGCCTACAGCTCTTACTGCTTTCGGATTACCGATACGGTGTGCAATATCTGAGTATGTTGTAGTTGTACCATATGGTAGCTCCTTCAAAGCATCCCATACTGCTAGTTGAAACGGCGTCCCTTTAACATGTATCGGTAAATCAAACTCAGTAAGTTCCTTATTAAAATAAGCAGATAATTGCTTAACATATTGCTGTACCTTTTCTTTATTCTCTTCAAAACGATAGCCTTTAAACGGCTTTTTCGCCCACACTTCCACCTCTTCGAATGGTGCATTTGGTGTTCCGATATATACTAATCCATCATCTGAGGCAATGATATACATAGTGCCTTGTGCATATGTTAAAGTATCTACATATAATATATCCACTCTCTATCCCCCTTAACTTTATTGCCCAATGTTAAATAACTTTAGCTTCCCTTTGTTTCATGCTACAGTTATTTTACCTATTAGTATAAAGGAGTTTTAACTTTATGAATACGTCATATGAGCCTGCCATTCACTTTCAACAGGTCAGCTTTTCAGCGAATGACAAGACAATCTTACAATTAATTACTGGGTCATTTCCTAAAGGAAAAATCACTACATTAGTCGGTCCTTCCGGTGCTGGTAAAACAACTCTACTTAAATTGTGCAATGGACTATTATCACCTACTGATGGTCAAATATTAATTGATAATCAAAACATTGCTACATATGAACCAACCGCTTTAAGAAGACATGTGAGCATGGCTCTTCAAGCGGCCCCTATGATAGAAGGGTCTGTATTTGATAATCTTGCACTTCCTCGTTCGTTACAAGGAGAAAAGCTTACAGAGCAGGAAGCGATCCAATATTTACATGATGTCGGACTTGACCAAAGCTTTTTACAACGCCCTACGAATAAATTATCAGGTGGACAACGACAAAAGGTTTCTATTGCTAGAACACTTATTAATCAATCCTCTATTTTATTGCTAGATGAAATCACATCTGCACTAGACCGACAATCCGTGCAAGAAATTGAGACGCTTATTGCTACAATCAATAAAAAGTTTAATGTCACAATAATTTGGATTACTCATAATTTACAGCAAGCACTAACAATCGGCCACTATACATGGGTCATGATGGATGGGGAACTAATTGAAACTGGACAAAGCTCCTTACTTCACGCACCTAAAAATCCACGTGTCGCTGAATTTGTACAGGGGGTGATTGAATGACATATACTTCGCTTTCCTTAACGTTAATTTTTGTGTTAATTCCACTTCTACTATCAAAAACCTTAAAGCTAGGACTTGAAAAAGATACGCTCATCGCTACTATTCGTTCTATTATTCAACTACTTGCCGTCGGTTACATTTTAAAATTTGTCTTCGATGCTCAAAGCTATATTTATATTTTCCTCATGATTGCATTAATGATTTTAGTAGCAACACTCAATGCTCGTAAAAAAGGGAAAGGCATTAAAGGAATTACATGGAAAATAGCATTAACTCTCCTTACTGTTGAATGTGTTACACAAGGGGTATTACTTGGTTTTGATATTGTACCATCAACAGCGCAGTATATTATTCCAATTAGCGGCATGATGATTGGTAATTCAATGGTATTATCAGTTCTATTTTTAAATCGTTTTACATCAGAAATTGCAAGTCATCAGAACGAAATCGAGTTAATATTATCGCTTGGCGGCACACCAAAACAGGCTATTCAACGACAGCTAATGCATGCGATAAAAGCAAGTATGATTCCTACGATTGAAAGCCAAAAAACAATTGGTCTTGTTCAATTACCAGGTATGATGAGTGGCCAAATAATCGGTGGAGCAGACCCTATTCAAGCGGTGCAATTCCAACTATTAATCATTTTCGCCCTGCTAACCGCAGCGACATTATCAAGCATAATGATAGGTTTTTTAAGTTATCCTGCACTTTTTAATGAACGCATGCAAGTTATTGAAACAAAATAATCGTTATATTAAAAACAATATATATTTTCTAAATTATGTTATAATAAAAAGAAAAATGCAGCAGTGAGGAGAATGACCATGTTATTACGCGATTTTTTCATCCATCTATCTGAGAACCAACTATTAAATAATACTGCAAAAAAATACGGCCTAAAATTAGGAGCACAAAGTGTAGTAGCTGGTACAAATATTGAAGAAACGATTGCTAGTATCAAAGAGCTAAACGCTCATAATATCTCTTGTACAGTAGATAATTTAGGAGAATTTGTTTCAACCGAAGAAGAAGCAACAAAAGCTAAAGAACAAATCCTTGCTGTTATTGAAGCTATTCATGAGAATAGCGTTGATGCGCATATTTCGTTAAAGCCATCTCAATTAGGTTTAGATATTGATGTTGATTTTTGCTACGATAACTTATATGAAATTGTAGAAAAAGCAGCAGCATATGATATATTCGTAAACTTTGACATGGAAGACTATGATCGTTTACAAACATCTTTTGAAATGGTTGAAGAGCTTTCCAAAACGTTTAATAATGTGGGTACTGTTATCCAATCTTATTTTTACCGCGCAAAGGACGATATTGAAAAATTCAAGGACTATCGCCTTCGTATCGTAAAAGGTGCTTATAAGGAGCCTGTAGAGGTTGCTTTCCAAGATAAATTAGATATTGATTTAAATTTCATTGAGCTAATTGAATATCATTTACTACATGGTAAATTTACGTCCATCGCAACACATGACCATAATGTTATTGCACACGTAAAACGCTTTGTAGAAGACAATAATATTCCACTTGATAAATTCGAGTTCCAAATGCTTTACGGCTTCCGTACAGATCTGCAAAAAGAGCTTGCAAAAGAAGGCTATAACTTCTGTGTATATGTACCATTCGGCGAAGATTGGTACGGCTACTTTATGCGCCGTTTAGCGGAGCGTCCTCAAAATCTTAATCTTGTTACAAAACAAGTATTTACGAAAAAAACGAACACAGTCCTTGCAGTAGCAGCAGGTGCATTCGTTCTTGGACGTTTAACAAAACGTAAAAAATAAAGATTCCAATAAAGAAGCCAGAAGCTTAATCGAATAAGCTTCTGGCTTTAGTTGTGGATTTTCAAACTCTGCGTGTCATAAAAATAATCAGTGGGGATGACCCCCCACTGATTAAAGTTTTATATTATTCAACATGTAAAGCAATAGTTGAAACAATTGCTTCAGCTGCATATTCCCATTTACCATCAATAAAACTACCTAATTTTTGCCCAAGTTCTTGTATCATTTCGAGCGTAACCGGGATATCATTCTTTTGTGCTAATGTAGCAAGAAATGGAGCAGATAAACTCGTCCAACCTCCACGATCAATTTTAATCTCTACTTGCTTAACTTCTCCATTTTCTATATCAATACGGTAGTATAACTGATCATCCGGACGCCAGCTTAAGTGATGGGAAATCTGCCCATTTACAACTGTTAGATCATTCTTTTTCGAAATAGAAGCTGGTTTTACATTAAATTCATGACCTAGTACATTTAATTTTTTAATTTCAGGACCGACTAATGCCGCTTGAACAGCTAGATCCATATTACTTTGTAGTGAGCTAGATGTCTCCGTTCCAACTACTGGATCAACCATATCGTTGCTTGCAGCAAAAACGGCTGAAGGATATGCGCTAGTAAAGACAAATGTTGTTGCTAATAATGCTGTTGAAGTAACTTTCATAATTTTTCCCACAATTATTTCCACCCTTCCCATTAAAGCGATCGTGTTTTTCTAAATATTATCATTAATAGTCAAAATATACAATATGCTAATATATTTTTTATATGACAAAAGGCACCGAATTTAAATAATTCAATGCCTTTTGTCTTTTTTTAATCCAAACACTTTCTTAGGTATAAGGATATTCATGCTAGGTTCTTAAGCTACTTACTTATTCCACCCTTTTTCCTTAAAACGAGCGATGGCTTCAATACGATTTCCAACATTTAATTTTTCTAAAATAGTGGAGATATAGTTGCGGACAGTTCCTGCCGATAAAAACAATTCTGCAGCAATTTCTTTTGTCGTCTTGCCCTCTGCAACGAGTGTCAGTACCTGGCTCTCGCGGTCAGTTAAAGGATTTTCACTATCATCCTCATAGACAAAATCAACGAGTTCAGGCGCATATATTCTTTTGCCGTCCATAATTGTGCGAATGGCACTGGCCAATTCTTCTATTGGACTATCCTTTAGTAAATAGCCACGAACACTGGCTTTTCTTGCACGCTCAAAATAACCTGGCCTTGCAAATGTCGTTAATATAATCACTTTACAATTAGAACCTGTGGCATGCAGTTCCTCGGCAGCATCCAATCCAGTTTTTACTGGCATTTCAATATCCATAATACAAATATCAGGCTGATGCTCTTCAACAAGCGCCAATGCTTCCTCGCCATTTTTTGCTAAGCCGACGACCTCCATATCATCCTCCATACTAAGTAATGAACGGAGTGCGCCTAATAGCATACCCTGATCTTCAGCAATTACAATTCGTATCATGTCACAGTCCTCATTTCTATATGTTCTTCAGATTTTCTTTGACCTTCTGATGCGTAATCGCAACTGGAATCGACACTGTTAATGTAGTGCCCTCTTCACTTTCGATTTTAAAAGAACCGTTTATAAACTCTAACCGTTCTCGCATTCCCTTTAATCCGTTACCCGTTTTCCAAGCTTGCTTTTTGGTGATTCCTTGTCCATTATCACGAACAACTAAATATATTTCCTTAAAATTTTGATGGAAGGCGATTTCGCATTTTGTAGCACCACTATGTTTAACGACATTATTGACTGCCTCTTTTAAGCACATGGATAATACATTTTCTACAAGCGGTGGAACTTGCAATGCATCTTTATCACCATCAAATACAAACTCCATTTCAGCAGCCTTTAATATTTGGGCAATACGCATAAGTTCGTCCTCAAACCTAGCCGTTCGCATACCTGATACTAATTCACGTACTTCTTTTAATGCAATACTCGCCGTTTGACGAATATCCTTAATCTCTGTTAGAGCCTGCTGTGGATCACGTTCAATTAATCTTGAAGCTAAGTCGCTTTTTAAGCCTATCATCGATAACTTTTGACCAAGAGTATCATGTAAATCCCGAGCAATACGTTGGCGTTCTTCAAAAACAATTAACTCAGCTATTCGTTCATTAGCAGTCTCAAGCTGACCCTCTAAATTTTCGCGTTTATTTTTTGAATAAATCGTAAGCGGGAGAAGCACAACCGCTAAAATTGTTAAAACAACAAATGGTAGTTGTGATAAAAATAAATGTAGCTCAACGAAGAAGCCAACACCTGTAGAAATAACCGTAAAACCGATATGTAGACCGTATATAATATAGAAGCCAACCGGTTTACGAAGATTTCCAATGAAGAAAGCTGTGAAAATTGATAAATACACATAGCCATACAATATCGTCATAACGATATTAATAACCATTTCAAAGCTAATCCACATATAAACAAGACCGTTTTTCGAATTCATGGAAAACCGATAGAAAATAAAATATAGCATTAAAAATGTAATACCAACTGATATTTCTATATAGGATGATTTTCTAAAAATGAAGAAAAACGGTAGGAAACAGAAAATAATCCATAAATATATACTGAGCACTGGACTATTCGGAATAATACTTTGCCATTTCCTCAACATAATCTCACGCTCTTTCCTACTTTTCCCTCATTATAACAAGAAAATTTATTTTATGCCTGCACATGATATTTACTGCGCTTGTTGTACAATGTTTACGTAAAACAGCCATCCCTTAGAAGAGATGGCTGAAAAATTCTACTAAGCAGCTAAACTGCCTCTTTCTTTTCGCTTAATTATTTCATTAACGTCTTTAAAGGTTACAAACTTGCTTTGCTCTTCATCATACAACTTGTAGCGTAATGATTCTAAGCTTGTACGTAACGTAATTGTCGTTGCAGTGTGTAATGGCGGTATGTCATTATGCGCCTTTTCAAGATTATAGTTCGGTACACGTGGAGCTAAATGGTGTACATGGTGGAAACCAATATTGCCTGTAACCCATTGTAATAGCTTTGGTAATTTATAATACGAGCTACCTTCGACAGCAGCCTTTACATAATCCCATTCTGAGTCATGCTCAAAATAAGAATCTTCATACGTATGTTGGATAAAAAATAACCAAATGCCAAGAGAAGCAGCCACAAACAATGTTACTCCATGCACTAATAAAAATGCTTGCCATCCCATAAAGAAAATTAAGGCTGCACAGATTCCTGCCATGACTACATTTGTTAAATACGTGTTAATACGTTCTTTCTGTTTAGCATCACTTCGATTACGACGGTTTAAAATGAACACCATAAACAGTGGACCTAAGCCAAACATTACAAATGGATTACGGTAAAAACGATACCATAAACGTTGCCCTTTAGATGCTTGTAAAAATTCTTCCACTGTCATCATATCAATATCACCAATACCACGCTTATCTAAGTTCGAGCTAGTTGCGTGGTGAATTGTATGCTCACGTTTCCATTTTTCATATGGGAATGATGTTAACACCCCAGTTACAAAACCAACCCAGTCGTTTGCTTTTTTATTTTTGAAAAATGAACCGTGTGTACAATCATGGAAAATAATAAAAGTTCGTACGACAAATCCAGCAGAAATTACACTTAACCCAGCTGTTAACCATGGTGAAACATCCACTAACATATAGCCAGCTACCCAAAGAGCAATTAAAGGTATAATCGTATTAACCATTTGGAAGATACTTTTAGCCGTATCAGATTTCGCAAATGGTGCTACGTCTTGGCGCAGTTTTTTTGTTTTTTCTTTATCTGTTGCCATTATATTTACTCCCTCTTTTCCTTTTTTTCTTATGACCTCATCATAAAACAAGAGTACAATCATGCAACAGAAGCAAACATCATAAAAAGGATATGACATTTGTCATATCCTTTTGTAATGTGTTTAGGAATAAATATAAATTAATATGGCTCATCACTATAAAGTGGAGTTGATTTCCGTTCCGGCTGGGCGCTTTCCTGGGGGGGCGTCCGATGAGCCGCTTGGGCCAACATGATGTTGGTCACGAAGGCGTTATCACAGGACGTGATGTTTTTAGCCGTCGTTCCTTTATTGCTGATCCCCTAGGAGTCGCCCAGCCTACACTCCAATCAACCTATTATTTAACCCGTATTTCATCTTCAATCATTAGTATAAGCAGGCAAGCTGAAAAGATATGTCATGTCGAATACTTTCTATACTTTTGGTTCAGTTAACTGTAACTGATAAAATGCAAGATCTAGCCATTGATCAAATTTATAGCCTGCATTTTTAATTGTACTTACATATTCAAAGCCTAGTTTTTCATGTACTTTAATGCTTCCGATATTTTCACCATCAATGCCCGCTACGAGTGTTTTCACATCTTGCTCTTTAGCAATTCGGATAAGCTCATGCATTAATTGGATAGCTATTCCCTTTTGATAATGATCTTTATGCACATATACAGAGTGCTCCATTGTGTGCTTATAGCCTGGATATGGACGGAACTGACTATATGTTGCAAAGCCGGCTACTGTGCCATTTACGTCAAAGACTAGCAGTGGATTACCGATTGTTTGCTGCTCCTTGAACCATCGTCTTTTTTCTTCTAACGATTGAGTTTCATATCGATAAACGGCTTTGCTCGTTAAAATAATGTCATTGTAAATATCTAAAACACCAGGTAAATCTTTTTCTTCCATTAATCGAATCATCATGCTCACGTCCTACTTCAATTATGCCGAGGCTTTAACCTTAACCCCTTCACATAAAGTTATACCACTTTTCCTAGCATTACACATTAAAATACCGAGCATCTGGATGTGCAAAGACTATTGCTGAAACAGAAGCTTCAGGCTCCATCATAAAGCCTTCAGTTAAATGCACACCAATGTCTTCTGGTTTTAATAAGCCAAACAATTTCTCTTGATCTTCTAAGTTCGGACATGCAGGATAGCCAAATGAAAAACGCTGCCCTTGATATTTTGCTGCGAAACGATCACGCATTGTAAAATCTGTCGCATCCGGGAAGCCCCATTGATCACGAATTTCTTGGTGCATACGCTCCGCAAAGCCTTCCGCAAGCTCAAGTGCTGTAGATTGTAATGCATGACTTTCAAGGAATTTTCCTTCATCTTTTAGCTGACGAGCCTTCGTCATAACCCCTTGTCCAGCTGTTACTACCATTAAAGAAATATAGTCCATTTCACCACTTTCAACTGTTTTCAGGAAATCTGCAAGACATAAAAACGGTTCAACTTGCTGACGTGGGAAGGTAAATCGTTCAATTTCTGTTTTGCTATCTGCTGGATCATAAACAACGACATCATCCCCATCGGCTTGTGCAGGGAAAAACTGATACACACCCGAAGGCTTCAATAAATCACTTTGTAAATAATCGTCGACTAAATCTTTTAACTCTGTTGCCCTTGCATCGCCAGCATCAAGCAACTGCTGTACTTGACCTTTTAAGCCTAGGTGATGTCCAAGTAATGTCCGCATATTAACATATGGATATAAATGCGAAACAGCATAATCTCTCTTTACATGGCGTCGCAAATCAGCCGGAAGAAAGACAGAAGCTTCCTTTACCGTGCGTACAGGCTTAACAGTTACTTCTTTAGCCGGGCGAGCCGCTCTTTTTTCGTCTGCCTCTAAGCGTTTTTTGCGAGATTCCTCAATTTCAACTAAGAAATCAGCACGTGTATCTGCCCCCATTAACCGATTTACTTGCTCTAATCCTTGCATCGCATCCTTTGAATAAATGACAGGACCATTATATTCGCCAGCAATTTTTGTTTCAGTAAAGCGACGAGATAATGCCGCTCCCCCTACTAAAATAGGGACATCAATACCCGCTTCCTTGAAATCTTGAGCTGTAATAACCATTTGCTGTGCTGATTTTACAAGTAAACCTGAAAGCCCGATGAAATCTGGCTTCTCCTTACGAATCGTTTCTATTAACTGAGCAGGTGTTACTTTAATGCCAAGATCAATTACCTTATAGCCATTATTACTTAAAATAATATCGACAAGGTTTTTCCCAATATCATGCACATCGCCTTTTACAGTAGCGAGTACCATTTTCCCCTTGCCAGCACTCTCTTCATTTTTCTCCATGAATTGCTCTAAATGTGACACTGCTGCCTTCATAACTCCTGCTGATTGTAACACCTCTGCTACGATGAGCTGATTATCGTTAAATAAACGGCCAACCTCTGCCATTCCGTCCATTAATGGGCCATTAATAATATCAAGCGGTGTTTCGAAAATTTCACAAGCAGCATCTAGATCCTCAATAAGCCCTTCCTTTGTACCTTCTAAAATATAGTAAGCTAAGCGACCTTCTACTGTTTTCGGAATATCTGCCTCTGTTTTTTCCTTCTTTTTATCACGATAGAAATCCGTGAAAACAGCTAATGTTTCATCATTTGTATGGAAGAGTAAATCATTGGCTAGCTTAATTTCCTCCTCAGGAATGGATGCATAACGTTCTAGCTTCTCCGTATTCACAATTGCATAATCTAATCCAGCCTGTGTACAGTGATATAAATATACGGCATTTAATACTTCACGACCTACTGGTGGTAATCCGAACGAAATATTACTTACACCAAGCACCGTTAATGTACGTGGCATTTTTTCTTTAATCAGGCGAATTCCTTCTACCGTTTCAAGTGCTGAACCAATATACTGCTCATCTCCCGTTCCTACTGGGAACATTAATGGGTCAAAAATAATATCTTCAGGAGCAATACCCCACTTTTCTGTTAACAATTTATAGGAACGTTCAGCAATCTCAAGCTTGCGCTGTCGATCAACCGCCATGCCTTGCTCATCAATTGTCCCCACTACTAAAGAGGCACCATATTTTTTCACTAGCGGTAAAACTGCGTCAAAACGCTCCTCGCCATCCTCTAGGTTTATAGAGTTAATAATGGCTTTCCCTTGAGAAAACTTAAGTGCTTCCTCAATTACTTTTTCATCTGTCGAGTCAATTACAAGAGGTACTTTTACTTTTTTTACAACCTCCTGCATAAAGCCACGTATATCTTCTAGTTCATCGCGGTCAGGGTTTGCTAAACAAATATCGATAACATGTGCTCCATTTTTCACCTGGGCACGCGCGATTTCTGCAGCTTCCTCAAACTTCCCGTCAATAATTAAATTTTTAAACTTACGAGAACCGATTACATTCGTCCGTTCTCCAATAAATAACGGACGCATAGAATCGTCATACACCAATGGCTCGATACCAGAAACTACATGACCATGTGTGGCATCTGGTAATTGACGAGGCTTTTGGTCCTTTAGCACTTCTCGAATAGTAGCAATATGTGCTGGAGTTGTACCACAGCAGCCTCCTACAATATTTAACCACCCCTTTTCCGCAAAGCCTTTTAGCTTTTGTGACAGCGAATCAGGTGACTCATGGTAGCAGCCTTCCTCGTCAGGTAAGCCTGCATTCGGGTAACAGCTAATATAGCCTGTTGAAAGCTCTGCTAGTGAACGGATATGATCCGTCATAAACTCTGGTCCAGTTGCACAGTTTAAGCCAACTGATAATGGCTTAATATGCTCGATGGAAATGTAAAAAGCATCAATTGTTTGACCGGCCAATGTTGTTCCCATCGGTTCAATTGTTCCTGATATCATCACAGGTAGCTCTTTTTCAGTTGCCTTAAAAGCACGAGATACCCCTAATGTTCCTGCCTTAACATTCAACATATCCTGACTAGTTTCTAGCAACAGAACGTCAGCTCCGGCTTCGATTAATGCCTTGGCCTGAACATAGAAGTTTTCCTCTAATTCATCAAATGTAATACCACCTGTAACTGACAAGGTTTTTGTGGTTGGTCCCATAGCCCCCGCTACAAAACGTGGCCAATCGGATGTAGAAAACTCATCTACTACTTTGCGTGCAATTTCCACAGCACGTGTATTGATTTCTTCTGCCTTCGCACCAAGATCATATTCATTTAATACAAGTGGAGTACTTCCAAATGTATTTGTACAAATAATATCTGCTCCAGCTTCTAAATATTTTCTATGAACTTTTTCAAGCACATCTGGTCTAGTTAGCACGAGATTTTCATTACAGCCATCATATTCCTCGCCGCCAAAATCCTCTGCTGATAAATTTTCATTTTGTAGCATTGTACCCATTGCGCCATCAAGAATTAAAATTCGTTTCTCTAGTTGTTCTTCAATCAAGTGCTTAGCCATTTATACTTACCCCTTTTTTCTGTTCATCCAATTGCTCAATAAATTTCATCAATTCTAGTGTCATGTCATAGCGTAAAAATGGTGTGATGAGGTAAATACCATTGAAATATTCCGCTGCTACTTCTACTAATTCCTTGGCAATTGCAATCCCTTCTAGTGTTGCGCGTTCTTTATCATCGCCACATGCCTTCATACGGGCTAACACATCATCGGATAGTTTGATGCCTGGCACTTCATGATGTAAAAACTCCGCACTTTTATAGCTCGTTACTGGCATAATACCTATATAAATTGGTGTTTCTAAATGCTTTGTCGCCTCGTATATTTCCACGATTTTTTCCTTTGTATAAACAGGCTGCGAAATAAAATAATCTGCCCCATATTCAATTTTCTTCTCTAATCGAGATACCGCGCGATCTAGTACACGTACATTAGGATTAAAGGCAGCCGCTACAGAGAAATTCGCCTTTTTACGAAGTGGTTTCCCCGAGAACGATACACCTTCATTTAACTGTTTTATTAATTGGATTAGCTCCATTGAAGATACGTCATAAACGCTTGTGGCCCCTGGGAAATCGCCCACCTTCGTCGGATCTCCAGTCACTGCTAAAATATCGTGAATACCTAGTGCATTTAATCCCATTAAATGTGATTGAAGTCCAATTAAATTACGATCTCGGCATGTTATATGAGTTAACGGTCGTACCCCGTGTGTTTCTTTCAGTAAGGCACCCATTGCGACATTACTAATCCTTGGAGAAGCAAGTGAATTATCTGCCATCATGACTACATCTGCGCCCGCCTCATATATTTTTCTTGCTCCCGCAATAAAGCCTTCAATTTCTAAATGTCTTGGTGTATCTAATTCCACTATAACTGAGCGTTCTCGTTTTACTTTTACATGTAATGGTTCGTAATTTGCTGGCTCAGCCTCACGGACAATCTCTACTTTTTCTGGCTTTGCATACTTTTCTTCGACTGGAGATAACTCCTCTAAGTACTTTTTCGCTGCAGCAATATGCTTTGGTGTCGTACCACAGCAACCACCAATTAAACGTACCCCCTGATCACGAAGCTCTACAGCTGCTCGACCAAAATAATCTGCCTCCGACTCATAAACGACACGGCCATCCTCTACATCAAGAAGAGAAGCATTCGGATACGCTGACATAAATGCTTTCTTAGGAAGCTCCACACCTTCAAATGCTTGTATTGTATGGTGAGGACCTAAGCGACAGTTAACACCTACGAGATCAGCACCTAGCGCTTCAAGTTCATGTAAAGCGTTATTTAAGCTCATTCCATTTTGTAAAATTCCTGGTTCGTGCATAGAAACTTGAGCAATAATCGGTAATTTCGTTTTAGCTCGTAGCATTGCTAAAGTCGCTGTTAACTCTTCAAAATCATAATATGTCTCAAGTAAAAGGCCATCTGGATTTCCTGCAAGTAAAACGGTTGCCTGCTCATCAACTGTTGCTAAAATTTCCTCTAACGTTGCGTCGCTTTTTCGAATACCACGGATTCCCCCAATAGTACCTAAAACAAATTGTCCACCATCTGCCGCTGCTCGTTTTGCAATCGTTATAGCAGCTTCATTAAACTGCTGCACACGAGATTCTAATCCATAGCGGGCTAATTTTATGGCATTAGCTCCGTAAGTGTTCGTTTGAATAATATCGGCACCTGCCGCTATATACTCTCTATGAATCTTTTCAATTAATTCAGGTCTTTGTATATTCATTTCCTCGTGGCAATACTCCAAGCCATAGCCATATAAAACTGTACCAATTGCACCATCTGCTGTAAGAACATGCGTTTTTAACCTTTCAAGCAATCCCATAAAACTAGCCTCTCTTCCTTTATTTATAAAAATTAAAATGCAAAAAGCCTTCTTTTACATAAAAAGAAGGCTTTAACGTTTCGTCATTGTTTTTCCTTCTCATCTTCGACACTACGGTCCTCTGGATTTAGCACCTGACAATAAGTTGGTTGCTGAAGCTTCACAGGGCCAGTCCCTCAGCTTCTCTTGATAAGAATGTTGTATGAATTTTTTAAATAATTAAAAGAATCATATCGTTTACGAACGATTGAGTCAAGACTATTTCACAGAACAGAGGTAAAATCTCACGAAAAATACCATATTTTGATTTAAATCAAACAATTACGATAGTTTTTCAGCAAGCTCCTCACCAATTTTTTTACCATTTTGAATACACGCACCTATGCCCACTCCGAAATAAGAGCAACCCGCTATTGATAAATTCGGATAGTTTTTCTCAAGCTCTTGTACGAGACCTTGCAACGCTTCACGATGTGCCAAATCATACTTTGGCATTTGGTCGATCCATTTTGTCACGTCCACAATTGTTGGTGTTTCCTCAATCCCCAAGCTTTTTCTTACATCTTCTAGAGCAACCGCTGCTAACTCTTCATCTGACATCAAACGCAATCTCTCATACTCAGGGTTAATGCTCTTATAAAAAAGTCGTACAAGTAATTTTCCTTCTGCTGACGTGTGTTTCCACTTGCGACTTGTCCACGTTGCTGCATTACAAATAACATCCGAATTATGTGACACAATATAGCCTGTTCCATCCGCGGGTAATCTATTATCTGGTACATCAAACCCTAAGTAAATCGTAATGGCGGATGCAGTATTGAATTGTTCAAAATAGCCGTTCAAAGATTCATCCTGCAATAAGCTTTGTACCGCTTCATTTGGCAGTGCCATGACAACATGATTTGCTTCAATTATTTTACCGTTTGCTAATGTAACGGAGTACTGATTCTCCTGCTTTTTAACACTTATAGTGGCAATCCCTTTTATAATTTCTACATCCGTTAATGTTTCTTCAAGTCGATCAATTAATGACGATAAACCATTTTTAAATGAAATAAATTTTTTATTGGCGGCTTTCAAAAATTGTTCCCTGTTTGCATCAAAGCCTTTAATAATACTACCGTAATCATTTTTGTAATCGATTAAATACGGTAAAGTGGAAGCAATTGAAAGTTGATTTAAATCTCCCGAGTATACACCTGCAAGTACGGGCGCTATTTGGTTTTGAACAAGCTCCTCACCTAAATAGTACGTTAAAAATTCTCCAATCGAACTTTCCTTTGTAAATTCTTCATTTGGCATGGTTAAATCCTTTAATGCTTCTTTTTTACCTTTCTCTGATACAAGCGTGCTTTCCTCTAGAGATTGTAAGCTCATAGGAATACCAAACGTTGAATCTGCTGGGATAGCATGTAGCTCATTATTTGTGAAAATATACGAAACACCCGTTTCGTTATACACAAGATTTTGTTCAAAATTAAGTTCTTCTACTAACTCCATAACACCTTTATGACGCGCTACTATAGAATCTGCTCCTGTTTCCATGATAAAGCCTTGTTCATATGCAGAGTGAAGCTTACCACCAAGGTATGTATTTTTTTCAACGAGTACTAGCTTTACATTTAAGTTTTTCTCCTGAACTTGACGTTGTAAATAATGCATCGTACACAAACCCGTAATTCCGCCACCTAATACAACTACTGTTTTCATATTAACCGCCCCTATTTTTAGTTCTTTATTTCAGTATAAACTTTTTTTATCGAAAATTACGTTAAACCCTTTACAAATTTAGCAAAAATGGAGCTATCCAGCGCATAGGATAGCTCCATTCTTTTCTATGTTCAATTAGTATATATTGAATTTAACAGCATATTTTCACCGGTATTTTTATCTACCTAGCGGATCGTATATATTAACAGTTGATATAGTGTTATTATACACTACAGTGTAAAGCATCTTTATTTTTCTTTGTCTCCTGCTTTTCACTTCATTAATTTAAATTTTGTGCAAAGCTAGCTAGTTCTTCAGCGGAATTTTTCACTTCATTAAAAGCAATACCTAATTGACTTAGTACTTCTACTATTGCTTGTACTTCTTTTTCCATCTGTCCATTTTGTTCTTTGGCTTCGGTCATAGCGTCCAATATATTAGTAAATTGGCCTTCCGTTTGAACCATGTTTTCCTCACCAGAAGTTACCTCTTCTTGAATATTACTAAGCGAGTGAACAAGTTTATCAGTCCGCTCATTCGTTTTATGTAATAAAGTCGCAACCGATGTGACAGATTCCTTTGTTTGAATCGATAGTTTTCTCACTTCATCTGCAACAACACTAAAGCCTTTACCCGATTCTCCAGCGCGAGCCGCTTCTATTGCCGCATTTAAAGCTAACAAGTTCGTTTGATTAGCAATATTTGTCACAACATTCATAATCGATTCCATTTCCCTTGACATATCTGCCAACTGTGTAATATTTTCCGCTATACCATCAAGCGAATCAATAATATTACTCATATTTTGCGATTGATTCTTTAATCGTTCACGACCTTCTAATGCCTGACTCTCAGCCATAGTCGACACTTGAAGTGATTTTTTTGCCAGTTGTTTAATTTCATCCGATTGTTCACTTAAGCGATGAAACGAGTTGTTTGTTTCCAATGATATTGTGGCAAGACCTTCCGAAGACGCTACGATTTTTTTCTCTATTACTTCTTTTCTACGTTCTATTTTTTCATGAAGCTGCTCAATGGTATGCTCAAAAGCCTCTAAAACTAACTGTTGCTCAAAATTAGATATTTTTGAGATAGCCCTAATTGTATTAAGTTGATCCATTGGATGATGAACATGTTCTTCAACTAAGTCAATAAATGATGCCGTTAAATCTTGAAAAGCACAAATATACCATTGTGTTTTAAGCCCGATATGTACATGTACTTTAGCAATTTTAACTCTTCTTTGATAAAAATCATCATCAATCGTACCATTAAACATTTCAATAATATGACGTCTTAAAGTAATTTTCAGCTTCTCTACAGAACTATGTTTATTAATAATATCTACTAGAGTACGTTCAGTTACAATCATTTCATAAAATCGATTAACAATGTTATCAATATTGCCTTCTACAAAAGGTTGAAAGGCTTTTAAATATTGTAAATCCCGCTTCGTCAATTTAAGCAAATCAATTTGCTTTTTTATTGAATTGCGATTCGCTATATCCATTTTTACAATGTATTGCTCTAAATCTAACGCCGTTGTCTTTCTCTGTTTTTGAAAAATCACACATTTACCCTCTTTCATGCCGTGTACTTTTAAAAGCTGAGAAAAATTTAATTCCATTCACTTAAAAATAAAAAAACATCACCATAACGTACAGTTGATTTCCATTCGGGCTAGGCGCCTTCCTGTGGAATTGTCATCCCTAACTTTTAGTGAGAACACCCTCAGTATTACTTATGACTCTGTCCCTTTGTTAAATCAACTAAAAATGGTAACTTTATAATTAGCTATCGCTACTAACTACCTTTCAAAATCCCTCATATACCTTATACATTTTATAAATAGCTGTCAATTTTTATAATTACATTTTTTTACATTAATTGAACAAAAAGTACCTGTTGTCTTACTTATTATCTAAAACAGCAAAAAAGCTACCACAATACTTTTGGGTAGCCAATTGACATCATCTCTGTTTTTTTTATGCTTATTTTTCCTTTGTTTTAGTTCGAGGTAATACCACTTTATTATATTGATATTTTAACGGCCAACCACAACTGGTAATATATACTCATTCATAGCAACAGAACTAAAACTTAATATCTATATCAAAAAGGGTAATAATTGAATCTAAAAACCTATTACTTTTTAATAAAAAATACTTACTCCCCTTTCAATTCTTGCAGTAAAATTGCCGCTTCCGCACTTCCAGCATCTGCTGCAAGACCATACCATTTTATAGCCTCGTTAATATTTCTAGCTATTCCTTCCCCTTTATTGTATATGTGCCCTAGTTGTAATTTTGCTTCCGAATCACCTTGAAGGGCGGCCTGTTTAAACCAATGAATACCTTTTTCAATATTCCGTATACCTGTTAACCCTTGGCTCCAAATAAAACCCAAATCATAAAAGGCATCGACATGATATTGCTTCGCTGCTCTTTCATACCAATATAATCCACGGTTCACATCTTTCGGTTGCCCTAACCGACCCTCTAGATAGATTCCTCCAAACCTATATTGTGCCTCAATATAGCCTACTTCAGCAGATTTTTTATAATAGCTACAAGCTTGCTCCTCATCTTTGTCGACTCCTAATCCCTGCTCGTATATAATTCCGAGTGTAAACATGGCCTCTGCCACACCATGTTGTGCGGCAAATTCGAACCACTTCTTCGCAAGTACCAAATTTTCTGGCACTCCCTCACCGTTAAAATACATATCCGCTAAATTATTCGCGGCATCCGGATGCCCTTGCTTTGCTGCAGCCTCGTACAGTGAAAAAGCCATGTTATAGTTTTCTTCTACACCTATACCTTCAAAGTGAAAATTACCTAGAGCATATTGTGCATCAGCATTATCTTGTGATGCTGCTAACTCGAACCACTTCACAGACTTTTCTGGTTGGAAATATGTCCCGTCGATAGCACTATAATAATCACCAAGTTGAAACTGTGCATCCGCATCCTGTTCCTCGATGGCATCTTTGTATAAGTCTATGATTACTTCATGATCAAGAACTTCTTCGTCAAATGCTTCAACTTGCTCATTTTGATGAATAAAATACCATTCCAATATATCAAGTACATCATCAACAACTTCAACGCAATTAGCTAACTTCTCCAATGAAGAAATTTGCCAAATGAAAATATAGATAGGGAGTGGAATTGCTTCACGCAGTAAATCATCATATTCAGCTAAAAGCGTTAGCACATTCTCCTGTACTGACTGTGTCTGTTCTGGATGTATAATTTGTAAATGTCGTTGTTGTTTTTTTTTCAATAGTCCCTGCACAACTTGATATACAATTTTGTGCACGGCTGCTAACTGTACTTCTTTGACTGCTATCAAATCAATGTTTTGCGCAAAACACGTATCTTGCGTTTGCGCGAGCTTTTGTAGGGACACTATTCGCTCTTTATTTTTTTTTGCTAAAAATTGCCCATACATTCGTTTTCCCCCTCGCACACTACTATCAATTTCGCCTTGGCATAATTGTTGCTGTCGCTACTGCACTGCGCTTTCGCACAGAAAACATTTGTTGCTGTCGCTACGTTGCCACTGCGCTTTCGCACAGAAAACATTTGTTGCTGTCGCTACGTTGCACTGCGCTTTCGCACAGAAAACATTTGTTGCTGTCGCTACGTTGCACTGCGCTTTCGCACAGATCAATTGCCACAGGACGTGGCACTCTTAAACTGAGCCCCTCTATTTCAGTAGGTATTTAGACACACTCTAAAAAAGGAACCCCGTCCGCATTCATTTCACCACCTTGAAGTGGAAGTCTTCTACTGAATGGAAATAAAATGCACCTTGCCACTATTATATGGAAGACAGCTCTATATTGGTTACACATATGCTCTTAATAATAAGCCAATAAACAATGTAATAAACAAAAAGACAGTGACATGAATCCATTTATACATTTCTAATAAACCAATAAATTCACGAGTAAATGCATTAGGTACATAATAAAAGGCTGTCTTTGAACCAACACCTTGTGCATCAAGCTTCACCTTTTTGGCATAAATACTTGCACGAAAAACATGAAAATTATTTGTTACGAATAAGGATCGATATTTTTTCCCCTGAGCATGTTTATCCATAATTTCTTTAGAGAATGCCATATTCTGCTCAGTATTTGTCGATTGATCTTCCATAAATACTTTTTGAGACGGTATTTGATGTTCGTCAACTATATATTTTTTCATGGCATATGCTTCTGATACTTTTTCATCACTTCCCTGTCCACCTGAGACGATAATGTAAGGTCGTTCATCATACTTTTTAAACTGCTTTACTGCCTCGTCTAAACGGCTAGCTAAAAGCGGCGGTACTTTATCTCCGATTAGTCCTGACCCTAACACAATAATATAGTTAGGCTCATAAAAGATAGGCGTAAAATGATATAGAGTAGCGTAGGCCATTATGCTTGTATATAAAAACATTGTATATCCGAAAACCAAGAACCCATAGAAGAAAAGAATATGCCAAAGATTATTTTCGATATTCATAAAAATCACAAATACATACCAAATCATCATAATAAAAAAACTCAAACCAAAAACAGCTAACAATAGATTTCGTACTTTACGTCCTTCTTTTTCAAGTAAAACTTTACTATTAAAAAACGTAGCTATCGATAAAATAAACATTATACTCGGGAAACTTCCAAGTATTACGACTATACCCATCTTCGACACAATCCCCTGCTCATTCGGGAGAAATACAGGATGACTAAGTATAATGCCTAAAATAAACAACCCTACAAGACCCAGCACTACTGCATTGAAAAAACGTCTTCTTTCCGTTATATAAAAAATTAAAAAAATTAAAATTAATAGTAGTAATGTTGAAATCATCGTTTCACTCCTTTCTTTCCATATACCCTTTTAAGGCTTATCCTCTTAACTCAAGATTGAATTCCGTTCCTACTAGGGGCGGACGTCCAACCTCCACTACAATTAACGATATAAGTAATGCATGTCCAACATTTGGATTAACATTGTCACTACTTGTTCAAATTTGTGCATATACCTAAATTGATGAAAGCGTTTATTTTATTTTTCGAGATGGTTCATGTAAAATTACTATTAGATTAGTTTATGACAAAACTAAAAATTATATTGGAGGAATGTAAGTAATGAAAAAAATTCTTGCCGCTCTTTTTGCAGCGACACTTATGTTTGCAACTGTAGGTGCAACATTGTTCATCTCAGATACACCAACTGCAGAAGCTAAATCCTATAAGTCAGGTAAAAAAGGCTTCTCAAACAATAATAATAACAATAGCTCTAATTTCCAAAAATCTCAGGATAAATCTAAAGATCAAAATAATGCAACAACAAATAAAAGCACAAACAAAACGGATTCAACAGCTAAGAAAGGCGGCTTCTTCTCAGGTGGTCTTATGAAAGGCTTAATGCTTGGTGGTTTAGCTGGCTTATTATTCGGAAGTCTTTTCAGTGGTATGGGTATGCTTGGTAATATTTTAGGCTTATTAATTAACGTTGCAGCCATCATGGTTATCATAATGCTAGTTGTAAAAATTGTTAATATGTTTAAAGATAAAAAGCGTAAAGAGGAAGCACAATGGCACAAATAATTAATGAACAAGATATTATAAATGCAATTTGCTTATCTCAGGCTTACTATAAAAACATTCGCCCTGAGGATGTACTTGTAGAACTAACATACGATGATGACGCAGGCTTCGGTGCAGAAGTTGAAACGAATGGTCAAGTCGAGATGTTCAATACATCAGCAATGATTGGTGCACTACGTGTATGGATTAAAGACGTCCTACATGGTGATCCATTTTCAACAGGAATCGAATTAGTCTTAGACGATGAAGAAGGCATCATTGCTAGACTATCGTAACTAAGTAAAGAATAGCAGTTCAGTAAATCTTATAGATTTATTGAACTGCTTTTTTATTTTTTCAGACGTTTTATTGCTTGTTCTTTCTTTTCTTCCTCAATTGTAAAATCGACTATTGATCTGCCGAGCATTAATAGCGTAATAAACATGACGCCTGTTCCAACGATTAAATAAATCATCGTAAATATCTTTGAAAAATTACTAGTAGGATACAATCCCGTCTCAACACCGGTTGGAATTAAACTCACTACTGCAAAATACATGGCATCAATCCAATACCATCCTTCCGTTCCTTTATAAAACATTGTCCCTGAAAGAATGATAAAAAATAATGTTGTAAACAAAGATAGAAATTGTGGACGCTTGAATGACTTCCACATGCCTACTAACAATCTTTTTGCAGATAAAATAAATGACAGCATCGCATTCTCCTTTGATCCATTTTCACTTCAGCGTTATTACAATTCTAAATTCGTTTCTTGCCATAACGTGGGGTTGATTTCCGTTTCTGGCTGGGCGCTTTGTTGCTGCCGCTTCGCTTTCGCACAGTTAAAACATTTGTTGCTGTCGCTTCGCTTTCGCACAGTTAAAACATTTGTTGCTGCCGCTTCGCTTTCGCACAGTTAAAACATTTGTTGCTGCCGC
>NZ_JBEGDG010000031.1:0-38118 GCF_040183165.1 Lysinibacillus zambalensis
ACTGGGGCTACTGGGGCTACTGGGGCTACTGGGGCTACTGGGGCTACTGGGGCTACTGGGGCTACTGGGGCTACTGGCGCTACTGGCGCTACAGGCGCTACGGGTGTAACTGGCGTTACTGGTTTGACTGGCTTTACTGGGCCAGCATTTACAGAAGGTTTCTCAGCATTTAATAATGCTGTATCAGTAAGTGCTTCTAGTACAATCACCAACTGGAGTGTTGCATCTCCTTATTTCACAACACCAGCATTCAATCCAGTGACCGGAATTTTCACTGTTCCAACAACCGGAAGATACTCTTTTGAAGCAACAATCAACTACTCAACTACTGCAGTAATTACCGTTGGTTTAGGAGCTGGCATCAATCCATCATTTGCAATTCGCAGAAACGCAGCAACAAGTTTAATAAGCGGATTATTCCCTTTATTAAATGTAAATATTATTGCCGTATTAAATTTACGCACTATCCTTGGTAATGGGACAGTAACATTGGCTGGAGAAGTCGAATTAACTGCAGGTGATACCATTGATTTATTCTACAATGCTAACGGTTTAACGATCGGACTTACTCTTGGAGGAGCGAACTCTGGCGGTATTGTATGGTCATGTCACCGAATTTCATAGCATTAAAGAACAAAAATTTTTACTGGTTGAACAAATAACATTCTCTATAAGATTTTTACTGGGAAAGTAGAAGCTTACTTTCCCAGTTTTCTATTTCGATTTATCTAACTTGTGCAATTTTTACTTTTAAACGCTCATACTTTACAAATAATTTATCGCGGAATCTCTTAAAAGCAATAAAAAAGTAGTACAAACATTGTTCAAGTTTGTACTACTTCTAATAACTATTTAATCCACAAACATTTCCGTTAGTACTTCGTCAGCAACATTTTTACCTTGCTCAACGCACTCAGGTATTGATATTCCTTCGAAAGAACTCCCCGAGAGCTTTACAGCGGGAAAATGTTCACGTAATTCTTGCTTTACTCGCTCTATTTTCGCTTCATGTCCTACGGTATATTGTGGCATGGCATTTTTCCAGCGGGAAACTACAGTCATTAACGGTTCTCCATCTACACCAATTGTTTTCATTAAATCCTGCAAAACGGTCTTTTCAATTTCAGTATCGGATAACGCTACAATTGCCTCGTCGCCCACTCGGCCAATATAACTACGTAACAGCACGTAATCATCCGGTGTTGTGCCAGGCCACTTTCGATTAATCCAAGTACAAGAAGTTATTGAAAAATCACTATTTCGAGAAACAAAAAATGATAACGCATCTAGATCACCTAACTGGTCTTTTTTAAATGCCATTGTCACAGTAGCAATAGTTGCCGCCTTCATCGTACTCAATTCATTTAATAACTGGTGTTTGCTGAACATTTTTCTTGCTACATTAAAAGGTGTAGCAAGAATAACAGCATCTGCTTTTAATTGTGTAAAATTGTTTAACACAACTTGGACAGTACCATCCTTACCATGCTCAATTTCCTCGACTTTAACACCCTTCATAACTGTACCAGGTAGTAGTGATTCTTCAAGTTTTTCGATAAGTGTCTCAAGACCATTATTAAACGATTGAAAAATGCCCTTATCTTTCGTAATAAGATCGTTATTTAAAAAATTTGTACCAGACTTTTTCATACCAATAAGTAAGCTACGATATTTTTGCTCTAATCCATAGAGCTGCGGAAATGTTGAACGCATACTTAACTGCTCAATATCACCAGCAAACGTTCCAGCAAGTAATGGCTCTACTAAATTTTCTACAATTTCAGCACCGAATCTTCTTCTAAAAAATTGCCCTAATGGTTGGTCATCATCCTGTGCAGAGCGCGAGATGAAAAAATCCCCCGCTGCACGAACTTTCCCGCTAAGTGAAAACAAACCTGATGTAATAAATGACGAAACATGTGGTGTTGCCCCAGACAAAAGATTACTAGGGATTGGATACAATTGACTACCAACAGCAATGTAAGTCGGCCCTGTATTGCTTGTAATCATTTCTTGTTCAATGCCTAAATCCTTTGCCAAAGCATATACATAGTTCTCACGATCAAAAAAAGATTCTGGCCCGCGCTCGATAATACAGCCATCTTTTCTCAGTGTTTGTATTTTTCCGCCAAGACGTAATGACGACTCGACAAGTACGATATCTAACGGCAAATCTTTTGCGCTTGCTTCTTTTTGCAAATAGAACGCAGCTGTGAGGCCAGTAATACCACCGCCTACAACAACTACCTTTCGTCTTTTCTGAGTCACCAACATCATCACTTTCTTTTCGCTTAGCTTAATTTTTTATGAATGGCATCAACCATTGCATCAATAAATAATGGGTGTGTATTTGGCATGGCTGGACGATAATATTTCGCGCCAAGTTCATCACAAACAACTTTACATTCATAATCGTTGTCATATAAAACTTCTAAATGTTCTGTTACAAAGCCAACTGGCGTATAAACGAATGAGCGGAAGCCTTTTTGCTCGTAAAGTTCACGTGTTAAGTCCTGAACATCTGGACCGATCCACGGCTCAGGTGTTTGTCCTGCTGATTGCCAGCCAACTTCTACATTATTGACACCCGTAGCTTCTTTAATTAGTCGAGCCGTCTCAATTAATTGATCTTCATACGGATCGCCCAACTCTTTAATTTTCTCAGGAAGTGAGTGTGCAGACACGATTAGACATGCTTTTTCACGTTCTTCATCAGACATTGCTTTAAATGTTTCATTCACTTTGTTTTTCCAATACTCAATGAACTTTGGTTCATCATACCAAGATTCTACAGAAGTAATTGTTAATCGATCTCCAGCTGTTTCTGCTGCACGACCATTATATGACTTAATAGAGAACGTTGAGAAGTGCGGAGCTAATACGATAGAAACCGCTTCTTTAATACCTTCTGCTACCATTCCTTCTACCGCATCTTCAATGAATGGATGGATATGCTTTAAACCAATAAATAATTTATATTCCACTTCATCTTGCATTTCATTTAAACGTGCGCATAAAGCTTCAGCCTGCGCCTTAGTAGCAGCAGCAAGTGGCGATAAACCACCGATAGCCTCATAACGACCGCGTAAATCTTCTAAATGCTCTTCTGATGGTTTGCGACCGTGGCGAATATGCGTATAGTAAGGTTCGATGTCTTCTTCTTTATAGGGTGTTCCATATGCCATAACTAATAAGCCTTTAACTTCTTTCATTACCTTTTCACCTCTAAATAATAGTTAAGTATATCTTTATCGTACAGTATGTGACAAAAAGAAGCTGTCCAATTCATTAGGTTGGACAGCACCCTTTCTACGATGAAATCGAGATATCATTCATAGAAAAGAAATATGAAAGTTAATATCTTGTTCACATCTATATTAAGAGCGTGCTTGAATTTGTTGAGCACTATACTCATGAATAAGAGCTGTTAAACGTTTTAACACTTCTGGATCTACCTCTGGGAATACACCATGACCTAAGTTAAAGATGTGCCCTGGCATTTCTAAGCCTTGATCGATAATATCTTTCGTGCGTTTTTCAATAATTGACCAATCAGCAAGTAATAGTGATGGATCTAAATTCCCTTGTACAGGCTTAGTTATACCATTAGCACGAGCTTCTCTAATTGGTAAACGCCAATCTAAGCCAACAACATCGATCGGTAAATCATTCCACTCTTTCGCTAAATGACTTGCACCGACACCAAACTGAATAAGTGGCACATTTTCTTTTTGCAACTCTGCAAAAATACGTGTCATAACTGGTTTAATGAACACACGATAGTCTTCAACATTTAAAGCACCAACCCAAGAGTCAAATATTTGGATAGCTTTCGCTCCCGCTTCTACCTGGGCTGAAATATCAGAAATAATCATGTCAGCCAATTTTTCCATTAATGCAAACCAAGCTTGAGGCTCTGATACCATAAATGACTTTGTTTTATTATAATTTCTTGAAGGACCACCTTCAATCATATAACTTGCGAGAGTGAATGGTGCACCTGCAAAGCCGATTAGAGGTACATTCAGTTGTTCCTCTGATAACATTTTTATTGTTTCTAAAACGTATGGTGTATGTTCTTTCGCATTAAATTCGCCTAGTTTTTCTATATCCGCGATTGAGCGAATTGGATTTGAAATTACAGGACCTACGCCTGCTTTGATTTTTACATCTACTCCAATCCCAGGGAGTGGTGTTACTATGTCTTTGTATAAAATCGCTGCATCAACATTGTAATTTTCTACTGGTAACCGCGTTACATATGCACAAAGTTCAGGTTGAAGTGTAATTTCCTCTAAAGAATACTTTTCTTTAATCGCACGATATTCTGGCTGAGAGCGTCCTGCTTGTCGCATATACCACACTGGTGTATGTTCTGTTCTTTCTCCCCGTGCAGCACGTAGAAGAGTATCATTAAAAGTTGTCATGAATAGTTCCTTCCCCTCAATAAAATTCATATAGTAAAATTCTCTGATTTAATTCGTTATTATTGATATCCGTTTTCAATAGTAAACGCTTCCTCTGTTATTGTATAGTTTTCATAGGGAAATGTCATAAAATTGTTCTTTCTATACGATTTCTTTTTTGACAAAGCTATATACTTCCATTTAAATGGAGATAATCACGCTATGTTATCATTTCCGCTTTAGCGTACTAGTTGCTTTCGCGTAGATAACAGTAGGTCTAAGTAGTGCGATGTACAAGCACCATTCATTCCTTTAAAAAGATGAACATTTATAAGGAGGGCAACAGTTATGTATATTTATTTAACTTCTGGTACAGGTGATTTTTTAGAGCAGTTAAAGAATAAACATCCAAACGAGGCGTTGATTTTAATACACGGAGAGGGAAACTCTGTGCTTATACATGAAACCAATGGAAAATCTATATTTGCCACACCTCGTAAGTTTGAAGTGCTAGATTCAGTAAATGCTCTAGAAGAACGAGGCTTCTTTGTTTTCAACAATATTCCTGTGACAGATGAAGGTCGACCAGTTTTTGAACATCGCTTTTTAAATCGAGCACGTGCTATAGAAGATGAACCAGGCTTTGTAGCATTTCGACTACTTCGTCCATTAAATAGTGAAACATACATTGTCATGACACAATGGAACGGTCCTCATTCATTCGAAGCATGGAAAAGCTCAAAGGCTTTCGCATCAGCACATGCCGAACGCAAAGAACCAACAGGCGTGAATCAACAAAACATTTTCTCAGCAGCTTCCTATGTCACAACCTATAGTGCCGCTCCAAAAGAAGACAACGAAGATTAATTGAGGGGCGCGGGTATTTGCTGATCTTCACGGGTATTTCCAACGGAAGCGCGGGTATTCTCTGTTCTTCCGCGGGTATTTCCAACGGAAGCGCGGGTATTCTCTGTTCTGTTCTTCCGCGGGTATTTCCATCGGGCGCGCGGGTATTCATTACTTCCTCCAAGGATATTCTTTATGAGAAACGTTTACCCCTATTTATCCAGTTTGTAAAACTATTATGTTATTAATAAAAATCTAGGATAATTCGTTTAAGGAGGTTTACTATGAACCAACATCTACTTGAAAAAATCGATGCTCATTTTGATGAAATGGTGGCGATTCGCCGTCATCTGCATATGCACCCAGAGTTAAGCTTTCAGGAGCAAGAAACTGCTAATTATATTATTCAATATTATAAGAAACTCGGCGTACCGGTTGAAGCTAATGTCAGTGGTCACGGTTTAATTGCGCGTATTAAAGGGAGCAAGCCTGGTAAAACGATTGCCTTACGAGCAGACTTTGATGCTCTTCCTATACAAGATGAAAAAGATGTACCATACAAATCAACTGTGTCTGGTGTTATGCATGCTTGTGGGCATGATGGTCATACAGCTACTTTGTTAATTATCGGTAAGCTATTGTGGGAAATGCGCGATGAGTTAGTAGGTGAATATGTACTAATTCATCAACATGCAGAAGAGGTTGATCCAGGTGGAGCAATTGGGATGGTACAGGCTGGGGCCTTGGATGGCGTTGATGCTATTTTTGGTACACATCTTTCTTCTAACCATCCTACAGGGATAATTGGCTACCGCGTAGGGCCAACGATGGCCGCTGTTGATAGTTTTGAAATAAAGATTCAAGGTCAAGGCGGTCATGGCGCTCATCCGGATCAAACAAAGGATTCGATTGTTATCGGCTCTCAGCTTGTTATAAATTTACAACAGCTTGTTGCACGTCGTGTTGCCCCAACCGAATCGGCTGTTTTGTCGGTTGGTTCATTCGTAGCATCTAATGCCGACAATATTATTGCCGATACAGCCTACTTAAATGGCACAATTCGAACGTTTAATAAAGATGTTCGTGAAACGATGGAACGGGAATTTAAACGGGTTATCCAAGGGACAGAAATTGCGCATGATTGTACAATTGAACTGAATTATCGTCATGGCTACCCTGCGGTTATAAATCATGAGAAGGAAACACTCTTTGTGCGTAATATCGCTCAGAATATTTGCGATGTTACTGAGATTGAAGCAACTATGGGGGCTGAAGATTTCGCTTATTACTTAGAGGAAAAGCCAGGTACATTCTTCTTCACGGGAGCCCGCCCTGCTAAATATGCACCACATCATCACCCTAAATTCGATATTGATGAAAAAGGGATGCTCATTGCTGCAAAGGTATTAGTTTCAGCAGCACTAGATTATCAATTAGTAGAATAGAAGACAAATGCACTGGAGAGCCCTAAGCAAAAGTAAGCGCTTCTCCATTTAAAACTCTTTTTAACAAAAATAAGCTCATTTTTCCAATTCTATTATTGGAAAAATGAGCTTTATAATTTTAAATTTAAAAAACCAAAAGCTTATCACCATAACGTATGGTTGATTTTCGTTGCGACCGAGCGCTCTTCTGAGGACGTCTGTTAATACGCTTGAGCTACAAGGCTGTTGATTATCACAGGACGTGATTCTTTTAGCCTTGTGACGTTAATTCCCAAAGAGACGCCCCAGTCTCCACTACAATCAATTTATCAATGGCATATGTTTTAACTAAATTCATCTACCCTTTGGTGATATGTTTAAAATTCAAGATTTAGATACTTTAGAAGTCAATTCACTAACAACCAAAATGATTATAAAAGTAACATAAAACATTGGCTGTGTGATACCACATAGACCCACTACAATCGCTTGCGTTATCATTGCAAGACGCACAATTTGATTGACTGCTACCGTACGTGCTTCATCCGGTAAAGGATAAAGCATGTCCATACGAAATTCACCGCTTGATAATAAAGCTGATTTTAATTGAATAGTTGTAGCAAAGCTCAATGCACCTGCGATAACCCATGTAACGACTGGGATATCTACAAAGGCTGCAATAACAGCTGAAATCACTGTTAATCGGAGCCATAAGTAAAAATGATCATCTGTTCGGACGAATGTACGGAACACTAAGTACTTTTGGGCATTGTCCTTCTTGTATGCCACAAATTTATAAAGCCAATCAAGCCAACCACGACGACGGATGCTACCTCGTAAATGTGGAACGTCCGTGAAATAATTAGCAAAGCGATAGAAACTCATCATGCGATTTTGTTCCAGCTTTACAAAATGCTCGTACGGAATAGGCTCACCTGCACATTTTTTTCTAAATATTACAATATACACACATCCAACTGCAGCAGCAACAATAGCTAAAATAAGCTGCATTTGAAGCGCCATGTACACAGTAACACCAAAGATAACAGCTCGAATTAGCCTATCCACCCAAATCATTTGACCACGTTCACTATAGCGATAACTAAATTCACCTTGTACGCTCAAAAACTTCAATATAATAATAAGTAGAAATACTGACCAAATTTCAGATGTTGTTAATTCAGTAACAGCCTTTAGTAAAGGGATGCTTACAATATAAACAATTGCCACAACCCAAACCTGTGACCAAAACGTCCACGCTAACGCCTTTTTAAAATACTGTGACATTTTTGATTCTAAAGGTAATAAATATACTTGGTCTGGCTCTCTCAAAAGTGAAGTTGGACGACTAAATGCTAGTAAAATCCCCACTGCCACTGCAATTAAAACCTCTGCTGGAAAATCAGGCTGTACAATTTTCAGCCATTCACTATATTGATAGCCCCCTGCTCCAATAAGAAATACCAGTACAATCGCTATATGCCCCGTAAAAATAAATCGCATATATTTTTGCACTTCACCTATATAGTGCATAAAGCGAGAGGACCATACATCACGCAAGTTCTTCATGGTCGCGCTCCTTTGTCATTGCAATATATAAATCATCCAATGTCGCATGTGGCATCGCAAATGCCTTGCGTAAATCCTCCATTGATCCTTGTGCTCGCACGCGTCCTTCATGCAATAAAATGATACGGTCACAATGCTTTTCAGCGGTAGATAAAATGTGCGTAGACATTAAAATAGAAGCGCCTTCTTTTTTCTTTTCATCCATCTGATCAAGCAAGGATTGAATCCCAAGCGGGTCGAGTCCCACAAAAGGTTCATCAATAATGTAAAGACTTGGATTGACTAAAAAGGCGCACATAATCATAACCTTTTGGCGCATACCCTTTGAGAAATGCGATGGGAACCAATTCAGTCGTTTTTCCATTCGAAATTCCTTTAATAATAATTGCGAACGAGCTTCAAGTGTTGCTTCATCTAGTCCATAAGCCATCGCCGTTAATTCTAAATGTTCACGTAATGTTAGCTCATCATATAAAACAGGTGTTTCAGGGATATAAGAAAATGCTGTACGATACTTGTCCGTATTTTCCTTTAACGTCACACCATTTAAACGTATGTCTCCTTCTTTTGGAAGCATCGTTCCGATGATATGCTTAATCGTTGTACTTTTACCAGCTCCATTTAAGCCAATTAAGCCAACAAGCTCCCCTTTTTCAATCGAAAATGATAAATCTTTAATAACCGGCTTTCTTGTATAACCACCTGTCACATGTTGTACCTCTAATACCGTCATGCCATCACTCCTCTTCTCGTTTATATTTTATCAAAAATTAGCAAATGATACAGTTATGAGTATGATAGAATATATATACATATAAAATAAGGAGGAATTTTCGAATGAGCGATTGCCTATTTTGCAAGATCATTGATGGATCCATCCCAAGTACAAAAATTTATGAAGACGAACATGTCTATGCATTTACTGACATTTCACCTGTAGCAAAGGGGCATACCCTTTTAATTCCAAAGCATCACTGTAAGGATCTATTTGAGATGCCTGAGGAAGTGGCTCGTAATTTATATGCAGCTGCACCCAAAATTGCGAATGCTATAAAAGCTGCTTTTAACCCGATTGGACTTAATACGATTAATAATAATGGTGCTGCAGCTGGACAAACTGTTTTCCACTACCACTTACATTTTATTCCTCGTTACGATGAAAAAGAAGGCTTGGGCTTAAATTGGCAAACACAAAAATATACACCAGAGCAATTATCTGACGTTGCGGAAAGCATTAAAGCTAACCTTAAATAATTTCTGACACACTCGAATTGTCAGAATTTCTTATTGCAATTTAAAGATTTATATCGTACACTCACAAATAAGTTTCGCTAACGGTCATGAGGACACGTTAGGAGACAAAAAAGATTAGCATAGTCGAGGAGAGATTAGAAATGAATACAAAAAATTTAGTATTAATGGCCCTTTTAGTCGGTGTTGGCGCTACACTTTATGTGGTCACACCAGGTATGGTAAACGGCATGAAGCCTGATTTTATGTTAACAATGATGTTTATTGGCATTTTATTGTTCCCTACTGTTAAAGAAACGTTCTTACTTTCTTTAGCAACCGGTGTACTGTCAGGTTTATTTACAACGTTTCCAGCTGGTCTTGTTCCAAACATTATCGATAAAGCAGTAACAGGCTTTGTCTTTTTAGCTATCTTAGTTGTGCTAAAAAAATTGGCCAGCAATTTTATAGTATCTGCTAGCTTAGTTGGCTTAGGAACAATTTTATCTGGAACTGTCTTTTTAGCAGTAGCTCTTTTTGTATTCAACGCAAATGTTGGTGCAACATTCGCTGTACTGTTTGTAGGGGTTGTATTACCTGCTGTAGCATTTAATGTCATTGCTTTTGCAATTATTTTTCCTATAGTTGCAAAATTAGTAAAGCGCTCTAAATTCCAAACAGCTATTTCAATTTAACTTTTTTCAGCAAATATTTTTTGTACCGAAAGCGTAGCGACAGGTACAGAAGTCTCCCACCTCTATAGGTGTTGAGATGAATGCGGGTTTAATTTACTTTTCAGCGAGTGTGCAAACTTCCGCTGAAATAGAGGAACTCAGTCTAAGAACGCCACGTCCTGTGGCATTACTGAAATGACCGACATCGTGTCGTCCCTCGTGCAGGCCTAAGCACAAAGCCGATTCCGGACACAATTATGCCGAGGCATAATTGATTAAATACACCTTTATCTTCAAAAGAAACTAAACCGTGATTCAAAATCACTCGTTTAGTTTCTTTTTTATTTTTGTATATGTGCATTTCATGGTTTAATAGTAGGTAACACATGATAATTACAGGAATGAGGTAATCGATATGAAAGCAAAACCATTTTTATTTGGACTTGGAGCTGGGATCGTCGGTGGTACAATCGCTGTACTTCTTTCAACTCCTCAATCAGGGCAACAATTACGTGCTAATTTGCGAGCAAATGCTGAAAGCACAAAGGACAAACTTTTAGATGTAAAACAGCAAGCAGGCACAGTAAAACAATCTGTTCATTCGCTTACTAATGAAATAAAAAATAATATACCACTAATAATAAATGATTTAAAACAAACTATTACTACATTCACTGAAGAAATAGAACCTTCAAAAAACAACTTACAACAAGAAATAGAAGCATTACAGAATTCAATAAGCGAAATCGAGAAAAACGTTGCACAATTTACAGAAAAAAAGAAAAAACCGCAAGAAAAAGTTAGCGACCAAAGTCCTTTGTAACTAATTAAAATTATATATATTTATTAGTTTCGATTGGTAAAATGTTATTTTTTAACCACTTTTCAATTTTTTAATTTTTCTAACTTTAAACTTTTTTCCTTTATTGCTATAATATTTTTAAAATGTTAAAGAAAGCAGTAGGTGATGGCTTTGTCAGAGGAATTGTACACTCAAAAAGAAGCGATGCTTTATAGTCAAAGAATTGCACAAATATCAAAAGCCTTATGGAAAGCAGTTGAAAAAGATTGGCAGCAATGGATTAAACCCTACGATTTAAATATTAATGAACATCATATTTTATGGATTTCGTATCATTTAAAAGGGGCTTCAATTTCTGATGTAGCGAAATTTGGGGTAATGCACGTTTCCACTGCATTTAATTTTTCAAAAAAATTAGAAGAGCGTGGATTCCTTAAGTTTTCAAAGCGTGATGACGACAAGCGTAATACGTATGTTGAGTTAACAGAAGCAGGTACAGAACTTATTGTTGAAATGAATAGCAATTATCATAATACGTATCATTCTGTGTTAGAAGGTTCATTAGCTTTAAAAGACTTATACGGTCGCTTCCCAGAATTTTTAGATGTTATGGCTGTTATTCGCAATATATACGGAGAGGACTTCATCGACATTTTTGAGCGTTCCTTCCAGCACTTCCGTGAATCCTTTGACACTATTGAAGAACGTTCAACTGTAAAAGGATGAAAGTGAAACTACTAGGCTTTTAGCGTTAATTGTTCGTAATCTAAACCTAATGGCCGTAAAAACGTATATTTAAAGAGGTATTTCAGAAATATTTCTGAGATACCTCCTTTTTCTTGCATTCTAATATAAATCAATTTAAATTAAATAGACCATTCATATTACGGAGTTGATAATCATGCATTGTTGGAAAATATTAAATCTGGAACATCATTACGGAACAACGCGTATTATGATCATGTCTGTACTTGTTTTTTTTACTGTCTTTTCGCTTTCCTATGTGACCTTTAATTTGTTTAATGATGAGCACTATACCGATCGTTTGTTTTGGCTTTTTGTTATTGCTATATTTGCAATCTATCCAATTCATAAATACTTACACTTTCTAGCATTATATGATTTACGCCAACATTTAAAATTACGTGTGCGTACCCAATTTTATGTTATTCCTGTTCTTCACATGCGTATCCGTGAACCTTTATCGAAAAACCGTTATATTTTAGCTTTACTTTCACCATTTATTGTCCTAAATGCAAGCATTTTATTGGGTACACTACTATTCCCTGCGTATACTCATTATGGTACATTACTTTTAGCTTACCACTGTAGTCTATGTGTAATAGATATTCTATATGTAAAATACTTATTGAATTCACCTAAAGACTCCCAGATTGAGGAGACGCCTAAGGGCTATGAAATTTTAGTGCCACCTACTATTCACTAAATTGCTTGTACTTGTGTTTTATGAACGTTTTTTGTTATGCTATTAATATTGAAAGAGGGGAGGAATAGACTTGCTGTTAATGATTGTAGTTCTATTCTCGGTATTCTATTTATTTCAAATAAACCGCATGACTTATGCGCTGTGCATGCGACGTGAAATTCCCGAAGAAAACCAACCAAAAGTATTCCGAACTATAAATATACTTATTACAATTTTACTTGTCTCATTTTATATTGAAGTTTTATATGCAGTATAGTTAAAAAGAAAAGTAATCCTCGCCAGTCAACGTTCAGAGGTAAATTGAACACCTTATGTGACCACGCGATCTGATCAATGTAACGTAACTTCAAGCGGGCTCCCGAATGCCTTTACATGTTAAAAAAGCTAAGGATATTAAACCCTTAGCTTTTCGTCATTTTTATTAATTAGTATAGGAACGCTGCACCAACAATAATTAATAAAATAAATAACACAACTAATAAAGCAAAGCCAGAGCCTGAGCCGTAGCCACCGCCGCCACCGTATCCTCCGCTGCCCATAACTTCACCCCCTTTCTTTTCTATATCCTATGCGCTTGTAAATCTGAAATATAGGCTATACTCAAGGGGGAACCATTTTGTTTTTAAAACGTTTATGTTATAGTAAAAAATGGGACGAAACCATATAAGGAGAGAATATCCACTATGAAAAAGACAGTTTTATCTTTAACATTAGCTGCTTCGGTATTAGCACTTGGTGCTTGTAGCGGAGACGACAACAAAACAATCGCAACTTCAAAAGTAGGTGACATTACAGTTGCTGACTTTAACAAAACATCAAAAACTTTAGCAGGTTCTCATATAATTCAACAGATGATGACTGAAAAAGTATTAGCTGATAAATACAAAGTATCAGATAAAGAAATCAAAGAGGCGTATGACGCAACTGCTTCACAATTCGGTGATAGCTTTGCCGATGCACTTGCTCAGAGTGGCTTAACTGAGGAAGGCTATAAAGATGCTTTACGTATCGAGCTTCTTTCAGAAAAGGCTATGCAAGATAAAGCGTTTAAAGAAGAAGATGTAAAAAAACATTATGAGCAAATGAAAACAGAGTTAAATGCTCGCCATATTTTAGTAGCAGATGAGAAAACAGCTAAAGAAGTAATTGCTAAAATTAAAGGTGGCGCTTCTTTTGCAGATGTAGCAAAAGAATACTCAACTGATACTGGCTCTGCTGAAAAAGGTGGAGAGCTAGGTTGGTTCTCTGTTGGTGCAATGGTAGATGAATTTAATAACGCGGCTTATGCCCTTCCTTTAAAAACATTAAGTGAACCAGTTCAATCAAGCTTTGGTTTCCACGTTATTGAAGTTACGGAAAAGCGTGATGTAAAAGGTGTTGGCTCATTCAAAGATGAAGAGAAAAACATCCGTACACAAATGCTAGCTAAATTAAAGCAAACAGGTGAAGATCAACAAATTCTTAAAGACATCGTTGCAAAATTGGCAAAAGATGCTGATGTAAAAACATCTGATAAAGAATTAAAATCTGCTATTGAAGCCCTTACAACAACAAGTGAGGAGCAAGCTAAAGCTGCTGAAGAAGCAGCTAAAAAAGCTGAAGAAAAAACTCAAAAAGAAAGTAAAGACGACAAAGAAAAAGATTCTGAAAAATAATCTTACTAGTTGTTACTTTACTATATGAAAAAGGGTTACGCCGATACAGGCGTAACCCTTTTTATACAAAATTGTCTGCTAAATGAAAAAGAATGTAATCCCCAACCTTTGAATTTACTATATAGTCGGTTTATAAAACGATCGATTATCAAGTGGAAATAGTCTTTCCGTAAATTCGCCTGGCGCTGTTTTGCCTAATGCTCGTGTTAGCATGTTCATCTTCGCATCAATATTATCAATATAATGTAAGATTTCCGCTTCTTGAATCATCGGTTTTTTCGGGCTACCCCATTCTTCTTTACCGTGGTGAGATAGTACCATATGTTGCAATAGCATGACTTCCTCGCCCTCGATTTCTAGTTCACTAGCAACCTTGGCGATTTCATTGACCATAATGGTAATATGACCAAGTAAATTCCCTTCAATCGTATACATTGTTGCAACAGGTCCTGATAATTCAACTACTTTACCAATATCATGTAGAATAATCCCTGCATATAACAGATCTCGATTTAATGTAGGATATAAATCAGCAATTGCTTTTCCTAGTCTCAACATGGACACCATATGATCTAATAGACCAGATGCATAATCATGATGATTTTTCGTAGCAGCTGGATAGACTAAAATAGCATCCTGATGTTTTTTAATAGCTGCACGTGTAATTCGTGATATATTCGGATTTTTAATATCAAAGAAAAATTGCGTCAATTCTTCATATAGTTCTTCTTTCGGAGTTGCCGAGGAAGGAACTAAATCATTAATAGCAATTCCCTCCTCTGGTTTTGCAACACGGATTGCCTTGATACGTAATTGATTTTTGCCACGATAGTCATGAATTTCTCCACCTACACGGACAATTGCTTCAGCGTGATACATTTTTTCATGATCTTCATTTGTATCCCATAGCTTTGCTTCAATATCTCCACTTTTATCTTGTAATAACAGTGACATAAATGGCTTTCCGACTGTGGTAACCCCTTTTGTCGCCTGTTTAATTAATAAAAATTGATCGACTGATTCTCCAACCTGGAGCGTCGTAATACCCTTCATGTTGACGCCACTCCCCTTTCATTTGCTAGTGCTCCTACATCGACAATTTGGTCTTTCTGCCAATGCTCGAGCATCGCGTCATGGCAAGTAAAATATAAAATTTGACGTTCATATCCTACTTCTTTCATTAATTGTACCATTTTGTCTGTACGGTTTCGATCAAAATGGACAAAAGGATCGTCCATAATAAATGGAAATGGAGCAGAGGTTGTTAGCGTTTTTGCTAGTGCCATACGCAACGAAATATAAGCTTGCTCCTTTGTAGCCTGTGATAATTCTGCCATTTGATAACGTAATCCAGAAACATCCTGTGCAACAAAATAGCCTTCATCGTTAATTAAAAGCTTATCGTAACGCCCACCTGTAAACAAATTAAATATTGCATTAACTTCTGTCAAAACATGCGGTAGTTTTTCTTCTCTTAGGCGGAACAATGTTTCATGGATTGCAGTAGCCAATGCTTTTTTTGAAGCCCATTGTCCTATCAGCTGTTGCAACACTGCTTTCTCTTCCTCAAACTGTTGAAGCAACTGGCCATATTTCTCGTCATTTAGAAGATTCTCCTTTTGGATTTGCAGTGTCGCTCGTTGTTCTAAGCAATGATCGATCGCTACCTGCATTGTTCCTCGCTCTTCTTCTAAAGTAAGCAGTTTTTCATTTAGCTGTTCCTCTTCTAGCAGGGACTGTTTGTTGTCTACATTTAGCGAGGCTAGCTGACTCTGGATGGCTTGAAGTTCTGTTTTTATTTGTTGTTGTTGCTCAAATTGTTCATGTGCTTCATAATAGCCCTTCTCTGTTTGTACATTCGCAGCATTAAATAACTGAGTAATTTCAGACTCATAGCTGTTTATACGTGATTGCACTCCTTGCATTTTAGTCTGCAGACTAGTCAACTGCTCTTTTGCTTGTTGGGATATTTGTTGCTCCTGCTGTAAAGTAAGGAATGTAGTACGTAAATGCATAAAGATTTCTTGCTCACTATACTCTGTCTTTAAGACTCGCTGTATTTGTTCTAGTAACTCGTTTTTCTCCGCTTGTACCGTTTGTAAAAGCGTAAATGTACTCTTCTTTTTCGCTGCCAACTCTTGAGCACCACGAATGCGCATAAACAGTTCTGGTAATAATGTTTTCGGTATATTTCCCTCTAACCGATAGCGCCCTAAAAAATGGTGAAGTGACTGAGTGACCTCTTCACTTACCTGCTCAGCCCGTTGAATTTTATATTCAAGTTTCACATATTGACGTTCTTTTTCTTGCTGTTGCTCATTTGCATGCAACAAGCGATCCTCAAATTTTTGTTTTTTTAGTAGGATAGTCTGAGCAATATTTTCCTCCTGCTCTAACTCTCGCATTTGCTGACTCTGTTGTTTACTCGGCGCTTCATGAGCTTGTCTAGCAAATTTTAAATATAAAATAATGACGAGTGACATAACCGCTCCTACAACGATAACAGCCATATTTTTTTCCATAACACCATAGATACACGACAGTACACTTATGGCTAATACAATAAATATAAAAATACTTGGTTGTTGTTGTTTCGAGCGTTGTGACCTTCCATAACGCAATTGTTCAAGCTTTCGTTTACGCTGTGGCCACTGTGCTAAAATATGTTCTTCCTCCGTAGTTAATGACTCCTGGTGAAGCTGTTGTTGCAGTTGAGCAATTGTATCTAATTCTGCATGTAGTTGCTCTAACGAACGCAAATGAAATTTCAGCTCTTCTTCTGCTTCTTCCAATAGGCTTAACTGTTGTTGAAATTGTTCCTCTTGCTGTAATGATACGGTTTCTTCAAGCAAAATATCCTGCGCTATTTTTTCCTGAACACCTAATAAACGAAACTGAGCTTCTATTTCTTGCTCGATTAAATACAGCTCATCCATTAAGCTCTGTTCCTTTACAACTAACTGATTCCATGTTGCTTCCTTGTTCACAAGATGAGACATTTCAGTAATAACTTGCTCGTCCAATGCTAATTGTAGCTTACGTTGCAGTCCCTCATACTGCTCCTTCAGCTGCTCCATTTGCAGTGTTTCATGCATAAGTCGATCCTTTAATTGCTCATAGCGTCGGATCCCTTCTGGAGGAAACTGCACATGTTCATAGCTATTTTGCGTCTTTTCTAAAGCTTTTTGCTGCTTTAGAAGTGGCATAGCCTGCTTCAGAATTGTGAGTTGCTGCCAATTTTGCTGCTCTGTTTTTTGCTGACTATATAAGCCTTCTAGCCTTAAATCGAGCTGCTTTAATTGTAATAATTTATCCTCAAAGGTTTGAATATTACCTTGCTCTTGTTTAATCGTACGTTCTAGCTTTTTTAAATGCTCCAATTTTTGATTAATGAGTGGCACTTTGCCTGCTTTTTTAAAAAGCTCACTAGCATCTTTGTCCAACTTTTTTTCTAAAGATGACAGTTGTTGGATCCCAGTTGTTCCAGAGGCAAGTAACAAATGTGTTAGCTCTTCCTCTGACATTTTTTCAATGCCCTGTAGCTCGTGTAATGAAAAGGAGAAAATAGACTCAAAGGAGGCTTTTGAATAACCATATAAGAGCTTTGCTAAAAGCTCCTCATGCCCCATTGTTCCGTCTTCTAAATAAACTGTAACATCTCCAGCTGCCTTTCCTTTCATACGTTCGATCGTGCATTGCCCATACGTTGGATGCCAAATCGTCAGCTGACCACCGAATTTAGTCGATGCTTTCGGCTCATATTTACGTTGTGCCTGCTGCCTCGTAGGAAATCCAAAAAGCATTTGTAAAATAAACTGTTGAATGGTCGTTTTCCCCGCTTCGTTCATACCATAAAAAATGGTAACCCCTTCGCGTAAAGTAATGGTGATATTTTCATGCTTGCCAAAGCCATAAATTTGGATTTTTTGTATCGTTAGCATGTTATTCACGCCCTTTGAATTTCTTCTGCTAATAATTCTTGTGCGTCGTGCATTAAATTTTTAATGTCCTGCTCTGTTAAAGGTTCAATCAGCCTTGCACCGCCAGCATGTTGGTATAGTTCCTTTAAAATATCCTTCCATTCTGAAATATTCCATTCCTCCATTAAATTCATCACGGATTCAGTCGCAGCAGTATGCTCATACAATATGGACGCTTGGTGTAACACGAGCTTTTGTACCCAGCACATCGGTTCAATTCCATCCTCGGCTTCTCGAATAGTTTCTAGCCATGCGTCAACTGTAGCATGTTCAAATAAAGATTGTGATTGTTCATCTATATTTTTCAAATGAAGTTCAACAACAGACGCCCCAAACTCCCCGCGATTAAGCATCAGGGCTTCTTCACATTTTTTAAGTAGCTCATTTGCATGAAACACATTCGTACAATCCACTTCTACCGTGTTATAAACAACAGCAGATGTCGGTACAAATTCCAAATCTGTAGAGGTTTGTGACAAAGTTACGTCATAGAAACCCTTTATCCCTTGCTCTTTCCGATGTCGGCTTTGAATATTGCCTGGATAAACAATCGGTGGATTTTGATGTAAAAATTGTCGTTTATGAATGTGCCCTAAAGCCCAGTAATGATAGTTCTTTTCAAGAAGTTGATCTTTTGTGAAAGGGGCGTAAACAGCATGTGAAGTATCGCCAGCCTCACTACCGTGAAGCATACCAATATGAATAACATGCTGGTCCTGTGCAACAGGATAACTATCGATCATTGATTTCGTTATATGACGGTCACTATAGCTGAAGCCATAAATATTGACTTGTTGACCACGTATGTTTAATTGCACAACACTAGTTTCAGCTGGTAACTCATAAACATTACTCGGTAAAGCAAAACGCGTCCAAGCACCATTTAAGTGATCATGATTCCCATAACTTAAAATGACAGGGATATTATGCTGAAAGAGTTTTTCCATAGCCTCTTGAAATCGTCTTTGTGCCTGTAAGCTTCGATTTTCACCATCATATATATCACCGACAATCAGTAAGAAATCAGGTTTCTCCTGAATAGCTTTCTGAATAATTTTATCAAAAGCTTCGAAAGTACTTGTTCGAATCTTTTTGAAATTTTGCTCGGGTAAACCAAATAAGCCCTTAAATGGACTATCTAAATGTAAATCCGCCATATGGAAAAAACGAATTGCTGACATCCAACCACCTCAAGTATTAAATAATCTATACCTTAACTTCATTCTTTTTCACTCGCAACGCAGTAAATTATTGAGTACATCGGAATCGCCGATTTTATAATTTATCAATTTTTACATATCTCATTTTTATAATGAGACATTCGTGAATCACGCCGAAACCGAATATTTGTTCTATATTATCATACTTCACACTAGATGAGAAATGTATTCAACAAATATTCATTATTAGTACTGCCTTAAACTTTCCACAACTTTCATAATTTATTGAAATATCCGCTAGTTTTACCGTGAAGTTTATAAATCTTCTATGTATAATAGATATATATTTAAGTAAAGGGTGGGATTTGTATGGAGAATTATCGCTTTACGGCTTTTGAAAAAACTGGGGAAACATTATTTGATGAAACTTGGACTTTCGAAAACGATGAGGCTGCAAAAATCGGTGGTTTACAGCAGATCGAAGAAAAAGGTGTTACTAACAAAACTCATCGTCTTGTTAACTCTTCGGGTAAATTAATCTTGTTTCATGTCTAAAAATGGCTAGTAAAAGGCACGTAGTACACTTTACTACGCGCCTTTTAGGCCAACATGTTGCCACTCAGTCGTGTATTGTTGTTGCTGTCGCTTTCGCACAGTCAAATCGCCACAGGACGTGATGTTTTTAGACTGAGTTCCTCTATTTTAAAGGGCGTTTTGACACCCTTTGAAAGAAGTTAAATCTATTTTCCTACAAAAGCCGGTGCTCTTTTTTCTACAAATGCATGAATTCCCTCTAAATGATCCGTCGTTTTACGCATCGCTTCTTGCCCCGCTGCTTCCATAGATAAAATACTCTCTAATTGCGGTAAATTTTGAGCATGTAGAATTTTTTTAGTCGTAATCATCGATGCAATTGGAGAAGCAAGCATTTTTCCTACTAGTTGGTCAGTAATTGCAAAAACAGTCCCATCTGGTGCAACGTAGTCAATTAACCCTTCATCATGTGCTTCAGATGCAGTTAGCACCTTTCCTTCCCAAATCATTTGTTTAGCTTTGACAGTACCTACACGTTCCTTCATAAAGAAATGGCCGCCACCATCAGGGATGAGCCCTATGCCTATGAAGTTCATAGCGAGCTTACTATTTTCACATGCCACCACTATGTCTGCCCCTAGAGCTAGACTAAAGCCTAATCCAGCTGACGCTCCATGAACCGCTGCAATGACGATCATCGGTAGCTGGTAATATGCTTTGACAATTCGTGTTAAATAAATCATTGCCTCATTAATATTAAGTGGCTTATCCGGATCTAGCATCGCTTTAATATCGCCACCTGCTGAAAAGACTTTTCCTTCTCCGCGAATAACGAGAATTTGTATTTCTTGTTCTTGCTGTAGTGCCTCAAAGCATTCTGCTAGTTCGCGCATCATCACAACGTCCATAGCATTCATGGCATGTGGACGATTTAATGTTAATGTTGCACGGCGTTCTAATTTCTCTAATGTAATCGTTGAAAATTCCATCCCAACACCCCCAAATGTGAATAGTCATTCACTATGTACTATTCGTGCTTTTTTAGAAAACTCCTTCTATCCTACGCAAAATTGCACTTGATATGCTATATTTAATGACGAATATTGATTTAAAGGTGGTTAATAATTGTGACACAGAAAGACTATCGTGTATTACTTTATTATAAATATATAGCTATTGAAGACCCAGTGGCATTCGCAGAGGAACATTTAGCACTTTGTAAAGATATCGGGCTTCTTGGTCGTATTTTAGTTGGCTTTGAAGGCATTAACGGAACCGTTTCAGGTACAGTCGAGCAAACTGATGCTTACATGAATCATATGAAGGCAGATCCACGTTTTAGCGACATTATGTGGAAAATTGATGAAGTTGAAGGACATACCTTTAAAAAAATGCATGTGCGCCCTCGTCGAGAAATTGTGCACTTTGGTTTAGAAGATGATATTAATCCTTTAGAAATAACAGGAGATTATTTATCACCAAAGGAATTTATGGAACGTATGCAGGAAGATAATACAGTAGTTATTGATGCACGCAATGATTATGAATACGACCTCGGACATTTCCGTGACGCTATTCGTCCAGATATTGAAAACTTCCGCGACCTACCAGCTTGGATGGAGGCCCATAAAGAAGATTTTGAAGGCAAGAAAGTTTTAACTTACTGCACAGGTGGTATCCGCTGCGAAAAATTCTCTGGCTGGTTAAAACGTGAAGGCTATGGAGAAAGTGTTGGCCAATTACATGGTGGTATTGCCACATATGCTAAAGACCCTGAAGTAAAAGGTCAACTATGGGATGGACAAATGTTCGTCTTTGATCGTCGTCGCAGTGTACCTATTAATCAAGTTGAGCATGTGATTGTCGGTAAGGATTTCTTTACTGGAGAACTGACAGAACGTTATACAAACTGTGCAAATCCTGAATGCCATAAATTAATGCTTTGCGAGGAAAAGCATGAGGCCTTTTATATGCGTAGCTGTTCAGACGAATGCCGCCGCGCAGAACGTAACTTCTTCGTTGAAGAGAATGGTTGGACAAAAGAGCAGATTGAGGAACAAATAGCTGAAATCGCTCAAGTTCAAAATTCGTCTTTATAAGAAAAAAGAGCATCATCCATTTTGTGGTGATGCTCTTTTTTGAGGATTTCTTCATTTCTGCAAAGGACTATATTTCCTCGCCATACCCAAGCGATTTTCCACACTTAAATTTCCTTCATTCTCCTTTTGCTAAGTAACGCCCTACCTGACGACCACTAAATAAACAACCTCCAACAAACGTCCCCTCTAATGCACGGTACCCATGTACACCGCCACCACCAAAACCACTAACTTCTCCAGCTGCAAATAAACCTGGTACAGGCTGACCCTCCGCACCTAACACAGCACCATTTAAATTCGTCTGTAAGCCCCCTAATGTTTTACGCGTTAAAATATTTAAACGAACCGCAATAAGTGGCCAATTGGTAGGATCTAATATTTTATGGGGCTTCGCAACGCGCACAAATTTATCACCTACATAGTTTCTTGCACCATGAATAGCATTAACCTGTAAGTCCTTTGAAAATTTATTGTCCATTTCACGATCCCTTGCTAAAATTTGCTCTTTTATTTTAATAAAATCGAGAAGGTCATTACCAGCCAATTTGTTCATTCCATCAACTAATTCCTTTAAATCATTAGCAATAACAAAATCTTCACCATAATTTTTAAATGCTTGAATGGGAGCAGGTGGTCCTGGCAAAACACGTTTCAGAACATCAGTAATACTTTTATTTGTTAAATCAGGATTTTGCTCAGAGCCCGATAAGGCAAATTCTTTTTCAATAATTTTTTCCGTTAAAATAAACCATGAGTAATCATAGCCAGTTTTTTGAATGGCTTCTAATGTGCTTAACGTATCAAAACCAGGGAAATTAGGTGCTCTAAATCGATTGCCCTCTGCATCAAACCATAATGATGAAGGGCCCGGCAAAATTCGAATACCGTGATTGGGCCAAATTGGGTCCCAATTTTTCAAGCCTTCCGTATAATGCCACATGCGGTCTCGATTAACGATACGTCCACCAGCATGCTCCGTAATTTCTAACATTCTTCCATCTACATAGGCAGGTACACCACAAACCATATTTTTTGGTGGTGTTCCAAGTCGTGCTGGCCAACTTTTTCTAACTAAATCAAAATTTGCACCTACTCCACCGCTGGCCACAATAACCGCCCCAGCTTCATAAGAAAATTCACCTATACCCAATCTAGAGCTTTTTTCACCACGATTTGCATAGCTTTGCGCCAAAACTGTTCCACTAATCCCCGTTATCCTTCCATCTTGTTGCATAAATTCGTCTACACGATGTCTTGGTTTAAAATCTATAAAACCATTCTTTATGGCCTTTTTCACTTTTTCAACAAAAGGCTTTACAATACCTGGTCCGGTTCCCCAAACGATATGGAATCTAGGTACTGAATTACCGTGGCCACCTGCTAAGGATCCCCCTCGTTCCGCCCAACCGACGACTGGAAAAAACTTAATCCCCATAGACTTTAACCAGCTATATTTTTCACCAGCTGCAAAATCTACATAAGCTCTAGCCCATTTGTATGCCCACGAATCTTCATCCTCCAAGCGATCGAAGCCAGCCGTTCCTTGCCAATCCTGCCACGCAAGCTCTTTACTATCCTTGATACCAAGCCTTCTTTGCTCGGGCGAATTCACTAAAAAAATACCCCCAAAGGACCAAAATGCCTGTCCCCCCATTGAATTTTCAGGTTCTTGATCTACTAATAGAATTTTTTTCTTTGCATCTGCTAACTCACAGGCAGCTACTAACCCTGCCAGTCCTGCACCGACAATTGCTACATCATACATCATTCTGCACCCCCTAAAAATCAATCTTCCTTTACTTACATTCTTCTCTAATTGACGTTTTACCTTCTACACATCGTAATTTTGACAAAAATGTGACAAGAAAAAAATGTTCGCTTTCCTCCACTAAACAAAGAAAGTTTCTGCCGTATAATTTTCAACCTCAAATATTTGTTAAACGCCCATGTGATCTGACTTGACATATATCGGTAGCGCTTTCATTGTCCTTTCCTAAAACACGAACAATATTAATAATTAAATAACCTAATGTTCGTTTTTAGTTGTTTAACCGACGTACTTAGTCGTTAAATTTAATCTTTTTCAGAAATATTGTTGACAAAGGTGAACAATAAGGATTATGATGATAACAATTAAATCACACGGAAATATAACGACGGAGACACGCTAGTCGCAAGAAAATCCAAAGAGAGCTGATGGTTGGTGTAAATCAGTGATTTCTACGATAATAGTTCCACTCCCGAATAGATAAGCCGAACATCTCCAAAGTAAGCTTATCCGTCACATGCACGTTACGCATATAGCTAAGACTGCTAGAAATTTTTAAGCAGTGATTAAGGGTGGTACCGCGAACCAATGTTTATTATGCCTTTCGCCCCTTACAACACAATATCTGTGTTTGTAAGGCGCGGAGGGCTTTTTTTATCTTCATTTTGTAACACTTACAAAATGAAGATAAAGCCTCTGGTGGATGTCATGGATTTTGAAAGGAATAAATATAAGGATGTTAGCCTAAAACCTTCGCATCCTGCGAAAACGGCTAACTGACCTGCATCCTGCAGGCCTAAGCACAATTCAAAATCCAGACGCATTGTTTATCTGCGCGAAAGCAAAGCGTCAGCGGCAATTACGCCAAGGCGAAATTGATATTATTCTCATATCTACAAAGGAGATTTGTACGCTGTAAAATGTACTATCTCTACAAAATTCAGACTGTTTCGTCTATAAAGAACACTAACATTTTTTAATTAAAAGGAGCTAATTACAAATGACTACATTACAAATGACTACTGCAACAAAGGCAATTAACGTATTTATCGCTGATCCACTAAGTGAAGATGGTATTTTCCCACTACGCCAAGAACAAGATCTAGACTTAAATATCATCGTTGATACTGGTCTTGCACCAGAAGAATTAATTGCAAAAATTGCAGATGTAGATGTTTTACTAGTACGTTCTCAAACAACGGTAACACGCGAAGTAATTGAAGCGGCTAAAAACTTAAAACTTATCGGACGTGCTGGAGTAGGTGTAGACAACATCGATCTAACCGCTGCAACTGAACATGGGATTATCGTTGTAAATGCACCAGACGGTAACACTAACTCTGCTGCTGAGCACACTATTGCCATGATGACTTCACTTGCTCGTCACATCCCACAAGCATTCAATACTCTTAAAAATGGTAAATGGGATCGTAAATCTTATGTTGGGGTTGAGCTTAAAAATAAAACTTTAGGTGTTGTAGGCTTCGGTCGTATCGGTGTGGAAGTAGCTTATCGTGCAAAAGGTCAACGTATGAACGTTATGGCATATGATCCATTTTTAACTGATGAACGCGCTAAAGAGTTAGGCGTAACAAAATCAACAGTTGAAGAAATTTGTGCAGCAGCAGATTTCATTACAGTACACACACCTCTTCTTCCTGAAACACGTAACCTTATTAACAAAGAGAAATTCGCTATGATGAAAGATGGCGTGCGTATCATTAACTGTGCACGTGGCGGTATTATCAACGAGGATGATTTATATGATGCAATCGTAGCAGGTAAAGTAGCAGGTGCTGCTCTTGACGTATTCGTAACTGAGCCTGCAACAGATCACAAGCTACTTACTTTACCACAAGTAATCGCAACACCTCACTTAGGTGCATCTACAATCGAGGCACAAGAGTCTGTAGCTGTTGACGTATCAAACGACATCATTAAATTTTATAAAACAGGTACTGTAACTAACCCAGTGAACATGCCATCTATTCCGAAAGAGTTGCTTGCACAAGTTGAGCCATTCTTTGAATTAGCTGAAAAACTTGGTTCATTCTTATCTCAACTTACAACTGAGCCTGTGAAAGAAATCAACTTATCTTATGCTGGTGAAGTAGCAAATTATGATGTTCGTCCATTAACGTCAAACGCGTTAAAAGGCTTATTAGCTAAAAACCATGGTAATCATGTTAATGACGTAAATGCTCGTTACCTATCTGAACGTATCGGCATGAAAATAAATGAGCATAAAACAACAACTGCTAAAGGCTTCACTAGCTTAATTACGATTGAAATTAAAACAGTTAACGAAACACACACAGTTGCTGGTACATTATTAAATGGTTTAGGTGCACGTATTGTTAAAGTAGAAGACTACGTTGTTGACGTTATTCCACAAGGTCACCTTCTTTACATTAAAAACACAGACAAACCAGGTGCAATCGGCCGCGTAGCAACAAAGCTAGCAGAAAAAGATGTGAACATCGCAACAATGCAAGTTGGTCGTGCACAAGTTGGTGGAACAGCTGTTATGATGCTAACAGTCGATAATGCTGTATCAGAAGAAGATCTTACATTCGTTGCACAGCTTGAAAATATTGATGAAGTAAAAGCGATTAACCTATAATTTTGTTTTTAAGCAGGGAGTATTTGTACTCCCTGCTTTTTTATTGATCATTTCCCCCTGTGCATTTTTAGCGAAAGTTTCGATAAAGCTTGAATTTTTTTCGATATTTCGCTAAAAAGTTTCGATAAAACATCAATTTGTTTCGATATTTCATCAAACTGTTTCGATAAATTTCAAGAAACAAAAAAATGCACTGATCCATTGATGAATCAGTACATTTTTTGCTTATAGATTATTTACTAGTTCTAATAATGCAGTTAAAGAATCAACTTCATATGTTGGAGTGACAACGCCATTTGGTGCATTGTTCTCACGATTGATCCAAACATTGCGCATACCAACACGAGATGAGCCTAAAATATCCGTGTTTAAGTTATCTCCAACCATAATCGCATCGTCTGCTGTAATACTTGCTTTTTCTATTACATATTCGAAAATTGAGGCATCTGGTTTCCCTTTCCCAAAGTCCCCAGAAATAATGATATGGTCAAAATACGGCGCGATCTCTGGTGTTATTTCCAGTTTTAAATTTTGTAAACTTGGTGCTCCATTTGTCAGTAATACGAGTTGATACTTTCCTTTCAGCTTATCTAGCACATCAAAAGTATCTTCATATAAGAATGGAGACACTTTACGCTCTGCCACAAAGCGCTCTCCTAGCTCCGCCCCCAGTTGTGCATCATCAATACCAAGAGCCACTAAGCCTTTTGTCCATGCTTCTGTACGATAGCCTGGTACGATTTTTTTCATTTCTTGAAAAGAATCTGTTGGATCATCGAATGTTCCCCAAAGTCCTTCGAATGGGTTAATGCCGATTAACACCGTATAATCATATGTTTCATAGCCTTCGTAAAGTGCACGTGCTTCTTTACGCACAGCTTCCTCAAGCTCAGCCGGATTCACATTATGTATTGTTGCAGCGTACTCACACGTTTTTTCAAATGCTGTTTTGACGGATTTTTTATCCCATAATAGCGTATCATCTAAATCAAAAATAATTGTGTTAATTGACATTGTGTCAGCTCCTAGCTTCCTATTAGTATAATTATTTTAGCATATATTCAAAATATTTAGCATAGCGTTTTAAGGTTTTTTCATCGTCAAAACGTAAGGTTGATTTCCGTTCCGGCCGGGCGCTTTGTTGTTGCTGCCGCTTCGCTTTCGCACAGATAAAACATTTGCTGCCGCTTTGCTTTCGCTACAGAAATCACGAAGGCGTTAACACAGGATGTGGTGCTATTAGCCTCTGCTCCTCTATCGCTGATCCCTAAGGAGTCACCCAGCCGTAACGAAGATCAACTTATTTAAATTGCTCGTTTCAACAAAACTTATATCCATTTTGTATATAATACTCAACTATTTTCTTTGTTTTCATGCGAATAAAATAATAAGGCTCTTGCATTGCCTGCTGAACACTAATAGTCTCATCTACTAATGATTCAACTACAGTAAAAGATTCAAGTAATGCGGGTTTATCATTTTCATCTATCGCCCCCGACAATAAGACAGCATGTACATTCGATAATGTTGCAGTCTTCGCCACCCCTAATGGCGCTTTCCCATGTAATGTTTGGCGATCTGATTTTCCTTCACCTGTCATTACAAACTCGGCACCTTCTAAATGCTTTTTTAACTGTACTGCATTCATCACAATCTCAATACCTGCATGAAAACTGCCGTTTAAAAAGGCGATTAACGCGCCTCCCATTCCACCTGCAGCGCCTGCCCCTTTGTAGTCGTGTAATCGAATACCAACATGCTTTTCAACTATGTCCGCAAACTGCTTTAAGCAGCTATCAAAATAAGCAATTTGATGTTCTTTAACACCCTTTTGAGGCCCAAAAATAGCTGTTGCCCCTCGCTCTCCAATCAGTGGATTATCAACATCACAGGCAATAATAAATTTCGCTTCAGCTAATCGGGGGTCTAACTGACTGATATCAATTGAAGCTAAATCTAATAGTGCCGATATTCCATCCGCAATTAAAGTGCCATCTTCTTTTTTCAGTTGCAATCCAAGTGCCTTTAACATGCCCATACCAGCATCATTTGTCGCACTACCGCCGATTCCGACAATAAATTTTCTAAACCCTTTATCAAGAGCAGCTTTGATTAGCTGCCCCGTCCCATACGTTGATGCAAGCTCGGGATTTTTTTCTTCATCCTGCAACAGCATAATTCCAGATGCCTGAGCCATTTCAATAACACATGTTTCATTATCACCAAGCACACCATATCTCGCTTTAATTTCTCTTCCCAATGGATCAAGCACACGGTGCGAAAAATATTGACCATCTGTTGAAGTAACAAGTGCTTCTAGTGTACCTTCTCCACCGTCTGCAACTGGTAAAATGACTGTTTCAATCGATGGATCAACATCCAATATTCCTGCCTGCATGGCACTAGCTACCTCGATGGCCGACAAAGTCCCCTTATAGGAATCTGGACTAATAACAACTTTCATGTTATACCTCCGCTCATTTTAGTTAGACGCTTATCACCATTATAATTCAGACTAAAAACATTCCTGAGCTTTTATCGGAATAAAAAAAGGCAACCTGAAAAACATCAGATTGCCATCTTGTTTATGCCTTATATAATTCATCTAAAAACTCAATTTTTTTACCGATTGCCTCTTCAAACGTCATGATGTAGGCAGCAGGATCTTTTGGGTTATGGAACTGCGTAATCTTTCCCGTCTCAGGATGAACAAATTTAGAGGAGGCTCCACAGCCAATCCCTAGAATAGTCTGTACTTCTTCCATGATGACAATATTATAGATACTTTCTTCGCCCGCTTTACTGTAGCCGACATTTTCTAAATTACCTAAAATATTTTTTTGACGATATAAATAGTACGGTACATATTCATTTTCCTTCGTCCATACTTGCGCCATATGCATCATTTCTGCAACAGTATCACGATCTGCTACCCTGTACTTATCCTTATTACGTGTCATTTCTGATGCACGTTTAAATGATAATGTGTGTACTGTTAGCGATTCTGGCTGCATTTTTGCAGATTCATCTAATGAATTTTGGAACTCTTCAATCCCTTCATTGGGCAAACCAATAATTAAATCCATATTAATATTATTCATGCCTGATTCACGCGCTAACCAGAACTTATCAATTGTTTCTTGTACCGTATGATGGCGACCAATTGCTTTAAGAGTCTCATCTGTGTACGATTGTGGATTAACACTTATTCGGTCAATGCCCCATTTTTTTAACACTTCTAGTTTTTCAGGCGTAATCGTATCAGGTCTGCCCGCTTCAACAGTTACTTCACGGATTGTTTCAGGATTTGGGAAGGAGTCATACATCGTCTGATACAATGCATCCATTTCATCCGCTTCGATAGATGTCGGTGTACCACCACCCCAATAAATAGATGTGATTTTCATATTATTGTCCTTCAGCCATTTACCCATTTCACGTAATTCAATATGCAATCCATCTAAAAATGTTGCCACTCGCCCTTGCTTACGATTGCTGCCAATTGCATACGCTGGGAAAGTACAATAGGCACATTTAGTCGGGCAAAAAGGAATGCCAATATAAATACTTATTTCTTTACCGATTTCATCTATATCAGGAATTGTCACTAACTGACGTTCAACTATTTCTTTTAGTAGCGATACCTTTTCTTCTGACAGACGGAAATCACGAATTAGGATATCAGCAATTTCTTCATCGCTTTTTCCAGCCTTTCGAAATTTATGGTACAACTTAGTCGGACGTACGCCTGTTAAAATCCCCCACTGTTGTTGCATGCCCGTATGTTGCTCTAGCACATCTAAAAATACGTGTGACAAAGCACGCTTCATACGAATATTTAGCTCACGTCCTTCAGCCCCCGATTCGTATTGAATGCGGTAATCATTCGTATAACGCTTACCATCTACCTCAAGCACAGCTTTTGTAGCAATGGAAAAATCATCACCAATGTTATATTCGAATGACACTGTCATATCTGTTCCTTCAGCTTCTACTTTTAACTTGGAATCCTCAAAAAATAAATTCGCAATATGATTTAATACGCGAATCCAATCCTCAGGATATTTTTGATCTATGTGAATAATTTTCATTGTCTTCGCTCTTTTCTCTCAAAAATTACAGCACCAATAGTTTAACAAACTTTTATCACGTTAAGCAAAGTTGCAATTAATAACAGAACATTCCGTTTATTAATACAAAAAATCCATTTTGAAAAATTTATCAAAATGGATTCTTATCTTTTATCTTTCAATAGCCGCGTTTGTTTTGAAACGTTCTTCTTTTAGTTTAAGAATTCTTCTTAATTCCATGCTTACTTTCTCCAAGCTTTCCATATCAGGAATAAAATAAGATACTTTGTCGATATACTGATCTTCGCCTTTTATTTCTATCGTTTTCGTAGATATGTTTTTAGCATTCAAATATTGCTTTTGAAGTGCGTAAATCTCTTTAGGGTTTAAATCTGTTTCTACGTTTTCTCCTAAAATATCTGCAATTTGACCAATTTTAAATATTGTATTCGTAGATTTCGCTTGATCAATTGTTGCAGTCAAAAATTGTCTTTGTCTTTCTTCACGAGAGTATGAAGCATTTATAGGTCTGTATCTCATTCTTACAAATGCAAGTGCCTCTTCCCCGTTTAAATGCGACTCTCCTTTATGAAAGTCTATCCGTTTTTTATCGTAAATATTATCTTCCCAAAAATCCTCTTTTACATCTACTGTTACTCCACCTAAAGCATTGACAATATCTCTAAAGCCATCAAAGTTTACCGCAATAAAGTTATCTATCGGTATATTCAGGAATTTTTCAACTGTCTCTAATTGAAGCTTAATTGCCCCATAGCCTGTAATCGATCCATAATTATACGCAGCATTGATTTTATGTACACCTGTATATTCCCCTGCATTTTCTATGTTAACTCTTGCATCCCGAGGCACTGTAATTAAGCTAATTTCAGATGTATCCGGGTCCAAAGTAATGACCATTTGAGTATCTGCTCGACCATTCTCCGCTTCACTAGAGTAATCTTCAACACCTAATAAAAAAATGGAGATAGGATCTTTTTTAAATGAAACATCCTCTTCCCTTAGCTCTGATTTATTTCCATCTCTTTTTAAATCGACCTTTGAACTATCATAGGCATTTTTAAATTTAACAAACGCATAAGCTCCATAACTAGTTACGGTTAATAGTAAAATTACGATTACTATTAAAGTTATTTTTATTATTTTATTTTTAGGTTTCGCTTTTTTAGACCTTCTTAATTTTCTTTCCACACAAAATCCTCTCTTCTGTTAAAGTCACCCTCTTCATTGATTAAGACGATAAATGCTCTCACAAGTTTCCTACAATGATTATGTTTGGGAATATAATCAAATTTTTATTTAAAATGGATCATCACCAAAACGTGTGGTTGATTTCCGTTACGCTGGGCGCTTTCCTTGGGGCGTCCGATGAGCCACTTCGCTTCGCTCCAAGGTCTCGGGCCAACAGATGTTTTTTGCGCGAAAGCGTAGTGCTAACGTAGCGACAGCAGAGGGTTTTGATTGTGCGAAAGCGCAGCGACAGCAACAGCACGATGTTGGTCACGAAGGCGTTATCACAGGATGTGATGCTTTTAGCCTTCGTTCCTCTATCGCTGATCCCCAAGGAGTCGCCCAGACTCCACTCCAATCAACTTATATACATGGCATATGTTTTAACAAATGTCATCCATAACTTTTGGTGATGAGCCTTTAAAATAACAACTAAGAGAGTGAATTCAGCATTTTAAGGCGCAAAAAACCCATACAAAGGTGGCACCTTAATATGGGTCTCTAAATTATTTTAAATATTCCTCTACAAATTCAACTGGTACATATGTTTTATATGCTTCTAGAAAAGCAGGTGCTGCATTAAGTGGGCGTAATGCTTTGTTATAACCAAACATTTTTTCTCCACGAGTAATTGTGTAAGATAGATTACCTTTTGATACAATTGCGCCTTTACTTGTTGACTCTACTTTATAGCCAAGCTTTTCGGCAATCAAACGCAACGGAACCATCTTTGTTCCATCGACTTCATAGTAATCTTTCGCGATAATTTGTGCTATTTCCGCTTCTACAGTATTTTCTGTTGGATTTTCAGACTCGTCATCAAGAACAATTACTTTCGAAGGTGTTGTCTGAGCTGGGATACTTTTTGTTGAAGCTGTATAGAAAACTACTAAATTCTTCTCTATTAAGTCTTTAGCTGCAACTTTCTCTCCCTTTGAATTGATAAGCTCTGTGTTTTCACCAATGGTTAACTGCAACATATCATAAGTATTCGTTAAGTTTTCAAAGAAGTAATCAACTTCAGCAAATCCTGCTTCCTCAGTTTCAACAATGACAACATCAGGATTGAATTGTGGTGGATAAATTAATTTTTGTGGCTTGTTCGCAAATGTATAAGCTACTATTTTATCCCCTTTTTTAAGTTCTACTTTTTTACCTGTATTATCGAAAACAAGTGTATCCTTTGAGATTTCTAAAATGTTTGTTTGGTCACCATCTTGTACTGTGAAGTATGTAATATTTTCACTTGAATTCACTTTTTCAACCGTTCCATAGGTATTGTTGAATATGTGTACAGGATCAATTTGGATTTGTGGTACTTGTTGTTGTGCGTCTGCCTGATTTTCATTTGCTGAGGCGACTGGTATTACTACACTTCCAAATAATAATGCTGTCATTGCTACCGGTGCAATTTTTTTCATGTTCATAAAATCTCTCCTTATTATTAGGTTCATAGTAGTAGTCGTTTTAGTATGGTAAAAGTTTCATTAAAAATGGAGAATTTATGATAATAACCGTTTTTTTAGTCAATATCTATTATAATTAGCAATAAAGAATGGAATAATTGGCCTATCGCCAAAGCGTAGTGTTGATTTCTGTTCCCTTTTAACAAATTTCGTCCCCAACTTTTGGTGATGAAACAACTAATTTTATGGAAGTAAGGAGATACTATGTTGAAAAAACGGATAATTCCACTATTGTTTCTAAGTTGTTTGTTATTTGCTTGTGAGGATCAACCATCAAAAGAACCTGATGTTTCTAACGAGTTAACAAAGAATGACAAATTACCTTACACGACAGAAGAGTGGAAGCAACAGGCTTTAGATAGTACATGGTACAAAAATTTAACGATCCCAAGTGAAGAAGTTTTTGTAGAAATGATTGACTTTGAAGGGGATGAAGTACCAGAACTCTTTATTAGTTATAACGGTACTAAATACGGTTATATAATCGGTCATTATAATAAGAACAGTGAAGCTTGGGAACAACGGAATTCTCAACAATATGAAACGACAATTCATGGAGATTTCCGTTTTAAAGGTATCTTCAAGGACGAAGACAAAAAAGATATTGCATTAATAACCCATTTTGAAGCTGGTGCTTCAGGCAATTTAGAAGTTCTTCATTTACTTAAAGTAGCAGACGTTGGTAGTAACATTATTAGCGGTCAATCCTATAGGCTCTATGAGGGTAGTGAGTTAAAAGTAGATACCTCTAAAAATACTTTTACTATTCAAACAGGAGATTCTTCAGAGCGTTTTACACTTCGTGACCATGCTATAACTAGTGAAAATAGTACAACAAACTTATATTCTGGGTTGCCACTCATTCATAATTCAAAACTGCTAAAATTATTAAATCATGATTTCTTTAAAACTGATATTATTTTTGGTGATACATATCCGATCGCTAAGGGGAAAGCCGGCTTGCCGAAAGGGGAGGATTATTACGAGGGGGGTCTTTGTTCTTTTTATGATAATTACTTTTTCTGTCTAGCTGAGGATGAGATACCTGTTAGTCATTATTATCTTTCAAATTTCAAAAATGTTACAAAAGAATCGTTAGAGGAAGTCATAGGCCAAGCTATTCAAATTTCTTCCTATGAGAGGTATGGAGATCCTGATGATATCGTATATTATGCAAATTTTGAATTTGATAATGTTTATTTCCAAGCTGAATTTAATCATGATCAAAATAACGCTGAGCTAACTAATCTTGCATTGGGGATTAATGCTTTAGATTATTAAAAAACCACCTTGTCACTGAACTGCGCCCAATTGTTAGACACACCATCTAACAATTGAGTTTGCATTTCAAAATACTGGTGGTTCTCTTTTGGAGTTTCTAATATTTACTCCTTTACAATTTCCTTTAATCCTGTAATATCGATACCGTTTAACGCTTGAGTTGCAAGGCGGTCGGCTTCAGAATTTTCTTTACGTGCTATCAGCTTGTACTCTGGCTGAATACTAAGCTCCTCTAGCTTTGCATCGATTTTATCTGCCCAGCTAGATAAATTCTTTTCTAGCGCTGGCCATTCCCCACTCAATTGATTGATCACTACTTGGGAATCACCAGTGAAACAAACAGGCAAATGGTGAACGTTCAATAGCTCAAGTTCAACTAACCCTAAATAAAGCGCTGCATATTCTGCTTCATTGTTAGATTTAAGCTCGGACGAAAAAGAATTTTGTCTTAATCGATATGGCTTGCCATTTTGTTCATAATAAATCACACAGCCCAGCCCCGATTGATATGTTGCACGATCAAAACCACCATCAAAATAAACTGTAATATTGTGTGGCTCAGTGTCAATTTCCTTTAAATATGCCTTGAGTTCTTTTAAAGACCAACTTGTATCCTGTCGATCGATACAATGCAGCGATTTTACTCTCCCTGTTCGCTCCATGTCCTCTGCAAGTAGTAATGCTTGAGCTGCTGGCATTTCTTCTGAACGCAAAACAGTTTCCGCACCCTTTTTCGCTTTATAAGTCCATTCAATGATGACATGCATAGTATAACCTCCAATGATAGTGAGCCATAAATTGAAAACGTGCTCCGACTTGCGGAAACACGTTTTCTTCTTACTTGTTATATGTGCAACTAATAGTATTTTTATGCCTACGCTTTTTCAGAACTCTTAACTTGGCTGTTAAAATTCTTCATACAATGTTTGAATAGGTTTTATTAAAATTCTGTTTACCTCTTCGATGATCTTACTTAAATTCATTTCTGCCTGAAGCATTGCGGTAATTTTTGTATTTTGCTGTGCAAGCTGTGCAGCTTTCTGTGCATAAACAAGTTCATCTTCAAGAATATCTTCACCATTTAATTGCTTTTTCTGTAGGTCAATTTGAACTTTACGGAAATTTTTGAATAGATTTAATGCCTCTTCATCTTCCTTAACAACTTTCACTGCTGCTTCCAAAGCTTCAAATTCAGGTGTTTTACGAAAAGCTACCTCTAACGAATTAATTTCATTGTAAATATTAATCATCAACATAATTCTCCTTTTTAAATAAAGTAAACAATTAATCCTTGCACAATCCCAATCAATCCACCAAGAACTGCACCAAGTACTGTAATCATTTTAAACTCACGCTTTGAAATACCTAGTACAAGCTCCTCTAATTTCTCCACAGGGAAAGAATCAACCTGCTCACGTACTACTTCTTGTAAATTTAAGCGCTTTAATACATCTTCTAATTTGTCTTCAGCTTTTACAAAAGCTTTTTCAATAACTTGGGGAATTACTGTTTCCTTCATCCACGAATTCCCTTCTGGCCAGTAATACGAAATAGGATAATTCAAGCGTTCTTCAATTGCTAATTGTTCTTTTACGTAAGTTTGTAATTTCGATAATATAGCTTCAAAGCGAATATCTTGTAAGAAATCCATTGCTGGGCGATCTTTTAATTTCTCCAATTCCTGCGTAAAAATTTTCGTTAGTAATGTTGAAGTTCCTGGCGCCTGTAAAAATTTCACAAGCTCACGCTGAACCTTTGCCACTAGCGATGAAGAATCACCTAAAAACATATTAATCATTCCACCAAGTGATCCTTTTGACGATAAGAAATCATCAATCATCGCCTTAATTGTCAGTTCGCCCTCGGGTGATAAAAAATAATCCTCACCCTTTTCTAAAATATGATCAACCGCTACTGGTATCTTTGCATCAATCGTTTGTTGAATGTCTGCTGATAAGAGTGTACGAATTGATTTCGTAGATAGTGTATTCTTAACTGATTCAAATTGTCCCTCAACAATTGCTTCTACCTTCTGTTCAATTGTTGCTGGCATATTGGAAAATCCAGCTAATGATAGCCAATCCTGAATTGTTTTATCATTTGTAAAAATCGTTTCTTCTACTTTTGTTTGTACAAACTGTTCTACCTTTCCCTGAATATCCTTTGAGAAAAATTTCTTTCTAAAAGTTTCAGGTGTTAATAAATAATTTACAACTGTTAGCCCAAGTTGCTTCGCTAATTCGTCACGTCGTTTTGGAATAAGGCCTGGAGTAAAAGGTACTCGCCAATTTTTAATATATATAGCGTTGTGAGGTCGAAAAAGCATTTTGATGGCTAAGTGATTCGTTACACCACCAATTGCAGCTCCAATGACTGCCATAAATATTAATGTCACTAGAAAATTATCCATTAGTATCCTCTCATTTCAATTGTATTCACTATTGGCGTTTTTTGTCGCCTGCTGCACTCATTATAGCAGAGCAATGATTTTCTACGAAAGAAATACCCCCTGTTAAAGTATGATGATTCACTATTTTTATCCTTCTTCATTAATTTGCAGATACTGATTTCCGCTAGGAGCTTCAATCAGTTAAAAAATGGACGTACATAGGAGCAAACTATTAACAAACAAATCCTTTTATCAGCTCATTACGATAAGAAAGACATTTGGAGTTGCAAAATTACCACTATCCTTGAATAATATTAACTACATATATAAGAAATGGGGTTTGGTTATGATTCAGCATTTTAGCTTTAAGCCTTTATTTGAAAATTCTCAGCTTCCAGGTTGGTCCATTTCGTTCTTTTATCAACGCGAACGTTATTCAGCGGAGTACTTAAAAGATGGCGTTATACAATGGAATGGCTCTATCCCTCCTAACGAAGAGGAAGTAAAAAAAATGATTCATGAGCTCATGTTGTACCATGTTTACGACTAATAAAAGTAATACTTTTCAACACCCACACTGTATAAATATACCTATTTTTCACTATTTCTAGCACTGCTATTATCTTATAATTGTTTAAATATGTTGAAATTCCCTTATCCTTCTTATACATTTATGTTATCATGTATTAAAGGGATTTTATGCAGGAGGCTATTTCTATGAGTAAAGTCACTCTTTCTGATGACATAAACAGTTATAATTCAAAACCATTAATTCGTGCAAAAGTAAAAGAAGTTTTTTCCGAATTTTCAGCTAAAATTTTCGAGCTAGCGAATGAGGCTGAAGTTATTGATAGTAAAAAATTCGAAGCTCTGACTGGCTTTAAAAGTGATTTCTACACGGAATACTGTAGTCAATTAAAAGGATTTTTCAATTCTTCTGCTAGTACTTTCGGAAAAAGACCTGTAAAAAATATGTTTTTAACATATAAGGGCAATAATTATATTTTGACAAAACAAGGTATAGCAGAAAAAGCACCTGTTACAATTTCACTTTACCTAGGCGAAATACCAGCAAAAGAAACGCTACACGATGTGGAAAAAGCGTGCTTAAATTACGCTTTCAACAATAATTAAATAATGAAGAAGGAGCCATCACATACGAAAATGGCTCCTTTTTTTGTTGAAAACTATTTTGACATTTAGGTGTCAGAGTATTGCTCTCCGGCAAAGCAAGGGGTGGATTTCCGTTCCGACTGGACGCTTTCCTGGGGGCGTCCGATGAGCGCTTTTGGTGTTGCTGTCGCTTCGATTTCGCACAGTTAAAACATTTGCTGCCGCTACGTTACCACTACGCTTTCGCACAGAAAACACCCGCTACGCTGCAGGGTCTCGGGCCAGCACGATGCTGGTCACAAAGGCGTTATCACAGGACGTGATGGTTTTAGCC